>CACYWG010000007.1:349-86559 GCA_902778115.1 Oscillospiraceae bacterium | reverse complement strand
GCAAAGATAAAGGCCATCAGCGAAGTGGCATACGGATTTGCGCCCACAGTATAACTGGACAGGTGATTCCCGGTGTCCAGAAAACCGCCTGCAAAGGCAATGATAGAAAGATTTGCTCCGAAGACCGCTGCATTGGAAACACCCAGTGTGGACGGCGAGGCCATGGGGTTATTCAGATTGGTCTGCATGATAAGACCAGACACCGACAGTCCTGCGCCCGCAATGATGGCTGCCAGCACGCGAGGGATGCGGATGTTCCAGACAATTCGCACCTGGGCAGCGCTGCCTTTTTTCAGGAGAGCATTCACACAGTCGTCAAAACTCATATGAGAAGAGCCGACAAACAGACACACGAAAGCAAGCGCCAGTACTGCAACTGCAAGCAGTACAAGCGCCATCGTGTTCCTTTTTCTATTTTTCAATAGGTCAACACTGTTTTTCATGTTATACATAATAATCCCCCTGGAGGGCCGTCACAAGCCCCCCGGGGGGATACAAATTCAAATAGAGATAGAGATGGATATGCGCGGCTATGCCTATTTCGTGGAGCGACCCCGGAGATTAGAGGATCTGCTGTGCCCACATCTGGTAGAACGGGAACGGCCATACAGCATCGTGACTGCAGTGCAGCTTCCGAAGATCGACTATGAAAACTTTGTTACCGATATGCTGGCAGACAGGAAATTCATCGAGGATTACGGAAAGCGATGCAGGGCCAGGGATGTATGGGACTGCCTGCTGGTGCAGCATCGAGGCGGCACGGACGGTGTGCTGGTGCTGCCGGAACAGGGGTGTTTTGTCTCATGGGCGGCGTATGTGTCTGCGGTTAGATAGCAAAACGATTATCCTTCAATTATCGAGTATCTTCAAAGATACCGAGTATCACAAAAAATCGTACTTGCGCGAACAAAAATGCGGTCGTATTATAATACCAGTTCAAGAAAATGACCAAGGAGGAAAACAACATGTCTAATGCAACTAAAGTCAATGAATTTCTGGATAAGGCCAAGCTCTTCTATTTCCTGACCACTGATGGAGACCAGCCTAAGGGTCGTCCCTTCGGCTTCCACCTGCTGGACGGCGATAAGCTGTACTTCGGCTGCGGCACCTTTAAGAATGTGTTCAAGCAGCTGACGGTCAATCCCCGGGTCGAAGTCCTTGCCGTAAACGGCGGAGAGTTCCTGCGCTATGACGGTGTGGCTACGATTGTCAAGGATGAGGCGCTGCTGGAAAAGGTACGGGCCGCGATGCCCCAGATCATGGAGCTCTATGACAAAAACGGCTGGGAGATGGGGCTGTTTTATCTGGAAAACGGCCATGCCGAGATCCGCGGCATGCTGGATCTGAAAGAGGAGTTTGACGTCTGATGGAAAAGCAGACCTCCCTTGAGGACCGCTTCGGGGTTTGCCCCTATGCCACGGCGCAGAGTCTGATCTCCGGCAAGTGGGCGGTGCTGATCCTGCTGTATCTCGCAGACGGCCCGATCCGCTTTAACGAGCTTCTGCGGAAAATGCCGAAGATGACCCACGCCACGCTGTCCGTGCAGCTGAAAACGCTGGAGGAAAGCGGCCTGGTGCAGCGCACCCAATACGAAGCCATCCCGCCTCGGGTGGAATATCAGCTCACGGAGATGGGCAAAAAATTTGGCCCTGTGATCTCCGCTCTTGAAACCTGGGGCAACGAGTACATCGAATACCTTGCAAAGAAAGAAGAACCATGAATACCACCGGAATCGTTTACCGTCCGCCCTTTGAGGCAAACTCCCTGCTGCTGCAGGTGACCACCGGCTGCAGCCACAACAAATGCACGTTCTGCTACATGTACCACGATGTTCCCTTCACCATGTGCCCGCTGGAGCAGGTGGAGGCCGATCTTGACGAGGCGGCGCTCTTTCGCCCGGACGTCAAGCGGGTGTTTCTCGAGCACGGCGACCCGTTTACCATGCCCGCAGAGCGCCTGCTGAAGATCGCGGAGCTGATCCATCAGAAACTGCCCAAGGTCGGGACTATTGCCATGTACGCCTCGATCCAGAACATTCGCCGGAAAACGGATGCCGAGCTGCGGCGCCTGCGCGACGCCGGGATCAACGGGCTGGACATCGGCGTGGAAAGTGGCTTGGATGAAGCGCTGACCATGATGAACAAGGGCCACACCGCGCAGGAGAGCATCGAGCAGCTGCTGAGGCTGAAAAAGGCGGGAATCGATTTCACGCTGAACATCATCCTGGGCTGTGGAGGCGCGGAGCTGTGGCGTGAAAACGCGGAAGCCACAGCGGCCATGATCAATGCCGTTCAGCCCAGGCAGATCTTCACCGGCACCCTGCACGCCGAGCCGGGCTGTAAGCTGTACGGGGAAATGCAGAGCGGCGCTTTCCACGAATGTACCTTCCGGCAGCTTCTGGACGAGCAGGAGCTGCTTCTCAGCCGTCTGGAGTTGGAGGAATGCTACTGCTTCGCCTCGCACCCGTCCAATGTGATGCCCATGCAGGGTTGGCTGCCCAAGCACAAGCAGGACATGCTGGAGGCTGTGCGGGAGATGCGCGCATACCTTGCCGACCGCTTGGATGAGATCCCCGTCCGCGGCGGTGAAGGGTCTATTCTGAATCGTGAATGATTTTTTAGGAGGGATACAAAATGGCTGAAACATTGACCACATTGAAAACCCGTCGGAGCTGCCGCGCTTACAAGCCGGAGCTGATCGAGGAAGAAAAGCTGAATGCGATCCTGGAAGCCGGCACCTATGCCGCGACCGGTATGGGAAAACAGTCTCCGATCATCCTCGCCATCACAAGCAAAGAGCTGCGGGACAAGCTGTCCAGGATGAATGCCGCCGTTCTCGGTGCGGACATGGATCCCTTCTATGGCGCGCCGGAGGTGCTGGTGGTTCTGGGCAACAAGGCCGTCCCCACCTACGTGTACGACGGAAGCCTGGTCATGGGCAACATGATGAATGCCGCGGCCGACCTTGGCGTTGCCAGCTGCTGGGTGCATCGGGCAAAGGAAGAGTTTGAGAGCGAAGAGGGCAAAGCCATCCTGAAGGAGCTTGGGATTGAGGGCGACTATGAGGGTATCGGTCATCTGATTCTCGGCTATGCCGCCAAGCCCGCAGCCGACCCTGCTCCGAGGAAAGCAGACTATATCTACAAAGTGTAAGCCTTTAAAGCTGTCCGGAAAGCCGGGACCTGTCTGCGATCTCGCAGTTGAAATCGTTTGATCCGTATAGCCATAAAAACGCCTGTACTTGCAGCGGTGATCCGTGCGGTACAGGCGTTTTGTATTTCTATTGGTGTCATGGCGGGCTTGGTTGTAAGGTGTAAATGAGGTGTAAAACAAATTGCTCAAGGGCGGCAAACGCCCTGTTTATCAGCTTTTTCTGGTTGTGTTTGTTACATGCCCCAGCAAATAAACAGGATTTTCACCATAAAAACGATCTCTTTCTCCCGAAAACCGGGGAAAATGCAAGGTGCAAACGGGGTGTAAACTGCGTGAGGGATGGTCAAAAGTGCTTGATTTTACAAGGAAAATCGGCTTTTGTTAGAGGCTTGCCGCGGCACACAAAAAGTATCTTAATCAAATGCGATCAGCCTCCTGGAAAGCCCGTTTCTGTCCCGTCAGTCAAGGGGGGCCGGATGATCTTTTGCTGTGTTGCTTCCGCCTTCGAACCGCTGCATAGACCCCGTACCCGAGGATCACGCCGAGCGTGTTCAGCAGCAGATCGTCCACATCAGACGCACGCACGCTGAACGGCAGTTGGAGCAGCTCGATGGTGAGAGAAAGGCCGGCGCCGGCAAGCAGCACCTTCCAGAAGCGGTCGAGACGCGGGTAAACGACCGGCAGAATCATCCCGCTCGGGATAAACATCGCCGCATTGCCAACCACGTTCAGCAGAAAGTCTCTCTTGCTGGCATAGTCAAGCAGGCGCACCAGGGGGACCCAGTTGATCCGAAACGGGAACAACGCCGCCGTATACATCACCAGCGGCTGCACCCGCCCGTCCACACGCGCCATAGGGAAAAAGGTCAAGCGGAGCAGAACAGCCAGATTGACGTACATAAGAAGCAGAATCACTTCCCGTTCCCAATCAATCCGCTTCTGCCGCAGCCATACGGCGATCCTCAGCATCAGCCACAGCACCGCGAAAGCAATTTCCGCCGGGACAAACGGTATTTCGATCATGATTGCACCCTTTACGCTTCCGCAAAAAATTCTTTATTATTGTATTATTCCTTATCTTCGTCTGTTTTTCCTCTAAAATCGGCGCTCCGCAGCTTGCGGAACGCCGATTGTTTTTTTACCCTTTGCAGCGCTCAGTCCGCGAACAGCTCCGTGGAGAGATAGCGGTCGCCGGTGTCGGGCAGGAGGGCGACGACGGTTTTGCCCTTGTTCTCCGGGCGTTTGGCCACTTCGATCGCAGCGTGAAGCGCAGCACCGGAGGAGATGCCGACCAGCACGCCCTCGCTGCGGCCGATGCGGCGTCCGGCGGCAAAGGCGTCCTCATTTTTGACGGCGATGACCTCGTCGTAGACAGCAGTGTTCAGCACCTCCGGCACGAAGCCCGCGCCGATGCCCTGGATCTTGTGCGCGCCGGCCGTGCCCTTCGACAGGACCGGCGAGCTTGCCGGCTCCACTGCAACGACGCGGACCGCCGGCTTCTTTTCCTTCAGATACTCGCCCACGCCGGTGACAGTGCCGCCGGTGCCGACGCCCGCGACGAAGATATCCACCTCGCCGTCGGTGTCCGCCCAAATCTCCGGGCCGGTGGTCGCCCGATGCGCGGCGGGATTGGCCGGATTGACGAACTGGCCGGGGATAAAGCCCCCGGGGATCTCCTTCGCCAGCTCCTCCGCCTTGGCGATGGCGCCCTTCATGCCCTTGGCGCCCTCCGTCAGCACGAGCTCGGCGCCGTAAGCCTTCATCAGCACCCGGCGCTCCATGCTCATGGTCTCCGGCATGACGATGATGATCCGGTAGCCCCTCGCGGCGGCCACGGCGGCCAGGCCGATGCCGGTATTGCCGGAGGTCGGCTCGATGATCACGGAGCCCTCCTTCAGCAGGCCCTTCGCCTCGGCGTCGTCGATCATCGCTTTGGCGACGCGGTCCTTGACGGACCCGGCGGGATTAAAGTACTCGAGCTTGGCCAGCAGCCGCGCCTCGAGCTTCTCCTCTTTTTCAATATGCGTCAGCTCCAGCAGCGGCGTTTTTCCGATCAGCTGATCGGCGGACGTATAAATGTTGGACATTTTGTGTTCCTCCTTGTATTGAAATCCTATTTTCCTTATGGTATAGTAGGCTTATCTATGAACGAGTCAAAGAGGGGGTGCGCATCATGATGATCTCAACGCGCGGGCGCTATGCCCTGCGGATCCTGGTCGACCTGGCCGAGCATCGCCCGGAGGCCTATGTCACGCTCCGGGAGCTGGCCGAGAGGCAGGAGATCTCGGAAAAATACCTGGAGAGCATTGTGAAAGAGCTGGTGCGCGCCGGGATCCTCGAAGGGCTGCGCGGCAAGGGCGGCGGCTACCGCCTGGGCCGTGAGCCGGAGCAGATCCCCGTGCTCGAGGTACTCGAGCGTATGGAGGGCACGCTCGCGCCGGTCGCCTGTCTGGGGCCGGAAGGGAAGCCCTGCTCCCGCGCGGCCGCCTGCCGGACGCTGCCGCTCTGGAAGGGGCTCGATGAGACCGTGCGCGGCTATCTGGGGCAGTTCAGCATCCGCAGCCTGATGCGCTCCGACGAAGGCGGCTTCGACTATGTGATCTGATCCCGCCCGGCAGAAGACCCTGCCGCCCGGGCGGTGTCTGTTTGCTTTATAAACCAACCAAATTAACGGGTTAATATGTTTATACCGCGTACGTTTCGTTTTGTCAAGAGGGAAAGGAGGCTTTTTTATGTCAAGATCCGTCGGCCGCATCCTCGCGGTCTGCATCAGCGAGAAAAAGGGCCAGCAGAAGCACCCCGTGGATGAGATCCGCCTGCTGCCGGAGCACGGGATCGTCGGAGACGCGCACGCCGGCAACTGGCACCGGCAAGTCAGCCTGCTGGCGCGCGAGAGCGCGGCGCGGCTGGAGGAAAAGCTGGGCTATCCCCTCGCCCCGGGCGCCTTTGCCGAGAATATCCTGTGCGAGGGCCTGGTGCTCCCGGCGCTGCCCGTCGGCACCCGGCTGCAGGTCGGCAGCGCCCTGTGCGAGGTGACGCAGATCGGCAAGGAGTGCCACGCCGACTGCGCGATCCGCCGCCAGGCCGGCGACTGCGTGATGCCGCGGGAGGGGATCTTCGCCGTTGTGCTGACGGAAGGGGTCGCCCGCCCCGGCGATGAGATCCGGGTGCTGCCGTAATGCGCGCCCTCATCGCGATGAGCGGCGGCGTCGACAGCTCGGTGGCCGCGCAGGAGATGCAGCGTGCAGGCTATGACTGTGCGGGCGTAACGATGCGTCTGTACCGCAGCAGCGACCTCGGCCTCGCCTGCCATAAAAGCTGCTGCGCGGAGAGCGACGCCGAGGATGCCGCATTCGTCTGTTCCCAGCTCGGGATCCCGCACGAGCTGCTGGACTATACGGGCTTGTTTCGCGTACAGGTCATCCAGCGCTTTGCCGACGAATACGCGCGCGGGCGCACGCCCAACCCCTGCATCGATTGCAACCGCTTCATGAAATTTGAGGCTCTGCTGGATGAGGCCTTGGCCCGCGGCTTCGACGTGCTCGCCACCGGTCATTACGCCCGGATCAGCCGTGACCCGGCCAACGGCCGCTGGCAGCTCCGGAAGGCGGCGGACGAGAGCAAGGACCAGAGCTATGTGCTGTACATGCTGACGCAGCGGCAGCTGGCGCATCTGCGCTTTCCGCTCGGCGAGCTTCGCAAAAGCGAAGCCCGCCAGCTGGCGGAAGCCGGCGGCCTCGTCACCGCCGCCAAGCGCGAGAGCCAGGACATCTGCTTCGTCCCCGGCGGAGACTACGCCGCGTTCCTGGAGCAGTGGACCGGCAAAGCCTGTCCGCCGGGGGACATCCTCGACCGAGAGGGCCGCGTCCTCGGGCGGCACCGCGGCGCGATCCGCTGCACCGTCGGCCAGCGGCGCGGCCTGGGTCTGGCCGCCGGAGAGCCCGTCTATGTGCTGGACAAGGACATGGGCGCGAACACGGTGACCGTCGGGCCGGAGGAGGCGCTCTACAGCGGCGGCCTGACCGCGGCCGCCTTCCATTGGCTCTCGATCCCGGAGCCCGCGGGGCCGCTCCGCGTCCATGCGATGACGCGCTATCGGCAGAAAGAATTTGCCGCCACCGCCGTCCCGCTGCCGGGGCGCAGGCTCCGGCTGGATTTTGACGCGCCGCAGCGCGCCGTCACGCCCGGTCAGGCCGTCGTGCTCTATGACGGCGATCTGGTGCTCGGCGGCGGAACGATCGAGGCCGCGATAAAATGACAAGGCGCCCTTCGGGGCGCCTTGTCTGCTTTATATCTCTATGCTGTGCGGCAGCACGCCCGGATCGTGGCTGCAGAGCACGGCCGCACAGCCGGGATCGGCCGCCTTGGCCGCGATCCAGCGTAGGCTTTTGAGCTGCTGCTGCCGGTCGAAGCCAAAGCCCGGCGTGATGTTTTCCCGCCAGTTGCGCGGCGAAAAAGCCGCGTCCGCCGCGAGCAGCACGAACTTGCCTCCCTTGCGCAGCAGCACCGCCGCCTGGCCGTCCGTGTGGCCGGGCACGTTCACCAGCAGAACGCTCTCGTCGCCGTAGAGATCGATGGCCCAGCGGTTGGGCGCGTCGGCCGCGCCGCGGTAGTACAGGCGTTCGATCGGCTCATGAATCCAAAGCTCCTGCGGCTGTCTGGCCTTGTACACCGCGCGGCAGTTCCAGAAATACTCATCCTCCGGCAACACGATGCGCTTCGCGCCACGGAGGTGCCGCAGGCCCGCCACATGGTCGGGATCGAGGTGCGTGAGGATCACGCAGTCCAGATCCGAGGGCGACAGGCCGCGCGCGGCCAGGTGCTCGTGGATGGCCTCGCCGGCGGGCAGCGTCGGCCGGTAAAAGGCGGCCAGTGGCGCCGACAGGACCTTCTTCACAGCCGCCGCGTCGTAGACGCCCTCGGGGCTGATCTCGCGGCACCAGCCGGTGTCCACCAGCAGCAGGCCATTCGGGTGCTCGATCAGATAGGAAAACACCGGCAGGGCCACGCGTTTTCTGTCCGGCTCGGCCAGCTGCCGCGCTGTGCTGACGGCGCTGATCGCGTTGCCGAAGGGCACCGTGCTGCTGACGCGGATCTCTCCGCAGCGAAGGATATGGATCTTCATGCGCCGGCCTCCCCTCGGTTTTCTTTTATACAATTTATCATTTCCCCGGGGCGATGTCAATGCGCGCCACTTGCCAGCCGGCGCAGCGGGTGATAAAATAATATAAATCACGCTTTATCGGAGACAAAGCCATGTACAAGCCACTCGCAGACGAGATCCGCCCCCGCAGCCTGGACGAGGTGGTGGGGCAGCAGCATATCCTGGGTCCGAACGGCCTGCTGCGCCGCATCGCGGACAGCGGGCAGATCCCCAACATGATCTTCTACGGCCCCTCGGGCACCGGCAAAACCACCGTGGCCCGCATCCTCGCCGAGCGCACCAACCGCAGCCTGCGCAAGCTCAACGCCACCACCGCCGGCATCGCGGACATCAAGCAGATCATCGCCGAGCTCGACACGATGCTCACGCCCGGCGGCGTGCTGCTGTATCTCGACGAGATCCAGTATTTCAACAAAAAGCAGCAGCAGAGCCTGCTGGAATTCATCGAGGACGGGCGCATCACGCTGATCGCCTCGACAACGGAAAACCCCTATTTCTGCGTGTTCAACGCGGTGCTCAGCCGCTCGACGGTGTTCGAATTCAAAGCCCTGCGCGCCTCCGACGTGGAGATCGCGGCCAAACGCGCGACGGAGATCCTCAACGCCCGGCGCGAAACGCCGCTGATTCTGGAAGACGGCGTGCTGCGGCACATCTCCTCCGCCTGCGGCGGCGACGTGCGCAAGGCGATGAACGCGCTGGAGCTGCTGTTTTCCGCCGCGGCGGGCGACACGGTCACGCTCGCGGACGCGAAGGCCGTCTCCCAGCGCAGCGCCATGCGCTACGACCGCGACGGCGACGAGCATTTCGACACGCTCTCGGCGCTGATGAAGTCCCTGCGCGGCTCCGATCCGGATGCGGCGCTGCACTATCTGGCGCGGCTGCTGGAGGCCGGCGACCTGATCGGCGCCTGCCGGCGCATCCTGTGCTCGGCGAGCGAGGATATCGGCCTTGCCTATCCCCAGGCGGTGCCGATCGTGAAGGCCTGCGTGGATGCGGCGCTGCAGCTCGGCCTGCCCGAGGCGCGGCTGCCGCTGGCCGAGGCCTGCCTGCTGCTGGCCACCGCGCCGAAATCCAACAGCGTCGTCATGGCCATTGACCGGGCGATCGCCGACGTGCGCGCCGGGCACAGCGGCGGCTTCCCGCGCGAGCTGCAGAACGTCCACGCCGACGGCACGGGCTTCGAGCGCGAGCAGGGCTATCTCTATCCGCACAACTTCCCGGGCCACTGGGTGCGGCAGCAGTACCTGCCCGACGAGATCAAAAACGCCCGCTACTACGAATACGGCGACAACAAGAACGAGCAGGCCGCGAAGGCCTACTGGGAGCAGATCAAGAAATAATTTTCAGTTCCTGGTTTTTAGTTTTTAGAAAATATGGACATTCAACTCAACGACGTATTAACCATGAAAAAAGCCCATCCCTGCGGCAGCAAAGAATGGCTGGTGCTGCGCGTCGGCGCGGATTTCAAGCTGCGCTGTCTAGGCTGCGGGCACGAGGTGATGGGCCCGCGCAGCAAGTTCGAGAAAAATATCCGGCAGGTGCGGCGCGATGGCTGAGGCCTTTGTCTATCTCCTGCGCTGCGCCGACGGCAGCCTTTACTGCGGCTGGACGAGCGATCTGCGACGCCGTCTGCGCGCCCACAATGCCGGAACCGGCAGCAAATACACCCGCGCGCGGCGGCCGGTCGCGCTGGCCTGGTCCGAGCGCTGCGAAAGCAAAGAGGCCGCCATGAGCCGCGAATGGCACATCAAGCGCATGCCGCGCGAAGAAAAAATCCATTTGATAGAAGAGAGAGAAGGACATGAAACAGACAGAAAAGCTTGAAAAGACCCTCAACTGGCTGATGGGGATCAGCATCGCGCTGCTGGGTATTTCCTCCACGGTCCTGAGCATTTCCGGACTGTCCGGTTTTGCCCTGCCGGACTGGCTGATGCGCGTGCTCGGCATCGTCAGCCTGCTGAGCCTGCCGGTGCTGGTGTACAGCGCGGTGAAAAAGGCGCTGACCTCCCGCGAGGCGGCCAAACAGCCCGTCAAAACCGCCGCGACGAACGGCGTGAAGAAGCCGAAAAAGAAAAAGAAGAAAAAATAAACTCTGCAGCCAAAGTCCCCTCTGTTGAGGGGACTTTTTTCATAAACATGAAACCGATCGACACGAATCGGGACTATGATAGATGAACGGCCGTGGTAAGAAGAAATCGAGGTGAGAGGCTTGACGGATGCAAAAGCGCTCGCGCTGCTGCAGAAGGGCGACCAGCAAGCGCTGGAATGGTTCATTGACCGATACAGCGCCTATGTCGGCACGATCGTCAACGGTATCCTGCAGGACAGCATGAGCCGGGCGGACGTGGAGGAAGTGACGGCAGATGTGTTCGTCACGTTCTGGAAGAGCGCTGGGAAGCTCCTTCCGCTCAATCTAAAGGGCTATCTGGGTCGCGTCGCGCGCAGTCTGGCGCTGCAAAAACTGCGAGAGCGAACAAAGGAGCTGCCTTTGGATGAGGATATTCTGATTCTGGAAGAGGACTCATTGATCGAAAAGCTGGATCAGAAGGAGCGGAATCGGATCGTCCGCGAGGCGGTGCTCTCCATGCCGCAGCCGGACCGGGAGATTTTTCTCCGCTTTTACTACTACTGCCAGACTATTCCTGTTATTGCGGAAAAGCTGGACATGAACCCATCGACGGTCAAGACCCGTCTCAAGCGCGGACGGGACAAGCTCCGGGAGCATCTCACCGGTTTGAAATCACTGACAGGAGGCGGCTGACATGGAAGTGAATATTCGGCAACTGCTGGACGGGCTGGAAGACAGTTCCGTGCCGATGGAGGAAATCGACGTCGTCTCCGCGATGAGAATCAAGGAGCTGACAAGAATGAAACTGAAACAGGAAACACGGAATACTACACGCGTCGTTCGGAAACGCATCATCACCTTCGCTCTCGCCGCTGCGCTGCTGCTCGCCCTGGGCGCCGCGGCCTACGCGGGCGGCTGGTTTGACAGGAAGCAGGTCGTCATCGTAGAGCCGATGGTTACTCAGAACTCTGAGACAGAGGAAATCGAAATCGTGGGTGATGAGTCGGACGAGGTGCAACGCGTTTTGACTCCGTCTGTACCGGAAGAGGTACGACGGGTGTCGGTCACGCAAGCGCTGGTCGTGCCGGATGATCTTGACCCTGAGACCTACGCGCGAGCGTCTAACAGCGTAGCCGCAACCAACGAGCTCCTTGCTTGGGAAAATGGACTGGAGCCGGCGCCGGAGGAGCCCACGGAGATTCTGAACAAGCGCGCGGAGCAGGGCTGGGACGCGCTGACCGACGAGGAAAAGCAAATCATCCGCGATTACTCGAAGGAACTCGCAGAGTATTCCCAGCAATTGTCTGAAGAGGAGAATCAGGTCAGACGGCAGATTATGGATAAATACGGCCTGCGTGAACGGCATATGCTGGAACCAGAAAACTGCCTGTTGAGCTGGGAAACTTGCGAAATGGGCGATATGGCCCATTTTGGCGAGATTCGTTACGACTATCGTTCAAACGAGAACAATCTATCCAATCGGGAACTGGCGAACTGGATCAGCGAAAACTATTGCCGCGGGGATTACTTCACCTCTGTTCCTGACGGATTCGACAAGGTCTATTGGTTGCCTGAAAGCGACTTTTGCGTGTCGTATTATTTGAATCTTCAGCAGGAAGACTATCCGAATTGGACAACCTGCTACGCCTACTGCAGCAGCTATGAGGTCTTTCACGACGGCTGGGAGGTCGGCATGTGGCTGCGTGACGGCGTCAACACGACGGAACGGAACTATACGGTCGCGGACGGCACGGAGCTGACGATCATCTGCGCCGGAAACCAGGCGGTGATCTACACTTTCCTCAAGGATTATTTCTTTACAGAAACCGTCCATTCCCCGGTCGAACTGGACGACGCGACACTGGATATCATTGCGGAAAGCATCCACTATCAAAACATCGGGCGTTAGCTGCGCATTCCCTGCACACAAAAAACGGGCCCCGGAAACTTCCCGGGGCCCGTTTGCATCATTCGTTTGTTTTTTTGTCCGCTTCAAGGTTCTCGATCTTCTTCTGCAGTCCGTCGAGGATCTCATGCAGGGCCTGCAGCTCGGTGCTGATCGGGTCGGTGACGTTGACCTGGTCGACGCTGCCGACATAGTCCACCTTGTGGCCGTCGATGCGCACCACCTTGGCCGGTACGCCGACGGCGGTGCTGTTGGGCGGGATCTCCGTCAGCACGACGGAGTTGGCCGCGATGCGGCTGTTGTCGCCCACGCGGAAGGGGCCGAGCACCTTGGCGCCGGTGCCGATGAGGACGTTGTTGCCGATGGTTGGGTGGCGCTTGCCGGTCTCCTTGCCGGTGCCGCCCAGGGTCACGCCGTGGAAGATCAGGCAGTCGTCCCCGATCTCGGCGGTCTCGCCGATGACGATGCCCATGCCGTGGTCAATGACGAGGCGCTTGCCGATCTTGGCGCCGGGGTGGATCTCGATGCCGGTGCGGCGGCGGCTGGCCTGGGAGATCCAGCGGGCGAGCAGCTTATAGCCGTGCATATAGCACCAGTGGGCGCGGCGGTGGCTGCGCAGAGCCCGGACGCCGGGATAGAGCAGCAGGATCTCCGCCGTGCTGCGGGCGGCCGGGTCGCGCGCCTTGTAGGCCGCGACAAGTTCTTTCAGTTCCTGAAACACGGGTCTTGCCTCCTGTGAAAAGGGGTCGCAGTATTCTATGCCGGCACAGCGGACGCAGCCCGCGGCGCCGGTGGATTTTTCATGCGGAAAATTATACCCGCCGGTACAGTCTCTGTCAAGCGCCGCAGAGAGCCGGGAAAGCAAAATTCTTTCAAAAAAGAGTCAAAAATCGAGGAAATCCTCTTGATTTTTCTCTCTGCGCCTGCTATACTGTCAAGGCATTTCGCACGGAAGCGGATTTTCTTTTCGCGTGGCCGGTCTCCGGCTGGAAAGAAAGAGGAAGCTTCCGGAGGAATAAAACAAAAACAAAAAGGAGAAAAACCAAATGTCTGTCGTATCCATGAAGCAGCTGCTGGAAGCCGGTGTCCACCCAGACCCGCCGCTGGAACCCCAAGATGGCCGAGTACATCTACTGCGAGCGTAACGGCATCTACATCATCGACCTGCAGAAGACCGTCAAGAAGCTGGAAGAGGCCTACAACTTCGTCCGCGACCTGGCCGCCAACAACCAGACCATCCTCTTCGTCGGCACCAAGAAGCAGGCGACTGACGCCGTGAAGGAAGAAGCCTCCCGCGTCGGCATGTACTACGTCAACGCCCGTTGGCTGGGCGGTATGCTCACCAACTTCAAGACCATGCGCACCCGCGTCGACCGCCTGGCTCAGCTCAAGAAGATGCAGGAAGACGGCACCTTCGACATGCTGCCCAAGAAGGAAGTCATGAAGCACATGGGCGAGATGGAGAAGCTCGAGAAGTACCTTGGCGGTGTCAAGGACATGAAGAAGCTGCCCGGCGCCCTGTTCGTCGTCGACCCGCGCAAGGAGCACAATGCCATCGCCGAAGCCCGCAAGCTGCACATCCCCATCGTCGCCATCGTTGACACCAACTGCGATCCCGACGAAGTGGACTATGTCATTCCCGCCAACGATGACGCCATCCGCGCCATCCGTCTGATCGCCTCCACCATGGCCAACGCCGTGCAGGAAGGCCGCCAGGGCGAGGACGCCGAGGCCGAGGAGACCGTCGAGGCTCCCGCCGAGGAGTAATCCGTATATCCGAAAGGGGCGCCTGCCGCGCCCCTTTTTTGAAGTAATTACAACAGGAGGAAAAATACTATGGCATTCACCGCTCAGGATGTGAAAACGCTCCGTGAGATGACCAACGTCGGCATGATGGACTGCAAGAAGGCCCTTCAGGCGACCGACGGCGATATGGACAAGGCAGTCGACTGGCTGCGTGAAAAGGGCCTGGCGAAGGCCGCGAAGAAGGCCGGCCGCATCGCGGCCGAGGGCATGGCTTACGCCATGGTCTGCCCCAAGTGCGGCACCGGCGTCGTGGTCGAAGTCAACTGCGAGACCGACTTCTGCGCCAAGAGCGAAGCTTTCGTGCAGTTCGTGAAGGACATCGCGAAGGTCGTCATGTCCGAAGATCCCGCTGACGTGGACGCCCTGCTTCAGTGCAAGTACCCCGGCAGCGAGCACACCGTCGCCGAGATCCTGCCCGAGAAGGTCATGAGCATCGGCGAGAACCTGCAGATCCGCCGCTTCGCCCGCTTCGGCAAGCCCACCAACGTCGCTTACGTCCACGCCGGCGGCAGCCGCGGCGTGCTCGTCAACCTCGAGGTTTCCGAGGGCATCGACGCCACTGAGATCGGCAAGAACGTGGCCATGCAGATCGCGGCCATGAGCCCCAAGTACTGGGACAAGAGCCTGGTGCCTCAGGCCGACATCGACCACGAGCTGGAAGTCCAGGTTGCGCTGATGGACAACGATCCGAAGATGGCCGCGAAGCCCGCCGCCATCAAGGAGAAGATCGCCGCCGGCAAGATCAACGCCTTCTACAAGGAGAACTGCCTGCTGCAGCAGGACTTCGTCCGCTCCGACCTGTTCCAGGGCTCCGTCGAGGGCTACATCGCCGACGCTGCCAAGAAGCTGGGCGGCACCGTGAAGTTCGTCGACGCCGTGCACTTCATCAAGGGCGAGGGCATTGAGAAGAAGCAGGAAGACTTCGCCGCCGAAGTCGCTGCTCAGATGAACATGGGCAAGTAATTGCACAAATCATCGTATAAAAAGAAGAAGTGACCGAAACGGTCACTTCTTCTTTTTTTCCATATAGTTTTTATAGATGATCATGCCGGCGATGTACAGCGCGCCGCACAGCAGCGTCAGTCCCGCGGCCAGCAGATAATCGCCGCGCATCACCCGGTCGCCGCCGAGCACCGAGAGCAGGATGCCGGGGATGCGGCCGATCAGGTTGATGACGATCCAGCTCGGCAGCGGCAGCTTCATCAGTCCCGCGGCGTAGCTCAGCACATCCTTGGGCGAGCCGGGGATGAGGAACACCAGCAGAAACACCCACTCCGCGTGCTCCATCTTCTGGAACAGTGCCAGCTCCTCCGGGTCCTTCCCGGAGAGGAAGCGCACCGCCGCGCCGCCCCAGCGCCGGACGATCAGCAGCACGAGCGTGCTTGCCGCCGTCGTGGCCGCCAGACAGATCAGCGTGCCCCAGAGCGGTCCGAAGGCGTAGCCCGCGGCCATCGAAAAGGGCCCGCCGGGGATCACGGCCACGAAGACCTGCAGCATGTTCAGCAGCATGAAGGCCGCCACGCCCCAGACGCCGCGCTCACCGATCCAGGCGCGGAAGCGCTCCGGCTCGGACAGAAACTGCAGCAGCGGCCGCGCCAGATACCCGCTCAGCGCGGCGGCCGTCAGCACGGCGGCCAGCGTCAGCGCGATGCGAAGGATCCTCTGTTTTCGCGTCATGCTTGCGTGCCGGTCAGGCCGAGCTCTTCGGCGTGCTCCCGCATCCCCTCGATGCAGAGCTCCGCCACGTCCCGAAGCTCCATGCCCAGCATTTCACAGCCCTGCAGGATCAGATCCCGGTCGCACTTGGCGGCGAACTTTTTGTCCTTGAACTTCTTCATCAAGCTCTTGACCTCCAGATCCCGGATGCCGTTCGGGCGCATGCGCGCGGCGGCCTGGATGATGCCCGTCAGCTCGTCGACGGTGAAGAGGCTTTTTTCCATGTCCGTTTCCGGTCGGATCCCGTTGAGGATCCCGTGGCCGTGGCTGAGGATCGCGCGCACCTCCTCCGGCGACACGCCGGCGGCCAGCAGGGGCTCCTCCGTGTGCTGAAGATGCTCCTCCGGGTACTTCTCATAATCGTAGTCGTGCAGCAGGCCGACGGCCATCCACTGCTCCTCGTCCGCGCCGAAGTGCCGCGCCATCGCTCCCATGGCGTAGCAGACGTTTTTCACATGCAGCTGCAGGTTCTCCTGCGTGATCATGCCCTCGTTGAGCTCGCGGGCTCTCTGTATCGTCAGCATAAAGATCATCCTTCCTCTGCGGCTTTTGCCGCTGCTTTTTTATCCAAGATACCCCGGCCGGGCGCGCTTGTCAATCCGTTCCCGCCGTGCTCTTTTCTTTCTTCAAATTTTGAAATAATATTTTTCCCGGCCGATTTACAAACAGAAAAAATAGGTTTAAAATGGGAAATTGAGCGGATATCATTTTTCGGAAGGGGGTACTATTTGTGATAGAAAAAAGCTTTGTTGAGGTATACGATAAGTTCAAGCTGCAGTTCTACCGCGGGGTCTTCGAGCAGGTCCGCGAGCGCGAGGGCTCGCTGTCGGCGATGGAGGCCTTCTCGCTGGAAGTCATTGCGATGCTGGACCGTCCCACGGTCGGCCAGTTCGCCGAGTTTCTGAACATTTCCCAGTCCAACGCCACCTACAAAGTCAACAGCCTCATGAAAAAGGGCTATCTTGAGCGGCAAAACTCCACCACCGACCGGCGCGAATACCACCTGGTCCTGTCCGAAAAATTCTACCGCTACCAGTCCCTGTTCTCCAACTACGAGCACACCGTGATGGAGCGCCTCGAGCAGCGCCTGAGTCCGGAGGACGCGAAGACCTTCGACGAGATCCTGCGCCTCATGTCCTCGGAGCTGATGCCCGAGTGCAGCAAGTAAACGATCTGCGCAGAAAGGAAGATTCCCATGTCAAAAAAAGCAAGCGTCCCCGGCGGGCTGAAGCTCAACACCCGGCGCACCGCGCTGATCGGCTTCGCCTTTTTCGGCATCCTGCTGCTGTGGCAGGTCTACGACTCCTGGTGCCCCACCTTCCTGACCGATATCTTCGCCCGCAGCATCTATGAAATGTCCTCGGCGGAGCTGAAGGCCAGCGACCCGGCCAAGATCCTGAACGTCCAGTGGATTGTCGGCATCATCATGGCCTGCGACAATCTGGCCGCGCTGATCCTGCTGCCGATCTTCGGCAACCTCTCCGACAAAACGAAGACCCCGATCGGCAAGCGCATGCCCTATATCCTTGTGGGCACCTTTGTCTCTGCCGTGGCCTTCCCCTTCATCCCGCTCTTCTTCCATTACAACAACGTCGTCGGCATGGTCGCGATGATGGCGATCGTGCTGCTGTTCATGATGATGTACCGCAACCCGGCCGTCGCCCTGATGCCGGACATCACCCCCAAGCCCCTGCGCGCCAAGGCCAACGGCATCATCAACATCATGGGCTACTTCGGCGGCGCCTTCGCCACCGTGCTGGGCCTGGTGTTTGTGCTGTCGAAGTACATCAACGCCCCGCTCGCCGAGCGCAATCTCTGGACCATCGAGCTGCCCTTCATCGTCGCCTCTGTGCTGATGGTGATCTCGGCGCTGGTGCTGTTCAAAACCATCAAAGAGAACGAGCTGGCCGTCGAGCTCAAGGACGAGCTGGAGCTGGGCGAGAAGCTTGCCGCAGTCGCAACCCCGATCGACGACGACAAGCCCATGTCGAAGGCCAACCGCAACATGCTGCTGGCGATCCTCGGGGCGGAGTTTCTCTGGTTCATGAGCGACAACGCCCTCGGCACCTACATCGGCAATTACGTCATCTATCACCTGCAGTCGGCCTCCAGCGCCACGATGATCCTGACGATCCTCGGCGGCCTGGCCTCCGTGATCGGCTTTGCGATCGCCGGCGGCATCGCCGACAAGATCGGCCGCAAGTGGACGATCTCCGCCGGTCTGAGCATCACCTTCGTCGGCCTCATCATCATGTGCTTCGTCACACCCACCGGCAAGGTCGCCGCCAACGCGAGCCACGGGGAGTTCACCTTCCCGACGCTGCTGTACGCGGTCTGGGTCTTCAAGGGCTTCGGCATGGCACTGGTGCACAACTGCTCCTTCCCGATGGTCGTCGAGCTCTGTTCGGCCAAGAAGATCGGCCGCTTCACCGGCTTCTACTACGCCGCCTCCATGTCCGCCCAGACGGTCACGCCCGTGCTGCTCGGTTTGGTCCTGAACCTCACGCTGGCCTGGCGCGCGCTGCCGGTCTATGCCTGCATCCTGACGGCGCTCAGCTGCACGGTCTTCACGCTGCTGGTCAAGAACATCAAGGCCGGCAAGGTCGCCAACGTCACCGGTCTCGAGGCCCTCGGCGCGGACGACTGAGATAATTCGGAATTCGGAGTTGATGGATTCGGTTTTCGGTTTCCGGCATATACTTTTTTATAATGATCATCGGATGGCGAAATCAATCGAGGATTCGATTGATTTCGCTGCCAAACTTATTGTTTGGCAGCGAATGATTCTGAAAATCATTCGCCCGATGTTCTTTGCAATGAGTACATGGCAAAACAGCGCTGCTGTTTTGCTGCGCCGCAAAGCGGCGCGGCGAAAAGCTTTTTGGCTTTTCGCCATCATATAATCATTCTCAAAGGATTTGAGGTGTTTCGGATATGACCCAGCAAACCCGCAAAAAGCTCCTGCTGATCGCCGGCGCGGGCCTGGCCGCCACGGCTGTGCCTCTGGCGCTGCTGGCGCCCGGACGGGCCACCAAGCGGCAGAAGGCGCCCTTCTGGGGGCTGAATTTTGCCCACCGCGGCCTGCACACCCGCGATAAGAGCATCCCCGAAAACTCCCTGCCCGCCTTTGAGCGCGCCGCGCGCGAGGGCTACGGCATCGAGCTGGACGTGCAGCTGTCCAGGGACGGCAAGGTCGTCGTGTTCCACGATAATACGCTCGACCGCGTCTGCGGCGTGCACGCGCGCGTCGACGAGAAGACCTGGGCCGAGCTGCAGGAGCTGCGCCTCTGCGGCACCGAGTACGGCATCCCGCTGTTTTCCGAGGTGCTGAATACCGTACGCGGCCGCGGCCCGCTGATCGTGGAGCTGAAAAGCGGCCGCCGCAACCGCGAGCTGTGCGAAAAGACCTACGCCATGCTGCAGAACTACCGGGGCGAGGCCTGCATCGAGAGCTTCAACCCCTTCATTGTGATGTGGTTTCGCTTCCACGCGAAGGATCTGCTGCGCGGACAGCTGGCCGCCCCGAGCAAGGAGTATCTGAAGGATATGAGCTACGGCCGCGCCTTCCTGCTCAGCCACTGTCTGCTCAACTGCTTCAGCCGCCCGCAGTTCATCGCCTACAAGATCGGCTACCGCCCGCCCACGGTGCGCCTGGCCGAGCAGCTCGGCGCGATGAGGGTCGGCTGGACGAGTCATGAGCCGCGCAACGAAAAGGGCCGCGACGCCGTCATCTTCGAGTTCTACCGCCCGAAGCTGCAGTATAAATAAACTGCCTTCCATAGAAAAAACCGACGTTGTTTGGAAACACGTCGGTTTTTTCCGATTTTTCTTGACAAACATTTCCTCCGGTGATATCATTTTGATATCAAAAAGAAATTGGAGGACCTGACAATGACGGAAAAAATCCTGACCAATCGGAAAAACGGCATGGGCATGCTGTTTCTGCTGCTTTTGCTGTATCTCGGCGCGCTGGCGCTGGTCATCCTGTGCAGCTGGCTCGGCGGCTGGTTCTACCCCCTGATGGTGCTGGGCATCCTGTATCTCTGCGTCGGCTGGATCCCCTTCCTCGGTTTCAAGGTGCTCAAGCCCCAGGAAGCCCTGGTGCTGACGCTCTTCGGCAAGTACGTCGGCACGCTGAAAGAAGAGGGCTTCTACTACGTCAATCCCTTCTGCGTGGCGGTCAACCCCGCGGCCAAGACCAAGCTCAACCAGTCCGGAGACGTGGACGGCGGCAGCAACAACGCCGCGCTGAACGCTCTGCTCACCGGCCAGGGCGCGGGCGTCCAGGCGGAATCGGCCAGCAAGAAAATCTCCCTCAAGGCCATGACGCTCTCCAACTCCCGCCAGAAGATCAACGACTGCCTCGGCAACCCCGTCGAGATCGGCATCGCGGTGATCTGGCGCGTGGTGGACACGGCCAAGGCCGTCTTCAACGTCGACAACTACAAGGAATATCTCTCCCTGCAGTGTGACAGCGCCGTGCGCAACATTGTGCGCATCTACCCCTACGACGTGGCGCCCGGCGTGGACACCACCGGCGACGGCGTGGCCGACGAAGGGAGTCTGCGCGGCTCGAGCGAGCTGGTGGCCCAGCGCATCCGGGACGAGATCCAGCAGAAGGTCGGCGAGGCCGGCATTGAGATCATCGAGGCCCGCATCACCTACCTCGCCTACGCGCCGGAGATCGCCGCCGTCATGCTGCAGCGCCAGCAGGCCAGCGCCATCATCGACGCACGCAAGATGATTGTCGACGGCGCGGTCGGCATGGTGGAGATGGCGCTTGAGCGCCTGAACGAAAACGGCGTCGTGCAGCTCGACGAGGAGCGCAAGGCCGCCATGGTCTCGAACCTGCTGGTCGTCCTCTGCGGCAACCGCGACGCGCAGCCGGTCGTCAACTCCGGCTCGCTGTATTAATAAGCCATGGCTGAGAAAAAACAGGTGCCGCTGCGCCTCAACCCCAAGCTCTATGACGCGCTCAGCGCCTGGGCGGAGGACGATTTCCGCTCGCTCAACGGGCAGATCGAGTATCTGCTGACCGAGTGCGTCCGCCAGCGGAAGAAAAACGGCAAATATGTCTCGGACGAGATCGACGTCCCGCCCGAGCTGGACATCAAATAGGGGGTGCGTGCCATGCGTATCCCCTCCCGCGCTGAGGTCGACGCCTTCTGCGGAAGCCCCTCAACGCTCTGGCAGCGTGTGCTGGGCATCCTCGCTCCTGCCGTGCTGCTTGGCTCGATCATCTTCATTCTGATCCGCTGGCCGCAGCTTCCGCCGCAAATCCCCAGCAACTATAATGCCGCCGGCGAAGTCACCGGCTACAGCAGCCGCGGCTTGCTATTTCTCATGCCCGCGATCGGACTTTTCGGCGATCTGTCGATCGCCCTCGCGGGACGCTTCCCGAAGAGCTGGAACACCGGCGTGCGCATCACGCTCTATAACCGTGTGCGTGTCTACCGGCTGGTTCGCGACATGCTGGCCGAACTGCGGCTCGCCTTGGCGCTGTCCTTTGCGGTCATCACCGTCTGCCAAAGTCTCGCGCTGGAGCATCTCTCCGGCAACGTCACCGGCGCGCTGGTGCTGCTCTCTCTCGCCCCGCTCGTGCGCTATTTCATTAGGCTGCTGCGGAAATAAAGCCTTCCCCTTGAGGGGAAGGTGGCCCGCAGGGCCGGATGAGGTGGGAAATGCTTGACACCTCATCAGTCTCGCTTCGCTCGACAGCTTCCCCTTGAGGGGAAGCCCTCTGATGGAGGCTTTTCATGAAAGACAAAACGCTTCTGAAATACTTGCTCTGGGCCTTCGGCCTGGGCTGGGCGGTACAGATCCCGGCGGCGATCTTCGCGCTGCGCGGGAACGCGCTGATCTTCCAGGGTCTGACGATGCTGGCGATGTTCGCGCCGCTCGCGGCGGTGATGCTGGCCGACGTGCCGCTGAAGTCGCTGGGCTGGCGGCCGAGAGTGCGCGGGAACCTCCGCTGGTACCTGGCGGGCTGGCTCTGCCCGGTGCTGCTGTGCGCGCTGGGCGCGGCGCTGTATTTTCTGCTCTTCCCCGCGCGCTTTGACGCAAGCGGCTCCGCCATTCTCGCCACGCTTTCTGAGGAGGCGAAGCAGCAGTTTGAGGCGCAGGCGCTCCCCGCGTCGGCCTTTGTTCTGCTTCAGGCTGTCGCCGCGCTGAGCTACGCGCCCTTTCTCAACACGATCCCCTCGGTCGGAGAGGAGGCCGGCTGGCGGGGTCTGATGCTCCCGCGGCTGAAGGAGCGCTTCGGACGTGTGCGCGGCCTGCTGCTCGGCGGCGTGATCTGGGGCGCCTGGCACTGGCCGCTGATGCTGATCGCGGGCTACGAGTACGGCCTGCACTACTGGGGCGCGCCGGTATTGGGCATGCTGCTCTTCTGCGTCTTTACGACGGCGCTGGGCATTCTGCTCGACGCGCTGTACGTCAAGACCGGCAGCATCTGGGCGCCCGCGCTCGCCCACGGCGCGGTCAACGCCTGCAGCGGCCTGCCGCTGCTGCTGCTCGACCCGGCCTATACCGACCGGCTCACCGTCGGCCCGGTGATGATCGGCGTGATCGGCGGGCTGCCGCTGCTGCTCCTCGCGCTCTTCGTTCTGTTGAAAAAGGCGCCCGCCGCGGAAGCAGATGGATCGTGAATCGTCCCCTGCTGTTCTCTCGGGCGCTCATTCCGAATTCCGAAGTCCGAATTCCGAATTTCAAGGAGGCTTATCCATGCTCCAAATCACCCACCTGACCAAAACCTACGGCGACAAGAAGGCCGTGGACGACCTGACGCTGCACATCGCCCCGGGCGAGATCTACGGCTTCATCGGCCACAACGGCGCCGGCAAGACCACGACGCTCAAATCCTGCGCGGGCATCCTGCCCTTCGACGCCGGCGAGATCCGCATCAACGGCATCGACGTGAGCGCAAACCCGCTTGAGGCCAAGCGCGTGCTGGCCTATCTGCCGGACAATCCCGATCTCTACAACTTCCTCTCCGGCATCCAGTATCTGAACTTCATCGCCGATATCTTCGGCGTGGAGAAGGCCGTGCGCGCCGAGCGCATCCGCCGCCTGGCCGACAGTTTCGAGCTGACGGCCGATCTGGCGCAGCCGATCTCCGCCTACTCCCACGGCATGAAGCAGAAGCTGGCGATGATCTCCGGCTGGCTGCACGAGCCGAAGCTGATTTTGATGGATGAGCCCTTCGTCGGCCTCGACCCGAAGGCCGCCCACCTGCTCAAGCAGATGATGCGCGAGCACTGCGACCGCGGCGGCGCGATCTTCTTCTCCACGCATGTGCTGGAGGTGGCGGAAAAGCTCTGCGACAAGGTCGCCATCATCAAGGAAGGCCGTCTGATCACCAGCGGCACGATGGAAGAGGTCAAGGGCGACGCCTCGCTGGAGGACGTGTTCCTGGAACTGGAGGAGAGCCATGAGGCTTAAGGCTCTGTTTCGCGTCCGTCTGGCGTCGCTGAAAAGCTCGCTGACCGGCGCCAACCGCAGCACGCGCAAGCGCTCGAAGGCGCAGATCCTCGGCTTTGCCGTGCTGATGCTCTACACCTTCGGCTACTTCGCCTTCATGCTGTATACGACCTTCGATACCCTGGCGGGGCCTTTTTCCGCCGCGGGTCTCGGCGCGATCTATTTCGCGCTGGCTTCGCTGATGGCCTTTGCGCTGATGTTCGTCGGCAGCGTTTTCTCTGCCAAAGCGCAGCTCTATGAGGCCACGGACAACGACCTGCTGCTGTCGATGCCGGTCAAGCCGGGCGAGGTGCTGCTCAGCCGCATGCTCCTGCTGCTGGTGATGAATCTGCTCTTCGACCTGATCGTCGCCGGCCCGGCGATGCTCGCCTGGTTCCAGGCGGCGGGCTTCTCCCTCGGCAGCTTTCTGTGCAGCTTCGCCGTGCTCTTCGTGCTGCTGCCGCTGATCTCGCTGGCGCTCTCCTCGGTCTTCGGCTTCCTGCTGCATCTGATCTCCGCCCGGGTACGCAACCAGTCGCTGATGACGGTCGTGCTGTCGCTGGCCTTCCTGGCGGTGTATTTCGTCGCGATCTCGCGCATGAACATCTGGATCACCAATCTTGCGGCCGATCCCACGCCGCTTGCCCATGCGATCGGCGGCGTCGCGCCGCTGGTCTGGCTCGGCCGGGCCTGCGTCGGCGGCGATCTGCTTGCCCTCGGCGCGCTGGCGCTGCTCACCGCCGCCCTGCTCCTGCTGATCTGGGTGGCTCTGGAGCGCAGCTTCGTGAAGACCGCAACCGCCAAGAGCAGCATTGCGAAGGTGAAGTACGTCGAAAAGGCGGTGGACGCCGTCTCTCCGGACCGCGCGCTGCTGCGCCGCGAGTTCAAGCGCTTTGCCGCCTGCCCCTCCTACATCCTCAACAGCGCCCTGGGCGTGATCATGGCCCCGGTCGCGGCGGTCTTTCTGATCGTCAAGCGCGAAAGCCTCGCGCCGCTGCTGTCCATGCCCGGCCTCGGCGAATTTCTGCCGCTTCTTCTGCTGCTCGGGCTCTGCTTCATGGCGGCCATGTGCACGGTCACCGCGCCGAGCATCTCGCTCGAGGGCAAAAGCCTGTGGCTGCTGCAGTCCCTGCCGGTCACGCCGCGCCAGGTCCTGCGCGCCAAGCTCCGCATGCACCTGCTGATCGCGGTGCCGCCGATGCTGATCTGCTCGGCGATCTTCGTTGTGCTGCTCCGGCCCGCGCCGCTTGACGCGCTCCTGCTCTTCCTGCTGCCCTCCGCCTGCGTGCTGTTCACCGGCCTGCTGGGGCTCTTTGAGAACCTGCGCCACCCGAATCTGGACTGGATCAACGAGACCCAGGCCGTCAAGACGGGCATGGCTGTGGCCGTAACGATGCTCGGCACGATGGGGCTGCTGATGCTGCCGCTCCTGATCGTCCTGATTTTCGGCGACACGGTCCCGCCTCTTGCGATCGCCGGCGGACTTCTGGGACTGGTGCTGCTGCTGTGCCTGCTGCTGTGGCGCTGGCTGACGACGCGCGGAGAAGCAAAATTCCGGGCGCTGTGATGCAGAAAAACACCCGTTCCCTGCATGGGAGCGGGTGTTTTTCGATAATCTTTCAAAAAAGTGTTGACAAAGCCGGGACGATTTGATATTATAATCCAGCCGTGGCCGAGTGGTTCAGTCGGTTAGAACGCCGGCCTGTCACGCCGGAGGTCGAGGGTTCAAGTCCCTTCTCGGTCGCCACTCATGCCCCTTCTGTAAGGGGCATGAATTTTGCTGATATAGCTCAGCAGGTAGAGCGCATCCTTGGTAAGGATGAGGTCCCCAGTTCGAATCTGGGTATCAGCTCCAGAAAGACAGTCACCCCATTGGGGCGGCTGTCTTTTTCATATCTGTAAGTATTCGAACTGGGGACTGTTTGAGCGAGCGCAGCGAGCGGATCTTGCGGCGCAGCGTGCTCGCATGGCGAGCGGCGGCGCCCCAGTTCGAATCTGGGTATCAGCTCCAGGAAAAAAGCCAGCTCGAAGGAGCTGGCTTTTTTCCTGGAGCAAGTTTGCTTCGCAAACTTATCTGCGCGGCGGGGTTATTGTACGTGAAAGACACCCCTCCTGGGCGTAGGGTTCTTTCACAATATCTTCCTTCCCGAAACCTTACATTTGCTGCATCTTCAGTATGCAGATCAGCCAAAAGAAGCAGTCACCCCATCGGGGCGGCTGCTTCTTTTGTTTCTGTCGGCTTTTTTCTTGACCTGTCGGAAAGATTGTTATAAAATATTTTTAACAGCTTTCGGAAAACATCAGGCAAAGGAGACTCATCATGGACGATAGAAATTTTGTGGCCCAGCCCGAATTTGACGGGCAGAAGAAGCGCCCCGACTGGAAGAAGATCGCCGTCATCGCCGCCGTTGTCCTCGTGGCGGCCGCGCTGATCGTCGGCCTGTGCCTCCTGCTGTTCAACAGCAGCAGCCGGACCACACCGATCAAGGTGCTGGAGAAATACGCCAACGCCAAGGAGATCGAGGTCGAGACCGTCGTCAGGGACATGATCGGCGGGATCGAGGGCAACAACGCCGCCAAACTCATCCGTCTTGCCGACGACAGCGACGAATTCGAGGATCGCTTCGAGGAGCTCGAGGAGGACGCCGCCGACGCCCATCAGGACAAGCGGGACGAATACGGCAAAAACTTCAAGATCCGCTACAAAAACGACAAAGAGGTCGAGGAAAAGCTCGACCGCGACGAGCTGAAGGACTACAAGAGCGACCTCAAGTCCCTGGGCGAGGATTACGCCGCGCTGGGCAAGACGCTCGGCAAGCTCAAGAGCGGCGACCTGAAGGATCTGGCCGAGGATCTCGATATGGACGTCAAGGACGTCAAGGCCTGCATCGAGTGCCTGAAGACCATCGGTCAGAAGCTCAAGGGCGCCGAAATTACCGAGGGCTACGACCTGGAGTACCTCATCACGATCACCGGCAGCGAGCTGGACGAGCCCGAGGAGGACGACGGCGAGCTGACCGTGCTGAAGATCAACGGCAAGTGGGTCTCCACGCAGGGCCTCAGCCTGCTGTACTCGATCTACTATGCCGTCCAGGAGGCCGTCGGCAGCTATCTTTGATCCTCCGGCCATCCAAACATACCGCCCCCGCCCGTCGGGCGGGGGCATTGCGTTGAAAAGGAACAGTCAAATGAAATACGTTCGCCGTTTTCTCATCGTTGTGATCATCCTCATGCTGCTTTCTGCCGCGGGTTTGATGCTGCAGCAGCGGAATCTTCTCCCCTTTGGGCCTCCTGCGCCGGGTGCCGCGGTCACCCCCGCGCCGACCGCAGCGTCTGAGCCGGAATCCACGCCGGTGCCGACGCCGGAGCCCACACCCGAAGTCACCCCGGAACCGACGCCGGAGCCTACCCCGGAGCCGACGCCCGCGCCGGACTGGCCGGCCGAGCAGCTCCAGCTGACGCTGGCGCCCTCCGATTGGGAGCCCAGGCTCCTGGACGGGGATTTCATGACTTATGCGGATCTGCCCGGCGGCTATACGCTCGTCCTTCACGCCGAGCAGCCGATCGCCGGACTGTACCTGGTCTGGAATGACCATCCGCAGCCCTGGACCCTTGAGACGCCGGACGGCGCGATCGAATGCGGCGCGCAGGGCTACATGCACGAGTACGTCGAGCTGCCGTCGCCTGCGCAGGAAATCACGCTGCGGCTCGGCGGCGAGCCGGTGGCGCTCTGCGATCTTTTCGCATTCGGCACCGGGATCCTGCCCGACTGGGTGCAGCGCTGGGAGCCGCCCTATGAGCAGGCGGACATCCTGCTTTTCTCCGCCCATGCCGACGACGAGTTCATCTTCTTCGGCGGCGTGATCCCCGCTTATGAGTCCCGCGGCCTGAACGTGCAGGTCGCCTACATGACCTCGCCCTACATCGGCACGGAACGCTTCCGCTGCCACGAGCTGCTCAACGGCCTCTGGACCGCCGGACTTCACCACTACCCGGTGACCACCGGTCTGCGGGACTGGGTGATGAACACGCTGGCCGACGCCCGCTACTACTACGGTGAGGAGGTCTTCGTTGATTTCCAGGTCGAACAGATCCGCCGCTTCCGCCCGCAGGTCGTGCTCGGGCACGATCTGGACGGCGAGTACGGCCACGCCGTGCACATGCTCTCCGCGATCGCTCTGACGACCGCCGTCGAGGCCGCCGCCGACCCGGCGCGCTTTTCAGACAGCGCCGAGAAATACGGTGCCTGGGATACGCCCAAATTCTACCTGCACCTCTATGGGGACGAGCCCACGATCCTGGATTATGAAACGCCGCTGGAGGCCTTCGGCGGCCGGACGGCCTATGAGATCGCGCTCGACGCCTATGCCGAGCATCTGTCGCAGCAGCACTGGACTTTCACGGTCTACTCGTTTGATTCGCCCATGGACAGCCACCGCTTCGGTCTTTACCGCAGCACGGTGGGCGAGGACGAGGCGCGCAATGACCTGATGGAGCATTTGTCAAGTGAAACCGAGGGATGAGGCTCTGCCTCATCCCTTTTTCATGACATTCCCGGGTGCGTGAAGAAAATGGTTGCCAAAGCCGGTCCGGGCGGGTACAATAGGAATAGAATATATCGGCAGCATCTGCCAAGGAGGAACGCCCATGCGCAGCAAGTATTCCGTCAAGCTGAAAACCGTGGTCGAAGAGCACCATCTGCGCCCGCTGCACACCTCAAAGGACTATGAGACCGCCCTGCTGACCACCGCGGACGTCAACCGCCCGGCCCTGCAGCTGGCCGGCTTTTATAACTATTTCGATCCGCACCGTCTGCAGATGATCGGCCACGTGGAGAGCACCTATCTCAGCACGCTCAGCTCGCAGGAGAGGCTGCGCGCCTATGAGCGCTTCATGCAGTACGACATTGCCGCGCTGGTGATCTGCCACGGCGTCAAGCCCTCATCCGAGTGCGTGGCCATGGCCGAAAAATACGACCGCAACCTCTTCATCACCGACGAGGACACCTCCGAATTCATGGCCGACGTGATCGTTTCCCTGCACCGGCACCTGGCGCCGCGCTGCACGATCCACGGCGTGCTGGTGGAGATCTACGGCGAGGGCGTGCTGCTGCTGGGCGACAGCGGCATCGGCAAGAGTGAGACCGCCCTGGAGCTGATCAAGCGCGGCCACCGCCTGATCGCGGACGACGCGGTGGAGATCCGGAAAATCAACCACCAGCGCCTGCACGGCGCGGCTCCGGAGATGATCCGCTATTACATGGAGCTGCGCGGCATCGGCGTCATCAACGTCCGGCACATCTACGGCGTGGGCGCCGTCAAGCCGGAGGGCGGCATCGACCTTGTGGTGCTGATGGAGCCCTGGATCGACGGCAAGGCCTACGACCGGCTGGGTCTGACCGAGGAGACGGAAACGATCCTCGGCGTGGAGCTGCCGAAGGTGACGATCCCGGTGCGCCCCGGACGCAACCTCGCCGTCATCCTCGAGCTGGCCGCCATGAACAACCGCCAGAAGAAGATGGGCTACAACGCCGCCGAGGCGCTGACCGCCGCCCACGACGCCGCCATCGACGCCGCGCTGTAATTTTGCTGTTTTAGGGGTTTATCTATGGAAAATCTGGAAAAAGCCATTCAGGAGATCAAGGAACAGCTGCCGGGGATGACCCTGCTGGAAAACGAGCCGATGAGCGCGCACAGCAGCTTTCATATCGGGGGGCCTGCGCGCGCGCTGGCCGTACCCTCGGACCTGACGGGACTGACCAGGCTCTGCGCCATCCTGCGGGAAAACCACGTTGCGCCCTTTCCGCTGGGCAACGGCAGCAACATCCTCTTTCCCGACGAGGGCCTGCCCGACCTGCTGCTGCTGAGCACCGAGAAGCTGCAGAAGCTCTTCCTTCTGCCGGACGGCGCCATCTACGCCGAGGCCGGCGTGAGCCTGTCGCGCCTGGCGGCCTTTGCCTGTGAGCAGGGCCTGACGGGGCTGGAATTCGCCTCCGGCATCCCGGGCACCGTGGGCGGCGGCCTGCGCATGAACGCGGGCGCCTACGGCGGCGAGCTGAAGGACGTCACGGACAGCGTGGTCTATTACTATCTGCCCGAGCAGATGCTCTATGAGATCCCGGCCGCCAACTGCATGTTCGGCTACCGCAGCAGCATCTTCCAGAAGAGTGCCGGCATGGTCGTTCTGAGTGCCGTGTTCCGCCTGCAGCCGGGCAGCAAAGAGGAGATTTCCGCCAAAATGCGCGAGCTGGGCGAAAAGCGGCGCGACAAGCAGCCGCTCGACCTGCCCTCGGCCGGCAGCGCCTTCAAGCGCCCGGAGGGGCACTTCGCCGCGGCGCTGATCGACCAGGCCGGGCTCAAGGGCTATGCCGTGGGCGGCGCGCAGGTCAGCGAGAAGCACGCGGGCTTCGTCGTCAACCGCGGCGGCGCCACTTCCAAAGACGTATACGATCTGATGATGCACGTGCGAAACACCGTTTACGAGCAGTTCCAGGTGGAGCTGCAGCCGGAGATCATCATCCTGCCGCCGGATTACACGCTGGTCGACGACACGCCCGCGCCGAAGCGCAATCTGGTGATCGGCAACTGAGTTCACCGCTGCTGACAAGCGGCAGAAGAAACCCCTCAGCCGCGGCGCTTGCGTGAGGCGCGCCGCACCAGCTCCCCTGACAGGGGCGCCTAAGGAGAAAGAATATGGAATTTCTGATTATCACAGGCCTGTCCGGCGCCGGAAAGAGCCGCGCAGCGGATGTGCTGGAGGATCTGGACTACTACTGCGTGGACAACATGCCCGTGGCGCTGATGCCCCGCTTTGCGGAGCTGTGCCTGGCCACCCGCGGCCGTTATGAGCGCGTGGCCCTGGTGACGGACGTGCGCGAAAAGGACGGCTTCCAGGAGCTGCTGAGCACTATCGACGTACTGGCCGGCATGGACTGCCAGTGCCGCATCCTCTATATGGACGCCGACCTCAAAACGCTGATCCGCCGCTACAAGGAATCCCGCCGTCCCCACCCGCTGGCGGCCAGGGGCGTCTCGGTCGAGACCGCGGTCAAGCGCGAGGCGGAGCTGCTCGCCCCGGTGAAGGAGCGGGCGGATTATATCGTCGACACCTCCAATCTGACTCTCGGCATGCTGCAAAACCGCCTCTTCGCCCTCTTTGCGGGCGATTCCCGGCAGCGCGGTCTGTCGGTGACGGTGATGAGCTTCGGCTACAAGCACGGCCTGCCGATGGAGGCCGATCTCGTATTCGACGCGCGCTTCCTGCCCAACCCCTACTATGTGGACGATCTGCGCGAGCTGTCCGGACTGGATCTGCCGGTCAAGGAGTTCGTCTTTGCCTGCCCGCAGACGCGGGACTTCCTCGAAAAGCTGGAAAACATGATGGATTTTCTGCTGCCGCTGTACACGGAGGAAGGGAAGCTGGCGCTGACGATCGCCATCGGCTGCACCGGCGGCCGGCACCGCAGCGTGGCGCTCGCCTCGGCGCTCAACGACTATTTTGTCGCCCACGGCGTCAACTCCGTCAATCTCAACCGCGATATCGATAAATAGTGTCAAGGCTTCCCCTTGAGGGGAAGCTGTCGAGCACAGCGAGACTGATGAGGTGGAAATGTGTAACAGAAACACCTCATCCGGCCCTGCGGGCCACCTTCCCCTCTAGGGGAAGGCAACAAAAAGTGGTGAACCTATGTCGTTTTCCTCCGAAGCCAAGGCGGAACTGTGCCGCCTGCGGCCGCAAAAAAAGAATATCGCCGCCGCCGAATGCTACGGCATTTTGCTCTACGGCAACAGCTTTTCCGCCCGGGAGATCCGCCTCGTGACCGCGCAGCCGGATTTCGCGGCGCTGCTGCCGCGGCTGTTTTTCCGCGCCTTCGGTCTGGAATTCGACGAGCTCCCGGCCGAAAACGCCGGGGGCAAGCTGCGCTTTGCCGTCACCGCGCCGGACAAGCTCCGCACGATCTTCGCCGCCTTCGGGCTGGAGCCGGAGAGCACCCTCTCCCACCACGTCAATTTCGGCGTGCTGGAGGAGGATGAGGAGCGCACGGCCTTCATCCGCGGCGCCTTTCTGGCCGGCGGCAGCACCACCGACCCGGAAAAGGGCTTTCATCTGGAGCTGTCGACCCCGCACCGCAGCGTCAGCCGCGAGACGATGAGCCTTCTATTGGATATGGGCTTTGAACCGCGCGAGGCGATGCGCAGCGGCAACGCCCTGCTGTATTTCAAGCGGGCTGACGCGATCGCGGACTTTCTGACCGCCGTCGGCGCGATGAACGCCTCGATGAGCGTGCAGACCGCGAAGGTGGAAAAGGATATGCGCAACACCATCACCCGCCGCGTCAACTGCGACTCGGCCAACGCCGACAAGGTGGTCGCGGCCGCACAGGAGCAGCTCGACGCGATCCGCCTGATCGTGCGCAGCTACGGGCTGGACGCGCTGCCGGAGCCGCTCAAGGATACGGCGCTGCTGCGCATCGCCAACCCCGAGGCAAGCCTTGCCGATCTGGCGCAGCTGAGCATGCCGCCCGTCAGCAAGAGCTGCCTCAGCCACCGCATGAAAAAGATCCTGAGCCTCGCTGCGCGCGGGGAATAATTCCGAATTCCGAACTCCGAATTCCGAATTAAGGTGTGATCCTATGTCATTCGTCCATCTCCATGTGCATACCGAGTATTCGCTGCTCGACGGCGCCTGCCGCATCGAGAAGCTGGCCAAACGCGCCAAAGAGCTGGGGCAGACGGCGCTGGCCGTGACCGACCACGGCGTGATGTACGGCGCGGTGGCCTTCTACAAGGCCTGCAAGGCCGCCGGCGTCAAGCCGATCATCGGCTGCGAGGTCTATGTCGCGCCGCGCACGCGCCATGACAAGGAGCACGGCATCGACAACGCCTACTCCCACCTGATCCTGCTGTGCAAAAACGAGACCGGCTACCGCAACCTCTGTTATCTCGTCAGCATGGCCTTCACCGAGGGCTTTTATCTCAAGCCGCGCATCGACTGGGCGCTGCTGCACGAGCACGCCGAGGGCCTCGTGTGCCTGTCCGGCTGCCTCGCGGGCGAGATCCCGCAAAAGCTCATCCGCGGCGATTATGAGGCCGCCAAAGCCCGCGCGCTGGATCTGAAGGCCCTCTTCGGCGAGGACTTTTACCTGGAGATCCAGAACCACGGCATCCCCGAGGAGCGGCAGGCCGCCGAGGGGCTGGAAAAGCTCAGCCGGGAAACCGGCGTCCCGCTCGTCGTCACCAACGACGCCCATTACATCGAGAAAGCCGACGCCTATACGCAGGACGTGCTGCTGTGCATCCAGACCGGCAAGACCGTGGACGAGCCGAACCGCATGCGCTTTGAAACACAGGAGTTCTACCTCAAGAGCGAGGAGGAGATGCGTTCGCTCTTCCCGAAGCACCCCGAAGCGGCCGATATCACCGCCGAGATCGCGGACAAGTGCAATTACGACTTCGAATTCGGCCACTACCACCTGCCGCGCTTCCAGCTCCCCGCCGGGGAGACAGACAGCTTCGCCTATCTGCGCAAGCTCTGTGAGCAGGGCTTTGCCGAGCGTTTTCCCACCCGCCCGGAGGTTCACAAGCAGCTCGACTACGAGCTGGACATGATCCGCAAGATGGGCTTTGTGGACTATTTTCTGATCGTCTCGGACTTCATCGGCTACGCCAAGCGCCAGGGCATCCCCGTCGGCCCCGGGCGCGGCAGCGCGGCGGGCAGCGTCGTGAGCTACTGCCTGCACATCACCGACGTCGATCCGATCAAATACAGCCTTTTCTTTGAACGCTTTCTGAATCCCGAGCGCGTCAGCATGCCGGATATCGATGTGGACTTCTGCGTCAACCGCCGCGGCGAGGTGATCGACTACGTCAACCGCCTCTACGGCCACGACCACGTCGCCCAGATCGTCACCTTCGGCACGATGGCAGCGCGCGGCGCGGTGCGCGACGTGGCGCGCGCCCTCGCGATGAGCTACGGCGACGCGGACGCTGTTGCCAAGCAGATCCCCAACGGCCCCGGCGCGCTGAACATCACGCTCGACGAGGCGCTGCAGCTGTCCAAGCCCCTGCGCGACATGCAGGAGCAGGATCCGGCCGTCAAGCGCCTGCTGGACACTGCCAGAGCCCTCGAAGGCATGCCGCGCCACGCCTCCACCCACGCCGCCGGCGTCGTCATTACCGAAAAGCCGGTCTATGACTACGTGCCGCTGGCCACGAACGACGAATCCGTCGTCTGCCAGTACCAGATGACCACGCTCGAGGAGCTGGGCCTCTTAAAAATGGACTTTTTGGGTCTGCGAAACCTCACCGTGCTGGAGGACGCGGCCAAAATGGTGCGCCGGAAGGAGCCGGGCTTCCGGGTGGAGACCATCCCGGAGGACGACGCGGAGAGCTTCCGCATGATCGCCGACGGGCACACCTCGGGCGTGTTCCAGCTGGAAAGCGCGGGCATGACCGGCGTGTGCACCCAGCTGCGCCCGCGCAGCATTGAAGACATCACCGCCGTCATCGCCCTCTACCGTCCCGGTCCGATGGACTCCATCCCCCGCTTCATCGAGTGGAGCCAGCACCCGGAGAAGGTCAGCTACAAGCACGAGCTGCTGCGGCCGATCCTCGCCGTCACCTACGGCTGCATCGTCTACCAGGAGCAGGTCATCCAGATCTTCCAGCAGCTGGCGGGCTTTTCGCTGGGCCAGGCGGACATGATCCGCCGCGCGATGAGCAAGAAAAAGCACGCCGTCATCGACGCCGAGCGCGTGGCCTTCGTCCACGGGGACGAAAGCCGCGGCATCGAGGGCGCCGTGAAGCGCGGCGTGCCCGAGGCGGTCGCCAACAGCATCTACGACGAGATCCTCGACTTTGCCAGCTACGCCTTCAACAAGGCGCATGCCGTCAGCTACGCGATCGTTGCCTACCGCACGGCCTACATGAAAAAGCACTATCCGCGCGAATACATGGCGGCGCTCATCTCCTCCGTGCTCGACAGCAGCACCAAGGTGGCCGAGTACATCGCCGAGTGCCGCGACATGGGCATCCGCCTGCTGCCGCCGGACGTGAACGAGAGCGACGCAAACTTCACCGTTTCCGGCGAGAACCTGCGCTTCGGCCTGGTGGGCATCAAGGGCATCGGCTGGGGCGCCATCCGCGCGATGGTGGCCGAACGCGAAACGAACGGCCCCTTCCAGAGCTTCGAGGACTTCTGCCGCCGCATGACCGACAAGGAGATGAACCGCCGCGCGATCGAGAACCTGATCCGCGCCGGCGCCTTCGACTCGCTCGGCTACAAGCGGCGCGTGCTGCTGCAGGCGGCCGAGCTGATCCTCGACGCCGTCAACCGCGAAAGCCGCGACAACATCGCCGGCCAGATGGATCTCTTCGGCGGCGACGAAACCTTTGCCGAACCGAAGAGCATCACGATGCCGGATCTGGACGAATACAGCCCGCAGGAGAAGATGCAGATGGAGAAGGAGGTCACCGGTCTCTATCTCTCCGGCCACCCGATGGACGAGTACCGCGACAGCCTCCGCCGCCTCGGCGTTTCCTCCATCGGCGCGATCCTGAGCGATTTTTCCTCCAACGAAGGCCCCCGCCGCTTTTCCGACGGCCAGACGGTCACGATCGCCGGCGTCGTGTCCTCCGTGCGCACCCGCCCGACCAAAAACAAGTCGCTGATGAGCTATGTGGTCCTGGAGGACGACAGCGGCGCGATGGAGCTGATCGTATTCCAGAAGGTGCTGGACCAGGACGGAAAGTATCTCAAGGAAAACGCCGTGCTCTATGTCCGCGGGCGCATCTCCGCGCGCGACGACAAGGAGCCGCAGCTGATGGCGGAGGCGCTGCTGCCGCTGGAGCAGGCCATCGCGGACGCGGCGCGCGCCGCCGAGGAGGCGCGGGAAAAAACGCTCTATGTGAAGATCCCGTCCCGCGCGGACAAGGCCATGCGCAAGCTCGAGCTGCTGCTGACGATGTTCCCGGGCAAGGAGCCGCTGGTGATCTGGTGCGAGGCCGAGCGCAAGAGGATCGGCGCGCGCTGCCGCATCCATCCCGCCCTGCTGCGGGAGCTGCGCGAGATGCTGGGCGAGGGGAACGTTGTGGTGAAATAGTTTTCAGTGCTTCGTGCTTAGTTCTTAGTTCTTAGTAGAATCACGCGGAGAAATAAAAATTTTGCTTGCAATTATGGAAACTGTCTGCTATATTAGTATAGCTTCATTCCAAAACGAGCAAGGAGGTGCTTCAAATGGCGAAATGTCAGTTCTGTGACAAGGACCTGACCTTCGGTATTCAGGTCTCTCACTCCCACAGACGCTCCAACCGTACCTGGAAGCCGAATGTGAAGCGCGTCAAGGCCATCGTGGACGGCTCTCCCAAGCATGTCTACGCCTGCACCCGCTGCCTGCGCAGCGGCAAGGTCACCCGCGCTGTCTAATTGAACATGACCCGATCAAAGCCTGTCGACCTACCCCGACGGGCTTTTTTCGGTTCTATATCCAATGCGAAACGCGTTTCGCATTGGAAGCACTCGCGCTCATCGCACTCGGCTTACGGGAGACAAGCCTCGTTTGGTCGGCGCGAGAGCTCGCTTTGCTCGCCTTATGGTGTTTTTGCCGCGGCAAAGCTGCGTCAAAAACAATTTCGTTTCCATTTCAGGGAAGCCAAAACGGAAGGAGATCAATATGAAACAGCTCGAAGAGCGCATCCTGCGCGACGGAAAGGTCCTGCCCGGCGGCATCCTCAAGGTGGACGGCTTCCTCAACCACCAGATCGACCCCCAACTCCTCTATGACATGGCCCTGGAGCTCAAGCACCTGTTCGCGGGCGAGGAGATCACCAAGATCCTGACCATCGAGGCCAGCGGCATCGCCATCGCCAGCATGGTGGGCTACGTCTTCGGCTGTCCGCTGGTCTTCGCCAAAAAGAGCAAGACCCGCAACATCTCCGATAAGGTCTGGAACGTCGAGGTTGAGAGCTTCACCCACGGCAACACCAACACCGTCGTCGTGTCGAAGGAGTATCTCCATGCGGGTGACCGCGTGCTGATCGTGGACGATTTCCTGGCCACCGGCGCCGCCCTCGTCGGGCTGAAGGCGCTGTGCGAGCAGGCTGGCGCGGAGGTCGTCGGTGCGGGCATCGCGGTGGAAAAGGTCTTCCAGGGCGGCGGCAACAAACTGCGCGCCGAGGGCCTGCGCGTCGAATCCCTGGCGAAGATCGCTTCCATGAGCGACGACGGCCTGGAATTCTGCGATTGAGTGCCGGAGCCTTGTCTTTTTGCACAAAAGACGCCGCAAATAAATGGTGAAAATATACTAACAGGTAACTTGACTTTTTTCGCGCTTGCTGATAGAGTACTACCATAATTGAACAGCGTTTTTCGATATAAGCAAATAATATGGTTTTGAAGTTTCTACCCGGACGCCGTAAATGACCGGACTATCGAAAACAGCGCTGGCGGGTTTGGCCTTTTCTGCCCCCGTCGGTGCTCCTGTTTTCCTTTGTTCCCGTCGGTCATTGCGGATTCCCCGCAAGTCCGGCGTTTTTTGTTTTTTCTGTTCTTTTCCGCTCCGGCGGTTGAGATAAAACTAAAGAATTTTTGAGGAGACAACACATGAAAAAGATCATTGCTCTGCTGCTTGCCCTCGTGATGGTGTTTGCCCTCGCCGCCTGCGGTGAGAAGCCCGCCGAGAACAATGCGCCTGCTGAGAACAACGCTCCTGCTGAGGCTCCCGCCGAAGCTCCTGCCGAAGCTCCTGCCGAAGCTCCCGCCGAGAACGCCGTCACCGTCAAGGCCGGCTTCATCTTCCTGCACGACGAGAACTCCACCTACGACCTGAACTTCATCAACGCCGCCAAGGAAGCCTGCGAGAAGCTGGGTGTTGAGTACCTGCTCAAGACCGGTATCCCCGAAGGCCAGGAGTGCTACGACGCCGCCGCCGAGCTCGTCGACGAAGGCTGCAACTTCATCTTTGCCGACTCCTTCGGCCATGAGCCCTTCCTGATCCAGGCCGCCAAGGAATTCCCCGAGGTCCAGTTCTGCCATGCCACCGGCACCAAGGCCCACACCGAGGGCCTGGCCAACTACCACAACGGCTTTGCCTCCATCTATGAAGGCCGCTTCCTGGGCGGTGTCGCTGCCGGCCTGAAGCTCAACCAGATGATCGAGGACGGCACCATCACCGCTGACCAGGCCAAGGTCGGCTACATCGGCGCGTTCCCCTATGCCGAAGTGAAGTCCGGCTACACCAGCTTCTTCCTCGGCGTCCGCTATGCCTGCCCCAGCGCCACCATGGAAGTCACCTTCACCAACTCCTGGTATGACCCGACCCTCGAGAAGGAAGGCGCCACCAAGCTCATCAACAACGGCTGCGTCCTCATTTCCGAGCATGCCGACTCCATGGGCGCTCCCACCGAGTGCGAGTCCAACAACATCCCCTTCGTGTTCTACAACGGCTCTGCCGCTGACGCCTGCCCCAACACCTTCATCGTCGCTTCCCGCATCGACTGGGCTCCCTACATGGAGTTCGCCATGACCTGCGTTGCCAACGGCGAGGCCATCCCCGCTGACTGGACCGGCACCATCGCCACCGGCTCCGTGAAGCTGACCGAGATCAACGAGCAGGCTGCCGCCCCCGGCACCGCCGAGAAGCTGGCCGAGGTTCAGGCTGCTCTGGAAGCCGGCACCCTCAAGGTCTTCGACACCGCCAACTTCACCGTGAACGGCGAGACCCTGACCGAGTACCTGGCCGACGTTGACGACATGGGCGACTTCCAGCCCGAGACCAACGTCATCTCCGACGGCTTCTTCCACGAGTCCGAGTTCCGCTCCGCTCCTTACTTCGACATCGACATCGACGGCATCACCAATATCGACGCCTGATCAATCCATCGCTTTGGGAAGTCCCGGCACCCCGGGACTTCCCGGGCCCTTTGCCTGCGCTGCAAAGGGCAGCGTGGGGGCAATCGTCCCTGCGTTGCCCTTTGCAGCGCAACTTGCTACATGAAGAATGATCAAAGAAACGCGAAAAGCGCGCCATGCTTCATTCTTCATTTTTCATTCTTCATTATCCTTCCGGAGGTTTTCCATGGACAACAAAACGCCCGCCGTCACCATGCGCAACATCACCAAACGCTTCGATGGCAAGGTCGTTGCCAACGACAAGGTCTGGCTGAACATCTACCGCGGCGAGATCCTCGCCCTGCTGGGTGAGAATGGCAGCGGCAAAACGACCTTGATGAACATGCTCTCCGGCATCTACTTCCCCGACGAGGGCGAGATCGCCATCGACGGCAAGGAAGTCGTCATTCGTTCGCCGAAGGACGCTTTTGCCCTCGGCATCGGCATGATCCACCAGCATTTCAAGCTGGTCGACGTGCTGACCGCCGCGGAAAACATTGTGCTCGGCCTGCCCGGCAAGCTCGACCTGAAGGCCGCCTCGGAGAAGATCCGCGCGATCTGCTCCGCCTATGGCTTTGAGGTCGATCCCAACCAGAAGATCTACAACATGTCCGTCAGCCAGAAGCAGACCGTGGAGATCGTCAAGGTGCTCTACCGCGGCGCGGACATCCTGATCCTCGACGAGCCCACCGCCGTGCTGACCCCGCAGGAGACGGACAAACTCTTCGCCGTGCTGCGCAACATGCGCAACGACGGCAAGGCCATCGTCATCATCACGCACAAGATGCACGAGGTGGAGGCCCTGTCGGACCGCGTGGCCGTGCTGCGTCACGGACAGTTCATCGGCGACATGCCCACCAAGACCACCAACGCGCAGGAGATGACCAACATGATGGTCGGCCATCCCGTGGTGCTGAACATCGACCGTCCCGAGCCGAAGAACCCGAAGCCGCGCATCGAGGTCAAGGGTCTGACCGTGCGCGACATCGAGGGCACGCTCAAACTGGACGACGTCAGCTTTACCGCCAACTCCGGCGAGATCCTCGGCGTCGCGGGCATTTCCGGCTGCGGCCAGAAGGAGCTGCTGGAGGCCATCGCCGGGCTGCAGCCCGTGGAAAAGGGCAGCATCTGCTACATTGAGGACGACGGGACGCGCGAGGAGCTCATCGGCAAGGATCCGCTGAGCATCCAGAACATGGGCGTCAGCCTCTCCTTCGTGCCGGAGGACCGCCTGGGCATGGGCCTCGTGGGCAATATGGACCTCTCGGACAATATGATGCTCCGCTCCTTCCGCAGAGGGCACTCTCTCTTTACCGACCGCAAAACCCCGCATCAGCTGGCCGAAACGGTCGTGCGTGACCTGGAGGTCAACACGCCCGGCGTGAGCACGCCGGTGCGCCGCCTCTCCGGCGGCAACGTCCAGAAGGTGCTGGTCGGGCGCGAGATCGCCTCGGCTCCCCGCGTGCTGCTGACCGCCTACGCCGTGCGCGGCCTGGACATCAATTCGTCCTATACGATCTACGACCTCATCAACCGCCAGAAATCCGAAGGCGTCGCCGTGATTTATGTCGGCGAGGACCTGGACGTGCTGCTGGAGCTGGCCGACCGCATCCTTGTGCTCTGCGGCGGCAAGGTCAGCGGCATCGTTCCCGGCCGCGGCGCGAAAAAGCGCGACGTCGGCCTGATGATGACCAAGCTCGGAGGAGGGCAGACGAATGAATAACAAGACCCGCGAGCCCCTGTTTCATATTGCCAAACGCGCTGCGCTCCCCTGGTATCGGACCTGGGCCATCCGCGGCGGCGCGCTGGTGCTGGCGCTGATCGTCTGCGCCCTGATCACGACCCTGGTCACCGGCGAAAACCCGCTGCAGGTCTATGTGGCGATCTTCAAGGGCTCCTTCGGCACCTCCCGTAAAGTCTGGGTGCTGCTGCAGAACGTCGCCATGCTGCTGTGCGTCTCTCTTGCCGTGACCCCGGCCTTTCGCATGCGCTGCTGGAACCTTGGCGGCGAGGGCCAGGCGCTGATCGGCGGTCTCGCCGCGGCGGCCTGCATGATCCTGCTGCCCGGCAAGCTGCCCAACTGGGCCGTCATCGTCTGCATGACGGTATCCAGCATCCTGGCCGGCGCCGTCTGGGCGGGCATCCCCGCGCTGTTCAAGGCCCGCTGGAACACCAACGAAACGCTGTTTACTCTGATGATGAACTATGTGGCGACCCAGCTCGTTGCCTACTACTGCGTGGTCTGGGAAAGCCCGAAGGGCTCCGGCAACATCGGCATCATCAATCCCAACACCCAGATCGGCTGGTTCCCGCAGATCGGCAGCTACAAGTATCTGCTGAACATTCTGATCGTGGCGGCCGTCTGTGTGGCCATGTACATTTACCTCAACTTCTCCAAGCACGGCTATGAGATCGCCGTCGTCGGCGAGAGCGAGCGCACCGCCCGCTATGTCGGCATCAAAGTCGACCGGGTCATTATCCGCACCATGCTGCTCTCCGGCGCCGTGTGCGGCCTGGCGGGCCTGCTGCTGGTCGGCAGCACCAACCACACCCTGACGCCCACCATCGTCGACGGACGCGGCTTTACTGCGGTCATGGTCTCGTGGCTGGCCAAGTTCAACCCCGTCTGGATGATCCTCACCAGCTTCCTGCTGGTCTTCCTCTCCCGCGGCGCCGGCGAAATCGCCACCCGGTTCAGCCTGAACCAGTCCTTCGGCGATATTCTGACCGGCGTGATCCTCTTCTTTATCATCGGCAGCGAATTTTTCATCAACTATCGGATTATTTTCCGCCGGCCGGCGGGAAAGGAGGACTGAGCCGTGTTTGACTTTATTTCCTTTATCCCGCGCGCCGTCGTGCAGGGCATCCCGCTGCTGCTGGGCAGCACCGGCGAAACGCTGACCGAAAAATCCGGCAACCTGAACCTCGGCATTCCCGGCGTGATGTATGTCGGTGCCATCTGCGGCGTCATCGGGTCCTTCTTCTACGAACAGTCCCATCCGGGCGACGCCTTTCAGCCGCTTGTCGGCATCCTGATCCCGCTGTGCTGCTGCCTGATCGGCTCGCTGCTGATGGGTCTGCTCTACTGCTTCCTGACGGTGACGCTGCGCGCCAACCAGAATGTCACCGGTCTGGCGATAACCACCTTCGGCGTCGGCTTTGGCAACTTCTTCGGCGGCTCGCTCATCAAGCTCTCCGGCAGCTCCCTGCCCTCGATCATCCTCACGCCCACCAGCAACGCCTTCCGCCGCAGTCTGCCTCTGTCTCCCGCCCTGGCGGGCAGCTGGTTCGGCAAGCTCTTTCTGAGCTATGGCTTTCTCGCCTATATCGCCGTCATCATCGCCCTCACCGCCGCCTATGTTCTCAGCCGCACCCGCACGGGCCTGCATCTGCGCGCCGTGGGTGAGAGCCCGAACACCGCGGACGCCGCCGGCATCAACGTGGCGCGCTATAAATACGCTGCGACCTGCCTCGGCAGCGTCATCGCCGGTCTCGGCGGCCTGTATTACGTGATGGACTACGCCAGCGGCGTCTGGACCAACGACGCCTTCGGCGACCGCGGCTGGCTGGCGATCGCGCTGGTCATCTTCACGATCTGGCGGCCGAACGTGGGCGTGCTGGCCTCCTTCCTGTTCGGCGGTCTGTACATCCTTCATATGTACATTCCCTCCGGCATGAACCTGGCCATCAAGGAGATCTACAAGATGGCGCCCTACGTCGTCACGATCATCGTGCTGATTATCACCTCGATGCGCAACAAGCGCGAGGATCAGCCCCCCGCCTCGCTGGGTCTGGCTTACTTCCGCGAGGAACGCTGAACAAAAGAACTCCGGGACAAACTGTCCCGGAGTTCTTTCTTTGTCTGTCCACGCCCCGCTCTTCCGGGGCATTTTTCATAGCTTTTCGATGCCGCCGTCGTTCGCGGCCGGTTTTGCCTCTTCCGCCAGAGTCTCTGCCAGGGTCTTCTCTCTCAGCTTTTTCAGCAGGATGAAATCGGCCAGCGCAAGCATCATGCCCGCCGCGAAAAAGACGATCTGCTTGCCCATGCTGCGGCTGTCCGCCAGTACGGTCAGGCTCATGAAAATGCCGAACTGCAGCCAGAACAGCGTTTTCTTCGGCTGTACCTGACCAAAGGCAAAGCCGGCCAGACGGAAGAAAGCCAGCATCAGCGTGCATACTGCCAGCACCTCGATCAGAAAGGCCCAGACCACGCTGTTGATGGCGTTGTCCATATAGTCATAGACCAGCCACAGAGAAAACAGCAGGATCGGCGCCAGGCCGAGCAGGCAGCTCAGCCTTTTCTGCCGGGACTTGAGCTCCCGGTTGGCCGCGCCCAGATACAGCGGGAAGCAGATCCCGCTCACGATCGCCAGACCGCCGAGCAGACGGAGCATGACGACATGCTTTTCCACCTCGCTGCCGCGGATGATCAGCGCGCCGCCGAGCGCCATGACCGCGCCGACCAGCCAGCGCAGGAAGGCGTAGAACTTTCCCTGGTTTTCCAGCGCAGCGGCGTAATCCTGCGGCAGCACCGCCACGCGCAGCGTCTGCGCGATGCGGCGGCGAAGCGCCCAGGCCACGATCAGGATAAAGGCCGGGACGATGACATTAAAGATGCTCGCGCCGCACAGTCCTTTTTCGTCGAAGGCCAGCTGCAGCTGCAGCCAGCGGACAAACACCCCGAAGGCGCCGGCCGCCAGCACATATACCGTATTCTCCAAAGCCTTGTTGTGCATATTCAAACGCTCGTTTCCATACCATGAATTAGCAAGCCACAGAGCCTGTCTGTTTATTTTACCTTTCTTTCACCGATTCGTCAAGGGAGGGCGCCATGAAGAAAACGATTTTGCTGTCCCTGCTGGCGATCCTGCTGTCTCTGTTTCTGCCGCTGCCCGCGCCGCGCGCCGTTTCCGGCGCGATCCCATCGGCTGCCGCGGCGCCTCTGCCCGCCGTACCCTGTGCTCCGGCTCCTCAGCCCTCGCCTTCTCCCGCCGCATCATCCCCGTCTCTGCCGGAGACCATCCGGCTGCTGTCCGGCGGGGAGACGCTGGAGCTGCCGCTGGAGGATTACCTCTGCGGCGTGGTGGCCGCGGAGATGCCCGCCTCCTTCCCCGAAGAGGCGCTGAAGGCGCAGGCCGTCGCGGCCAGGAGCTTCACCTGCAGCGGCGCCTCGGCGCACAAGCACGGCGAAGCGGCCGTCTGCGCCGATCCCGGCTGCTGCCAGGCCTGGCTGAGTGAGGAGGCGCAGCGCAAACGCTGGGGGGACGATTATGAGACCAACGCGCAGCGCGTCCGCGCCGCCGTTGAGGCGACGGCCGGGCAGATCCTCTGCTACGGCAGCGCGCCCGTGTTCGCCGCCTTCCATTCCTCCTCCGCCGGCGCCACCGAGGACTGCGGCGCCGTCTGGAACCCGCGCCCGTATCTCGTCAGCGTGTCCAGCCCGGAGACAGCGGAGGACGTACCCAATTTCGTCAGCACGGTGAGCTGCTGGCCCACCGACTTCCGGGATACGCTGCTGTCGCTCCGGCCGGAGGCAGATTTTTCCGGGCCGCTCGGCGGCTGGATCGGCGAGATCCGGCGGGACGCGAGCGGACGGGTGGCGGAGGCGCTGCTCGGCGGCGTGTCCTTCAGCGGCACCGAGCTGCGGCGGCTGTTTTCGCTGCGCTCCACCGCCTTTGAGCTGACACTGTCAGACGGTCTCTTCGTCTTCACCGTGACCGGCTTCGGACACGGGGTAGGCATGAGCCAGTACGGGGCCAAGGTCATGGCCGAGCAGGGCGCGGACTATACCGAGATCCTCGCGCACTATTATACGGGAACCGAGTTGGTGCGTAGTGCATAGTGCTTAGCAGAATGAAAGAAAGGGCAAAAATACAAAGTCCGGGCGGAAAACCGCCCGGACTTTTCTAAGCACTAAGCACTGGGAACTAAGCACTAAACTCTCTCGTAGGTGCAGAACTGATAGCGCAGGCCGTCCTCCTCCAGCCAGGGGCCGCTCTCCGTGCAGACCCAGGCGGGATCCTCGTCGAGATTGGGAAAAAAACTGTCCGAGTGGGGAGTCAAGTCAATTTTTGTAATAAAAACACGGTTTATGTGGGGAAAGAACTGCCGATAGATGCTGGCTCCGCCGATGACCAGGCAGCGCTCATATTCCGCAGCCGCGGCCAGCGCCTCCTCGGTGGAGTGCACGACGCGCGCGCCGGGGATTTCGATATCCTGCCGGGTGACGACCAGGTTGTCTCTGCCCTTGAGCGGCTTCCCGCCGGGAAAATCCCCCAGCGTCCGGCGGCCGACGATCACCGCCGCGCCCTTCGTCAGCTCGCGGAAGTGGGCGCGGTCGGCCTTGAGCACCACGGGCTGGGTGCCGCCGTCGCCGATGCCCCAGTCGGCATAGACTGCGACGATCGCGTCCATGCTCACACCGCCACGGGGATCTTCCCGTTGAAGTCGGAGTACTCGTAGCCTTCCATCTTGAAGCTGTCGCGGGTGAACTTGTAGAAGTCGTCCACGCTCGGGTCGATGATGAACTTCGGCGCCGGCTTGGGCTCGTTCTTGATGATTTCCTCGATGGCGGGCACATGGCGGTCGTAGATATGCGCGTCGGCGATGACGTGCACAAATTCGCCGGGTTCAAAGCCGGTGACCTGGGCGATCATCATCGTCAGCACGGAATACTGCACCACGTTCCAGTTGTTGGCGGCCAGCATGTCCTGGCTGCGCTGGTTCAGGATGGCGTTGAGCTTGTTGCCGCTGACGTTGAAGGTCATCGAATAGGCGCAGGGATAGAGCGCCATCTCGCTCAGATCGGCGAAAGTATAGATATTGGTCATGATGCGGCGGGAGGCGGGGTTGTGCTTGAGGTCCCAGAGCACCTTGTCCACCTGGTCCATGTCGCCCTCGGGATAGTGGTGCTTCACGCCCAGCTGATAGCCATAGGCCTTGCCGATGGAGCCGTTTTCGTCGGCCCAGGCGTCCCAGACGCGGGTGCGCAGCTCATGGACGTTATTGCTCTTGGCCTGCCAGATCCACAGCAGCTCGTCGATGGCGGACTTCCAGAAGGTGCGGCGGATGGTGAGGATGGGGAATTCCTCGGCCAGATTATAGCGGTTGACAATGCCGAACTTCTTGATGGTGTGTGCCGGGCTTCCGTCCTCCCAGCGAGGACGCACCTCGCGGTCTGTGTCCCAGATGCCGTTTTCCAGTATATCTTTGCAGTTTTGGATAAATATTTCATCTGCTCTGCTCATGGTTTACCCTCCCGTTGCCATTATATTTGAATTGTACCCGTTCATTCTAACACAGTCACCGCGCCTTGTCCACAGGAATACGATGGCTTGAGGTGATGCGAGTGAAAGTTGCTGTGATCGGCGGAGACCGCCGCGCGGTGCTGCTGGCGGGTCTGCTGCAGCGCGACGGAGAGCGGCTGCAGAGCTTTGCGCTGGAGCGGGCGGAGCTGCCGGAGGAAATCCCGCGCGCGGAGCATCTGCAGGCCGCGCTCTACGGCGCGGACGCGGTGCTCCTGCCCCTGCCTGTGGAGAAGGGCGGGCTGCTGAACGCGCCCTATGCCCGCCTGCCCTGCCGGACGGAGGAAGTCATGGACGCGCTGTGGCCCGGGCAGATCGTGTTCGGCGGGATGTTTTCGGAGCGGCTGCGGCAGCAGGCCGTCTCGCAGGGCCTGCTGCCGGTGGACTGGATGCGGCGGCCCGGCTTTGTGATCGGCAACGCCGCGCTGACGGCGGAGGGCGCCGTCGGCTTGCTGCTGCAGGAGAGCGAGCGCAGTCTCTGCGGCAGCAGCGTGCTGGTGAGCGGCTTCGGCCGGATCGGGCGGCTGCTGGCCGTCAAACTGAAGGCGCTGGGCGCGGCTGTGACGGTGGCGGCCCGGCGCGAAGAGAGCCGCGCGGAGGCGGAGGCGCGGGGCTATACAGCCCTGCCCTTCGACACACTGAGCGGCGGCTTTGATTATGTGGTCAACACCGTACCGGAGCGTGTGCTCGGCGAGGCCTTTCTCTGCTGCCTGCCGGAGACGGCGCTGCTGCTGGAGCTTGCCTCGGCGCCGGGCGGCTATGACCGGAATCTGGCGGAAAACCTCGGGCTGCGCTGCCTGGCGGCGCCCGGCCTGCCCGGCAGAAGCGCGCCGCAGTCGGCGGCGGAGCTGCTGCGGCGGGAATTTCGCCGGGCGATGAAGGAGGAACGGGAATGAAGAAAAAACTGGGGCTTTCGCTCTGCGGCTCCTACTGTACGTATGAGACGCTGTTTGCCGCGGCGGAGAAGCTGAAAGAGGACTATGAGCTGATCCCCATCATGAGCGAGACCGCCGCGCGCACCGACAGCCGCTTCGGCACGGCGGCGGAGCATCTGCGCCGTTTGGAAGCGCTGACCGGAAGAAAGCCGGTGACCTCCATCGCCGAGGCGGAGCCTCTCGGCCCGAAAGAGCCGATGGACGCGCTGCTGATCGCGCCCTGTACCGGAAACACCCTGGGAAAGCTTGCACACGGACTCACGGACAGCTGTGTTGCCATGGCGGCCAAGGCCCATCTGCGCAATGGAAAACCCCTGGTGATCGCCTTTTCCACCAATGACGGCCTCAGCGGCTCGGCGGAGAACATCGCGCGGCTCCTCAACCGCAAAAACGTCTACTTTGTGCCATTCCGGCAGGATGATCCCGTGAAAAAGCCCTGCTCGCTGCAGGCGGATTTTTCGCTGCTGGGGGATAGCGTCTCCGCCGCGCTGCAGGGAAAACAGCTGCAGCCGATCCTCGTTCCGCTGCGGCCATGAAAAGAAAACCTTGAGCATCCGCTCAAGGTTTTCTTTTCTTTCTATCTGGTTACATTATTTATATTTAGATCTTCCGAATCATGTTGCAATAAGAGTGGATTTTTGCTATAATGAGTAGGATAAGGAAACTATCGCCAAAGAGGTGTTACTATGAATTCTCTCAACGATATCTGGCAGAGCATCCTGGAGGTTTTATCAAAAAAACTGACGCCGACCGCCATGAATACCTGGTTTGACGACTGCACGCCCGTCGGCCTGGATGAAAACTGCCTGGTGCTCCACAGCCCCAGCGAATTCAAGGGCAACATCATCAACACCCGCTATGGGAGCATCATCAAAGAGGCGCTGAGCGATCTGTTCTCCCAGGACTTTGACCTGCAGGTGCTCTCCGGCGACGAGATCCGGGATTACGAGCTGCGCAAAAAAACAGAGAACATGCTGCCGGAGATGGCGGGCTACACTTTTGACAACTTTATCGTCGGCAATTCCAATAAATTTGCCCACGCGGCTGCCATCAGTGTTGCCAAAAATCCCGGCGCTTCCTACAATCCGCTGTTTATCTACGGCAATTCCGGCCTGGGCAAGACGCACCTGCTGCTGGCGATCGGCCATTACATCCAGGAAAACGATCCCTCCAAGAAGATCGCCTATATCAAGGGCGACGATTTCACCGTCCAGATGGTCAAGGCCATCAAGGACGGCACCGGCGAGGAATTTCGCAGCAAGTACCGCAACGTTGATCTGTTTCTGGTGGACGATATCCAGTTCATCGCCGGCAAGCAGGCCACGCAGAACGAATTTTTCCACACCTTCAACAATCTCTATGAGGCCGGCCACCAGATCGTCATCACCTCCGACCGCCCGCCGATGGAGATGAGCGTGCTGGACGACCGCCTGCGCACCCGCTTTGAAGGCGGTCTGATGGCGGATATCCAGCCGCCCGACCTGGAAACGCGCATGGCCATCACGCGCAACAAAGCCGCCCAGCTCGGTCTGGTCCTCTCCAACGAGGCCGTCGAATATATCGCCGGCAAAATCACCTCCAATATCCGCCAGCTGGAGGGTGTCATCAAGCGCCTGACCGCCTATAAGGAGATCCTCAACGATGTCATCACCACCGAATCGGTCGAGCGGGCCATCAAAGACGTGATCCGCACCGGCACCTTCATTCCCACGCCTGAGATCATCATCCGCGAGACGGCGCGCTACTATTCCCTGACCAGCGACGAGATCCGCGGTCAAAACCGCTCCAAGCAGGTGGCCAAGGCCCGCCAGGTGTCGATGTATCTGATGCGCTCTCTGACGAACCTCTCCCTGCAGGAGATCGGCGCCGAATATCAGGACCGCAACCACGCCACCGTGCTCGCCTCCATCCGCAAGGTGGAGGACATGGTCAAAACCGACCCCGTCATGGCCGGCACGATCCGCGATATCACCTCCAACATCAACTCCTGATTTTCTCCACAATCTGCTGTAAAAAGTGGAAAAGAAAGATGTTATCAAATAATCAGCCGCCGCCCGTGTTGAAAAGCAGAAAATTATCTACTTTTTTCTCCACAGCAAAAAGCCTTGCAGCAGCTCAAAAAATCCCCTTTTCCACAATAATTTTTTCTGAAACAACAATAACAAACAAATAGACAAAAAGATAAATAGATAAAAATTTCCTGAGGAGGAATACCAATGAAATTCAGCTGCGAAAAATATCTGCTTCAGAGCGCTGTGACGATCGCCTCCCGTGCGGCTGCCTCCAAGAGCCCGATCCCCGCGCTGGAAGGTCTGCTGCTGCAGGCAGGTGACGATCTGCGTGTGACCGGCTATGATCTGAAGGAGGGCATCTATACCAACATCGGCGCCGAGATCGAAGAAGCCGGCTCCATCGTGGTCGGCGCGCGCCTTTTCGGCGAGATGATCCGCCGTCTGCCGGACGGCATCGTCACCGTTTCGACCGACAGCAACAACACCGTTAATGTCAAGTGCGGCCGCAGCGACTTTCACTTCATGGGCATGTTCTCCGGCGATTATCCGGAAATGCCCAGTGTGGACAGCGTCAATAACATCACTCTGCCGCAGAAGACTCTGCGCAGCATGATCAATCAGACGATCTTCGCCGTCGCGACCAGCGACGTGCGCCCCATCTACACCGGCACGCTCTTTGAAATCGAGGATCAGGCGCTCACCATGGTGTCTGTGGACGGATACCGCCTGGCCAAGCGCTGCGAGGAGATCGAAGAAGGCAAACTCGAAAACTGCAGCTTTGTCGTGCCCGGCTCCGCGCTCAGCGACGTGGAGCGCATCTGCTCCGACGAGGAGGGCGAGGTCCAGATTTCCGTCGGCAGCAAGCACATTTCCTTTGCTATTGGGGAGACTGTGGTCGTCACCCGCCGTCTCGAGGGCGAATTTCTCAACTACCGCAAGTCCATCCCCGAAAACTTCCGTCATGTGGTCGAGGTCGACCGCGCCGAGCTGATGAGCGTCATCGACCGCGTAGCGCTGATCGTCAGCGAGAAAAACTCCTCTCCGGTGCGCATGCGCTTCAGTGACGGTCTGATCGACTGCCTTTGCGTGACGCCGGTCGGCAAGGCGGAGGATCAGTGCTCCTGCGAGGGCAGCGGCGAGGATCTGGAGATCGGCTTCAACGACCGTTATCTGATGGACGCGCTGAAGGCCTCCGGTACGGACAAGCTGCATATCTGCCTGAATACCGCCGCCTCTCCCAGCGTGATTGAGGCCGCCGACGGCAGCAGGAGCTTTACCTACATGATCCTGCCCGTGCGTCTGAGAGCGGGTGAATAAACAGTTTATAGATTTTAGTTTTTAGTTTTTAGAGGTTTCTATGGAAACGATTACGATCCACACCGAGTTCATCAAGCTTGACGCACTGCTGAAATATGCGGCCGCGGTCGGCACCGGCGGCGAGGCCAAAGCGGTCATCGCCGATGGACTTGTCACGGTCAACGGCGAAGTCTGCACGATGCGCGGTAAAAAGATCCGTCCGGGCGACAAGGTCTGCTTTGACCGCTTCGAGCTGGACGTGCAGCAGGCATGAGAGTCGAAAAGATCGCCCTCAACGGCTTTCGGAACTATGAGTGGGAGACGGCGGAGTTTGCGCCGGACACCAATGTCATCACGGGGCCGAACGCCCAGGGAAAGACCAATCTGCTGGAGGCCGTGTATATGCTCTCGGCCGGACGGAGCTTCCGCACGCGCTTTGACCGGGAGCTGATCGGCTTCGGCTACAGCGCGGCGGAGATCCTGGCCGAGGTGTACAGCCATGAGCGGCCGCAGAGCATCCGATTGCTGATGCAGCCGGGCCAGGCCAAAAAGATCCAGGTCAACGGCGTAAAAAAGACAGCCGGAGAGCTCAGCGCCGTCGTCAATACGGTGCTCTTCTGCCCGGACGATCTGAACCTCATCAAGGAGGGAGCGGCCGTGCGGCGCCGGCTGATGGACAACGCCATCAGCCAGATCCGCCCTCGCTATGCCGAGGTACTGGCGGAGTTCAACCGCCTGTACGAGCACAAAAGCCGCATTTTGAAGGACTGGCGGGAAAAGCCTTCGCTGCTGGATACGCTCGACGAATTTTCCGACGCGATGGCGCGCGCTTCCGCCCATCTGATCCGCTACCGCGCCGCCTTTGCCGAGCGGCTGCAGGAGGCCGCGGCGCCGATCCACCGGGAGTTTTCCGGCGAGGGCGAGGCTCTGAGCCTGCGCTACTGCACCGTGAGCACGGTCAAGGATCCCGGCGCAAGCGTCCGGGACATCTACTATGACATCTGCGACCATCAGGAAAGCCACCGGCAGGCCGAGCTGGAGGCCGGCCAGTGCCTGACCGGCGCCCACAAGGACGACCTGGAGATCAGCATCAACGGCCGCCCGGCCCGCAGCTTTGCTTCTCAGGGGCAGACGCGCACGGCGGCGCTGTCGCTGAAGCTGGCCGAGCGGGAGATCTTCCTGGCTGAAACCGGAGAATATCCGATCCTGCTGCTCGACGACGTCCTCTCCGAGCTCGACACCAGGCGGCAGGAATTCGTGCTCAACCGCATCGGCGGCGGGCAGACGCTGATCACCTGCTGCGAGGACGAGGGCATCTCCCGGCGCACCGGCGGCAAGGTGCTCTTTGTCGAAAAGGGCAGGATCAAAACAAATTAGGAATTCGGAATGATAAATTCGGAATGAGATGATCAAGTCATTCCGAACTCCGAATTCCGCATTCCAAATTGACTTATGTATCTTCATCTGGGCAAGGGGACGGTCGTCCCGAAAAAAGACATCGTCGGCATTTTTGATCTGGATATCACCAGCCAGAGCCATCTGACGCGAAAGTTTCTGCGTCAGTCGGAACAGGCCGGCGAGGTCGTCAATGCGGCGGAGGATCTTCCCAAATCCTTCGTCGTATGCTGTGAAAAATGGAAAAAATCGGTGATTTTGAGCCAGATGGCCGCATCCACGCTGCTCAAGCGCAGCGAAAGCGATCTGGTATAGCGCCTCCCTTCTGCAGAAGGGAGGTGTCATCCGCCAAGCTTCCGCGAGGCGGATGACGGAGGGTTTCTCTGATTTTAAGCGGAATAACCCTCAGTCACGCTGCGCGTGACAGCTCCCTTTCAAAAAAGGGAGCCTATATGGAAAGGAAATTGAATCTATGTCAGACAACATCGAACAGGTCAAACAGGAATATGACGCCTCGCAGATCCAGGTGCTGGAAGGCCTGGAGGCGGTGCGCAAGCGCCCCGGTATGTATATCGGCTCCACCTCCTCCTCCGGTCTTCACCATCTGGTCTACGAGATCGTCGACAACTCCATCGACGAGGCGCTGGCCGGCTTCTGCACGGCGATCGAAGTGACGATCGAGCAGGGGGACGTGATCCGCGTGCGCGACAACGGCCGCGGCATCCCCGTGGACATCCAGGAGCAGACCGGAAAGAGCGCCCTGGAGGTCGTCTTCACGGTGCTGCATGCCGGCGGCAAGTTCGGCGGCGGAGGCTACAAGGTTTCCGGCGGCCTGCACGGCGTCGGCGCGAGCGTGGTCAACGCTTTGTCCGAATGGCTGGAAGTGCGGGTGCATAAAGATGAAAAAATCTATCAGATGCGCTTTTCCCGCGGCGAGATCACCGAGGAGATCCACGTGGTCGGCACGACCGACCGCACCGGCACAACCGTGCGCTTCAAGCCCGATCCCGAGATGTTCGACGACGTGGTCTATGACTACGAGGTGCTGCACACCAGGCTTCGCGAGCAGGCCTTCCTCAACGGCGGCCTGACCATCATCCTGCGCGACGAGCGCGAGGGCAAGGAGCAGGATGACACGCTCTACTATCAGGGCGGCATCCGCGAATTTGTCAGCTGGCTCAACCGCCACAAGACGCCGGTCCATGACGAGGTCATCTACCTTTCCGGCGCCAAGGGCGACGCTGTGGCCGAGATCGCGCTGCAGTACAACGACGGCTATAACGAGACCCTGGTCTCCTTTGCCAACGACATCCACACCCCGGAAGGCGGCATGCACGAGACGGGCTTCAAAACGGCCCTGACGCGCGTTATCAACGCCTACGGACAGAAAAACAACATCATCAAGGGAGAGGACAAGGTCTCCGGCGAGGACGTGCGCGAGGGCATCTCCGCCGTCATCTCCGTCAAGCTCCCCGAGGCGCAGTTTGAGGGCCAGACCAAGCAGAAGCTGGGCAACGCCTATATCCGCACCCTGGTCGACGGCATCGTCAACGATCAGCTGTCGACTTATTTTGAAGAGCATCCCCAGGCGGCCAAGGCCATCCTGGAGAAGGCCATGATGGCCAATCGCGCCCGCGAGGCCGCGCGCAAGGCCAAGGAATCCGTCCGGCGCAAGACGGGGCTTGAATCCGGCCAGATGCCGGACAAGCTGCAGGACTGCAACGAGCGCGACCCCTCGCTGTGTGAAATCTACATCGTCGAGGGCGATTCCGCCGCGGGCTCTGCCATCCAGGGCCGCGACAGCCGCTTCCAGGCAATCCTGGCCATGTGGGGCAAGATGCTCAACGTGGAAAAGGCGCGCGCCGACAAGATCTACGGCAACGACAAGCTCTATCCGCTGATTGTGGCGCTCGGCGCCGGCATCGGGGACGAGTTCAACATCGAAAAGCTCCGCTACCACAAGATCATCATCATGGCCGATGCCGATGTGGACGGCAGCCATATCCGAACCCTGCTGCTGACCTTCTTCTTCCGCTATATGCGCCCGCTCATCGAGCGCGGCTACGTCTATTCCGCGGTGCCTCCGCTGTATAAGCTGCAGCGCGGCAAGACGCAGCGCGTGGCCTACTCCGACGAGGAGCGCGACCGCATCAGCGCCGAAATGCGCGCCGACAACCCCAACGCCAAGGTGGACATCAACCGCTTCAAAGGTCTGGGCGAGATGGACCCGCACGAGCTGTGGGAGACCACGATGGACCCGGAGCAGCGCTCTCTGCGCCGCATCACGCTCAAGGACGCCATCATGGCCGACCAGGTCTTCACGGTACTGATGGGCGAGGAGGTCGAACCCCGCCGCGAGTGGATCGAAACCAACGCCAAATACGTTGTCAATCTGGATATTTGATTAGCCTCCCTTCCGCAGAAGGGAGGTGGCCGAGCAAAGCGAGGCCGGAGGGTTTCTTATCAATTTTCAGGAACCCTCAGTCAGCTTCGCTGACAGCTCCCTTTTGAAAAAGGGAGCCTACAAGGAAGGAATTATTGGAATATGGCACATAAACGAGATTATAAACCCGAGGATATCGCGTTCCCGAATCAGGTGATCACCGAGTCGGAGCTGGTGCAGGAGATGCAGACCAGCTATATCGACTACGCCATGTCGGTCATCGTCGGGCGTGCGCTGCCGGACGTGCGCGACGGCCTCAAGCCCGTGCACCGGCGCATCCTCTATACGATGTACGAGGGCGGTCTGACGAGCGACAAGCCCTTCAAAAAATCCGCCACCTGCGTCGGCGACGTGCTGGGCCACTACCATCCCCACGGCGACGCCTCCGTTTACGACGCAATGGTGCGTCTGGCGCAGGACTTTTCCATGCGTTACATGCTGGTGGACGGCCACGGCAACTTCGGCTCCGTGGACGGCGACCCCCCGGCCGCCTACCGTTACACCGAGGCCAGACTCTCGAAAATCTCCAACGAGATGCTGCGGGACATCGACAAGGAAACCGTGGACTGGGATCCGAACTTCGACGAGACCCGCAAGGAGCCGCGCGTTCTTCCCTCCCGCTTTCCAAACCTGCTGGTCAACGGTTCGAGCGGCATCGCCGTCGGCATGGCGACCAATATCCCGCCGCACAACCTCGCCGAGGTTATCAACGCCTGCATCTGCGTGCTCGATAACCCGGAGGCGACACTCTCTGACCTGATGCAGCACATTTCGGGGCCGGACTTCCCGACCAAGGGCATCATCATGGGCCGCAGCGGCATCCGCGCCGCCTACGCCACCGGCCGCGGCAAGGTGGTCGTGCGCGCCCGCACCGAGTTCGAGGAGCACGGCAAGGACCGCGTGCGCATCATCGTGACGGAGCTGCCTTATCAGGTCAACAAGCGCCAGCTCATCAAGTCCATTGCCGAGCAGGTACGCGACAAGCGCATCGAGGGCATCTCCGACCTGCGCGACGAGACCGACCGCAACGGCATGCGCATCGTCATCGAGCTGAAAAGGGATGCCAATCCTCAGGTGGTCCTGAACCGCCTCTTTGCCCAGACCGCGCTGCAGTCCAGCTTTTCGATCAACATGCTGGCCCTGGTCAACAACCAGACACAGCCGAAGATCCTCTCCCTGCGCCACATCCTCGACGAGTATCTGGCCTTCCAGGAGGAGGTCATCACCCGCCGCACCAAGTACGACCTGCGCAAGGCCGAGGAGCGCGCCCATCTGCTCGAGGGCCTGCTGATTGCCCAGGACAACATCGACGAGGTCATCCGCATCATCCGCTCGAGCTACGACGACGCCAAGCAGAACCTGATGGCCCGCTTCAGCCTTTCTGACGTGCAGGCGCAGGCCATCTGCGATATGCGCCTGATCCAGCTGCAGGGTCTCAACCGCGAGAAGCTGGAGCAGGAATATAAAGAGATCGAGGGCCGCATCGCCTATTACCGCGAGCTGCTGGCCGATCCCGAGAAGATCAAGGGCGTGCTGAAGGACGAGCTGATCCAGCTGCGCGACAAGTACGGCGACAAGCGCCGCACCGAGATCCAGGACGTCGAGGATGAGATCGACATCGAGGATCTGATCGAGGAGGAGCAGTGCGTCTACACGCTCACCCACGGCGGTTACATCAAGCGCCTGCCCGTGAGCGAATACCGCGCCCAGGGCCGCGGCGGCAAGGGCGTGCGCGCCATGGCCACCAAGGACGAGGACTATGTATCTACGCTCTTCACGGCCTCCACCCATGACAACATCCTCTTCTTCATGAACACCGGCCGCGTGTACGTGAAGAAGGGCTACACCATCCCCGAGGCCGGGCGCAGCGCGCGCGGCACGAACCTGGTGAATATCCTGCAGATCGATCCGGGCGAGAAGGTCAGCGCGATGATCCGCGGCCGCGGCTTTGCCGAGGACCAGTACCTCTTCTTCGTCACGAAGAACGGCACGGTCAAGCGCATGGCGCAGGACGCGCTGAAAAATATCCGCTCCAGCGGCATCCGTGCGCTGAACCTGGACGAGGGCGACGAGCTGATCGCCGTCATCCCCACGATGGGCGACGAGAAGATCCTGATCGCCACGAGAAAGGGAATGGCCGTCTGCTTTGACGAGAACGACGTGCGCCCGATGGGCCGCACCGCGGTCGGCGTGCGCGGCATCCGCCTGCGCGAGGGCGATTACGTCGTCGGCGCCGCGAGCACCGGCGAGGGCGAGACCCTGCTGAGCGTGACCGAAAAGGGCTACGGCAAGCGCACGGACGTGGAGGAATACAGCGTCCACAGCCGCGGCGGTCTCGGCATGCTCAACTACAAGGTCACCGACAAGACCGGCGAGGTCGCGGCGGTGAAAATGCTGCGCGAGGGCGACGATATCCTCGTCATTTCCGACGACGGCACCATCATCCGCATGGCGGGCGAGGGCGTTTCCCTGCTCGGCCGCGCCACGCAGGGCGTGCGCCTGATGCGCCTGATGGAGGGCAGCCGCGTGATCGACGTGGAAAAGACCGAGAGCGAAGCCGAAGAGGACAAGCCGGAGGACGGAGAGGAGTAAAGCAACTTATGTGGGATCAGAAGCATTGGAAATGGAAATATCCGTACCGGATCGCAGAGCTGGTTCTGATCCTGGTCTTTATTGCATTGAACCTGCTCTTCCCGGCGCTTGAATTCCACTGGAAGCTGCTGGCCGCTCTGGCGGCCGGCGCGGTCACGGCCATCGCGGGCTATGTGTGGAGAAAGAAGCACCCGGAGCCGGAGGAAGAAAACAAGGACGAGGACCCGTATCCGCCGTATTGACGCGGCGCTTGAGGAGGAATTGCGATGAACAATCAGCAGAAGAAGAAAAATTCCGGCGCATCCTGGGCTGTTCTGGTCATTCTGATCCCGCTTTTGATGCGCACGCTGGACGGAGACCTGCCTCCGGTCGTTTTCGGCGTGATCGTGATCGCCGTGGTTGCGGCCATTGCGTTCGGCAAGATGGCCAAAAACAGGGACAAAGCGGCGAAAAACGCCCTGGAGTCGCGCGGAAACGGGACGAAGGCCGCGCCGGGGAGAAAAACGCCCGAGGTCGAGCTCCATCGCCCGGTTCCCTCCATGCAGCGCCGCGAACCGACGGCGCAGCGCAGCTTTCCGCAGCCGGATGCCTACTGCGTGTCCTGTGAGCTGAGCGGCGAGGATCACTTCGTCCGCGACCGCCAGCGCCGCCTCCAGCAGCTGGACAGCTGGCTGAAAAACGGCCTGGTCGACAAGCAGGAATATCTGGTGCTGAAAAACCGCTTCGAACACGACCAATAACGGCTTCCCCTTGAGGGGAAGCTGTCGCGAAGCGACTGATGAGGTGTGATTATCAGACTGCGGAATGATTGTCACCTCATCCGCCATCCGGCTCGCGAGAGACGCCGGTTGCCACCTTCCCCTCAAGGGGAAGGCTAAGAGGAATCGTCTATGAAAACAGTTGAGATCTATACCGACGGGGCCTGCAGCGGCAATCCCGGTCCCGGTGGCTGGGGCGCGATTTTGCGCTATCAGGGCCGCGAAAAGACCCTCTCCGGCGGCGAGGCGCAGACCACCAACAACCGCATGGAGCTGACCGCCGTGATCCAGGCGCTGCTGGCGCTCAAGGAGAGCTGCACCGTCGAGCTCTATTCCGACTCCAAGTACGTCATCGACGCGCTGGACAAGGGCTGGGCCTGGGGCTGGCGCAAAAAAGGCTGGGTCAAGAGCGACAAGAAGCCCGCCCTGAACCCCGATCTCTGGGAGCTGCTGCTGGATCTGACGCGGCAGCACGAGATGCACTATCACTGGGTCAAGGGGCACGCTGAGAACGAATTCAACAACCGCTGCGACGCCATGGCTGTGGCTGAGAGGGAAAAATTCGCATGAATTACAACGAAAAGCCGCTGAAAATCTTCATCCGCTACATCGCGCGGCAGAAAAAGCTGTTCACGATCGACATGATCTGCGCGCTGCTGGTGGCGGTGATCGACCTGGTGTTCCCCTATGTGTCGCGCAGCGCGATGCGCAGCTACCTGCCGCAGAAGCTCTATACCGTATTTTTCCTGGTGATGGGCGTGATGGCGCTGGCGTATCTGGCCAAGGCGCTGCTGTACTACGTCATCACCGTGCTCGGCCACCGCATGGGCGTGCTGGTGGAGGCGGAGATGCGGCGCGACCTCTTTGAACATATGCAGAAGCTCTCCTTCCGCTTTTACGACCAGAATCGCACGGGCGTGCTGATGAGCCGCATCACGAGCGAGCTGTTCGATATCACGGAGCTGAGCCACCACGGCCCGGAGAACTTGATCATCTGCTCGCTGACCATCATCGGCGCGCTGATCGTGATGTTCATCCTGCGCTGGGAGCTGGCGCTGGTGCTGACGATCGCGCTGCCGGTCTGCCTGTGGTTCACGCTCAGCCAGCGGCTGCGCATGAAGCGCGCCAACATTGAGGTCAAGCGAAAGACCGCCGAGATCACCGCCGCCATCGAGAGCAGCATCTCCGGCGTGCGCGTGGCCAAGGCCTTCGCCAACGAGGAGCAGGAGGGCCGCAAATTCGACCGCGCCAACGACATGTTCAAGGGCGCGAAGGTCGAATACTACAAGACCATGGGCCTCTTTATGAGCGGGATGGAGTTCACCACCGGCATCATGCAGGTGCTGGTCATCACGGTGGGCGGCCTGCTGATCATGGCCGGGCGTATGGACGCGGTGGATCTCGTCACCTTCACGCTCTATGTCTCCACCTTCGTCACCCCGGTGCGCAAGCTCGCGCAGTTTGCCGAGCAGTATATGCAGGGCACGGCGGGCTTTACGCGCTTTCTGGAGATCATGCGCACCGAGGCGGACATCCAGGACGCGCCGGACGCGAAGACCCTGTCCGATGTGCGCGGCGAGATCGAATACCGCGACGTCAGCTTCGCCTATGCCAACGGCATCCCGGTGCTCAGCCACATCAGCCTGAAGCTGGAGCCGGGCAAAACGCTGGCCCTCGTCGGACCGTCCGGCGGCGGCAAGACCACGCTCTGCCAGCTGCTGCCCCGCTTTTACGAGGTATCGGACGGCGCGGTGCTGGTGGACGGCAGGGACGTGCGCAGCGTGACGCAGTCGAGTCTGCGGCGCAATATCGGCATCCTGCAGCAGGACGTCTTCCTCTTTGCCGACACGATCCGCGAGAATATCCGCTACGGCCGCCCGGAGGCGACCGACGAGGAGATCGTCGAGGCCGCCAAACGCGCCGAGATCCACGACGAGATCATGGCGCTGCCCCAGGGCTATGACAGCTATGTGGGTGAGCGCGGCGTGATGCTCTCCGGCGGGCAGAAGCAGCGCATTTCCATCGCCCGCGTCTTTTTGAAAAACCCGAAAATCCTGATCCTCGACGAGGCGACCTCCGCGCTTGACACCGTGACCGAGCAGCGCATCCAGGCCGCGCTCGAGGAGCTGAGCGTCGGGCGCACGACCGTGATCGTCGCCCACCGCCTGTCCACGGTGCGCCACGCCGACGAGATCGCCGTCGTGGAGGGCGAGCACATCGTCGAGCGCGGCAGCCATGAGGAGCTGGTCGCGAAGGGCGGCGTTTACGCCGCGCTCTGTCGGGCACAGAGCCTGGGATAATTCGGAATTCGGAGTTCGGAATTCGGAATGGGAGGAATCACTATGCTGATCCTGCGAAAATGCGGACACCGCGAGCTGGAGCACTATTATTCGCTGTTCGAGGTGGATTTTGATAAAAAGGAGCTACTGCCGCGCCTGGGTGTGCACAAGGCGATGCTCAAGGACGATATGGAGCTGCTGGCCGTCACCGACGAGGAGAGCCGGCTGGATCTGGCCTACGCGCTGGTCGGCTGCCGCGGCCTCTACGGCTACGTCTGGCTCAAATACCTCGACGTGATCCCCTTTTACCGCGAAAAGGGACTCGGCGTGCAGGCCATGCGCCTGCTGAACAAGCGCTTTGCCGACCGGCAGGGCATCGTGGCCGAGATCACCGACTTTGACGCGGACGGCGAGGGAGAGGCCCTGCGCCGGCAGCGGAAATTTTTCGCCCGCTTCGGCTACGAGGAGATCGAGAGCGATCTGCGCATCGGCGGCGTGGAGGACCATATCATGGTCAAGCCCCTTCGCGGCAGCGCCGAGATCAGCCCGATCATCCACCGCGTGATGCTGGATTTCTATTCCCGCGTCCTCTCTCCGGCGGCGCTGGAGAGCATGGTGGAGATCCGGCCGGTCAAATAAGAGGCTTTCGCCCGGGAACAGGCTCCCGGGCGAAAAAATTTTCTTAACATGTCTGAATTTGTCGAACAGACTATGGACAAGGCGGCGGCAAGGGTGTATAATAGTTACAAATAAGTTACAAAGGAAGGGGATCTTATGAATTTCGGCAAAGTGAAAGCCGTGTTCTTTATCCTGGTCTTTTTCCTGGTGCTGGCGCTTGTCGTCAACGCCGCACTGGGTCTGGATGCGAAAAAGCATCCCGTGCAGCCGGAGGAACCGGAACAAACCGAGCAGACGGAGATCGTCCCGGAGCAGCCCGCGCAGGAAACGCCGGTGCCGATCCCGACCTGGGCGCCCGCGCCCACCCCGCCGCCGGCCAACCGTCCGGCCTCGAACCCCGCGCCGCAGCAGCAGCCGCAGCAGCAACAGCCGCAGCAGAATACGCCCGTCGCAGCGCCGACGCCCGCGCCCACCCCCGCGCCCCGGCCGGCCGGGCAGAGCCTCGGCAGCGACAGCTTCCGCTCCGCGACCGGAGCCGGTCTTGAGCTGATCTGCGACTGGAGCGCCGTCAGCGCTGCGGATAACAAGGCGGAGGTCACGCTGACCGTCAGCATCGAGTCCTCTACGATCTATCTCAACGAGTGGCAGGATTGCATCGGCCTTCGCGTCGGTGATCAGACCGGGACCCTGACGCAGCCCGCGCTGAGCTATGAGGGCGGCAAAACGACCCACAGCGTCGGCTCCAAGACCTTCACGGTCTCTCTGGCAGGCGGCAGCAGTCTTCCCGTTGCGGTGGAGTGGCACTACAACGGCACTTACAGCGGCGTCGCGCTGGACGTGATCGAGTGCGGCGGTACGATCAATCTGGGTTGATCCGCAATTGAAAAAGAGGAGTCTGCGGACTCCTCTTTTTTCATGCTTCTTGACGAAAATGCGCCGAATGCGTATACTGGATCTGCAACAGACGGAAAGGGGTAACGCCATGAGGACACAGGAACAGGTCAATGAGATCGTGCGGCGGCTGCTGGCGGAATATCCGGAGGCGAGCTGTACGCTGGATTATGAAAAGCCCTATGAGCTGCTGTTTTCCGTGCGTCTGGCCGCGCAGTGCACCGACGAGCGCGTGAACATGATCACGCCGGCGCTGTTTGAGCGCTTCCCCACGCTGGAGAGCTTTGCGGAGGCGGACGTCGCTGAAGTAGAAAAATATGTGCATTCCTGCGGCTTCTTCCGCGCCAAGGCACGGGATATCGTGGCCTGCGCGCAGGTGCTGCTGACAAAGTACGGCGGCGAGCTGCCGCGCACGATGGAGGAGCTCACGGCGCTGCCCGGCGTCGGCCGCAAGACCGCCAATCTCATCTTGGGCGATGTGTACCGCGTGCCGGGCTCAACCGTGGTGGACACGCACTGCATCCGCATTTCCAACCGCCTCGGCCTGGTGGACTGCCTCAAGGAGCCGGAGAAGATCGAGCGCGAGCTGCGCAAGATCCTGCCGCCGGAGCATTCCTCCGACTTCTGCCACTGCATCGTGCTGCACGGCCGCGCCGTGTGCGATGCGCGAAAGCCCCGCTGCGAGATCTGCTGCCTGCGGGAGCTGTGCCAGTTTTGTGAGGAATAGGCTCCCTTTTGCAAAAGGGAGCTGTCGAGCGAAGCGAGACTGAGGGTTACCAACAAATCGGAAATAGTGAGGGGAAACCCACCGGCCGCTTTAGGCGCGGCCACCTCCCTTCTGCGGAAGGGAGGCTAATAGGTGAAAAGGAGACCGCCATGAGCAATCAACAGAAGCTGAAAAAACTCTTTGCGCGCCTGGACGAGATCGAGGCCTATTACCGCAGCATCGGCAAGCTGAGCTTTGACATGGAGTGCTGCGCTCCGGCCGAGGGCATCGGCCCTGCCGGCGAGGACATGGCCGTGCTCGGCAAGCAGATCTACAAAATGACCCACGACAAGCGCTATGAAAAGCTGATCTGCGAGCTGCACGCGGACAGCGAAGGCCTCACGCCGGTGCAGAAAAAGGCCGTGGAGCACCTTTACAAGGGCTACGCAAGAGCGAAGAATATCTCTGCCGAGCTCTCCTATGAGATGGACGTGGCCTCCAACAAGGCTTACGGTGCCTGGCTGAGCGCCAAAAAGGCCAACGACTTCTCGCTGTTCCGCGACGCGCTGGCCGACCTGATCCGCTATAACCGCATTTCGATCGACCTGCGCGACGAGAAAAAGGGAAGCTATTACGATACCTGCCTGGACGACTATGAGGAGGGCGGCAGCATCGAACAGCTTGACGCCTTCTTTGCCGCGCTCAAGGCGCGCATCGTCCCGCTGCTGGGCCGCATCGTCACCGAGGGCAAGCCTATCCGCGAGGACTTCATGTCACGCCCGGTGCCCATCCCCGCCCAGGAGGCCATGAGCCGCTGGCTGCTGGAGCAGGAGGGCCTGCGCCAAAGCGCGCTGGTGCTGATGACCACCGAGCATCCCTTCACCACGAATTTCGGCAATCATGACGTGCGCGTGACGACGCATTATCATGAGGACAGCTTCATCTCCAACGTCTTCACCACCCTGCACGAGGGCGGCCACGCGCTTTTTATGCAGAACGAGCCCCAGGAGCTGCACGACAATCACTGCGCCAACAACATGACCAGCGCCATGCACGAAACGATCTCCCGCTTCTACGAGAACCTGATCGGCCGCAGCGAGGCCTTCATCGACTTTGCCGCGCCGCAGATCCGGAAGCTCTCCGGCGGCATTTTCGACGACGTGACGAACCGCGAGCTTTTCGAGGCGGTCAATGTCGCCCGCCCGAGCCTGATCCGCACCGAGGCCGACGAGCTGAGCTACTGCCTGCACATCCTGATCCGCTACGAGCTGGAGAAGGCCTTCGTCAACGGCGAGATCACCGTGGACGAGATCCCGACACTCTGGAACGCGAAATATAAGGAGTATCTGGGCATCGACGTGCCGGACGACACGCAGGGCTGCCTGCAGGACGTGCACTGGTCCGGCTGGTCCTACGGCTACTTCCCCTCCTATGCGCTGGGCAACGCCTACGGCGTGCAGATCCTTCGCAGGATGGAAAAGGACTTTGACGTCTTTGCCGCCGTGCGCGTGGGCGAGCTGACGAAGATCCGCGACTGGCTGACCAAGCACGTGTTCTCGATCGCCTCGCTGACGACGCCGGACGAATGGATCCGCGCGATCAGCGGCGAGAGCCTGAACGTGAACTACTATCTGGACTATCTGGAGCAGAAGTTCACGGCCCTGTATGAGCTGAAGTGAAAAACAGACAAAAAAATACCGGGAACCCGTCGGGTTCCCGGTATTTTTATCGGATGGGCCGTCAGTCGACCAGCGAGTTGCTGATCTCCAGGATCTCGCTGTGTTCGCGGGAGAAGAGCAGCAGATCCTCGGCCGTGATGTCATGCTGCGTGCGCAGCGTGAGCTCGTAGCTGACGATGCCGTTGTCGCCTCGCGCCATGCGCACGTTGACCGCCTTCGCTTTCCACAGCTGGAGCCGATCCTGCAGGTGAGGCTGAAAATTGCCGTCGTCCTGCACCTTCAGGCGCAGCTTGCAGGTGTTGTAAGCGTCCGCGCCAAAGGTGAAGCGGTGCATGGCGATCTGGGTGACGGCGATCAGCAGCGTCGTGAAGAGGCCGAGCCAGTACATGCCCGCGCCGACGGCGAGGCCGATGCCGGCCGTGGCCCAGATGCCGGCCGCCGTGGTCAGGCCCTTGACGGTGCTGCCGTTTTTGAAGATGACGCCCGCACCCAGAAAGCTGATGCCGCTGACGACCTGCGCGGCGATCCGCGCGGGATCGGCGCCGCGGGTGCCGCTGAAAAAGCTGTCCGCAGTGCTCAGATCGGCAAAACCGTATTTGGAGACGAGCATCATCAGCGCAGCGGCCGTGCAGACGATCACATGCGTGCGGATGCCGGCTTCCTTGAAACGGCGAGTGCGCTCGAAGCCGATGGCCGCGCCGAAAACGCCGGCCAGCAGGACGCGGAAGAAGAATTCCAGCGTTTGCAATATCGTAAATTGACTGTTCAGATAGTTCCCGAGAGTCATGATCAAACCTCCTTTGGCCCTTTTACCCATTCTAAGTCTTATTTTAAGAAAGTCAACCAAAAGTTTTTATACTGGGGGGAAACCCCGTTCTTTTTCCTCTTTTCGGCGCATATACTGTGGCCGAAGGAGGGCGAGAAATGAGAGTTTTGCGAATAGGAAGCACCGGGCCGGCGGTGCAGCTGCTGCAGCTGGCGCTCAATCGCGCGGGCTATGGGGAGCTGACGACCGACGGCATTTTCGGCGGTCTCACCCGCGAAGCGCTCCGGCGCTTTCAGGCCGACCGCGGCCTCGCGGCCGACGGGATCGCCGGGCCGCAGACCCACCGGCAGCTGCTGCCCTGGTATACGGGTTATCTGGTCTTCCGCGTGCGCCGGGGCGACACGGTCTGGAGCATCGCGCAGCGCTATGGCAGCAGCGAGGAGGCCATCCTTCTGGCAAATCCCGGGACCGTGCCGGAAAACCTCGCCGTCGGCAGCGAGCTGGTGGTGCCGCTGCCTTTTCCCGTGGTGCCCACGACGATCGACTGGAGCAGCGCGCTGACGGCCTACTGCGTGCGCGGCATTGCCGCCCGCTACCCCTTTGTCAGCGTCGGAGAGATCGGCAAAAGCGTCATGGGCAAGCCGCTCTGGTCCCTGCGCCTCGGCAGCGGGGAGAACCGAGTGCTGTATAACGCCTCGCATCACGCCAATGAGTGGATCACGACACCGCTGCTGCTGAAATTCGCCGAAGACCTGGCCGCGGCCTTCGCCGCCGGAGAGATGCTGGCGGGCTATGCGGCGGCAGAGATCCTGGACTATGCGGCGCTGACACTGATCCCGGCGGTCAATCCCGACGGGATCGACCTGGTCACCGGGGAGCTGCAGCGCGGCGAATACTACGAGGGCGCGCGGCGCATCGCCGCGGCTTACCCGCGCGTCCCCTTCCCCTCGGGCTGGAAGGCCAATATCCGCGGCATCGACCCGAACCTGCAGTACCCGGCCGGCTGGGAACAGGCGCGGGAGATCAAGTTCGCCCAGGGCGTGCGCGGCCCGGCGCCGGCGGACTATGTGGGCCCTGCCCCGCTGACGGCGCCGGAAAGCCGCGCCATGTACGATTATACGCAGCGCCTCTCGCCGGATCTGGTGCTGGCCTATCACAGCCAGGGGAGGGTGATCTACTGGCAGTTTCTCGATATCGAACCGCCCGGCGCGCGGCGGATCGCGGAGCTCTTCGGCGCGGTGAGCGGCTACGAGGTGGCGGATGTGCCCTTTGAGTCGGGCTTTGCAGGCTACAAGGACTGGTTTCTGCAGGACTATGACCGCCCGGGCTATACGATCGAGGTCGGCCGCGGCGTCAATCCCCTGCCGCTGTCCGATTTTGACGCGATTTACCGGGAAAACCTCGGCATCCTGACCCTGGCGGCGCTCGTCACCTGAGAATTCGGAATTCGGAGTTCGGAATTCGGAATCGTGCTTTCCGTTGACGATAGCGCGGAATCGGACTATAATAGAGCAAACGATTCCGGGGGTGAGACGGATGAAAAGGATACTGTCGCTGCTGCTGGCGCTGTGCTGTCTGCTGAGCCTGTGTGCCTGCAGCTCCGGAGAAAACGGCGCATCGCTGCCGGCCGGCCGGCCGGGACGGCCGCAAAACGGCGCCGCCGCTCCTGCGCAGAACGGAAGCGGCACGGCTGCATCGAACTATTCCGGCAAATATCACCGCGTGGCAATCACGGCGGACAACTGGGCGGATTATTTTGAGCTGAAGGAGATCCCGCTCTATACGGTCACGCAGGGCGACGTGATCGCGCAGGTCTGCCAGAACTTCTGTGTGGTGCTGCGCGAGGAATACCTGCCCTACCTCAATCCGAACGGGAATTACCGGGTGGAGTTCAGCTTCCGCTTTGACCTGTACATCGACACGATGGACATCAACACCAACGAGGGCGTCTACGACCACACAGACGACCTGTTCTACGCCGTGGAGACAACAAAAAACGCGGTCTTTGACCGCTACGCCCTGCCCAGCGCCGCCTATGGCGGGGATGCGAGCCTCTACGATGGCTTTTCCAACGCTTTCTTTACCGGCTACTGCTCCCTGCATGCCGAATCCCGCGTCTGGTCCGGCTTTTACATCGACCTGAGCCAGGTGACGCTGGAGAGCGTGTCCGGCGAGCTGGAGCTCGGCGGCTGACGACAAGCCGGATATTGCCGAAGAGCGGCGAGAGATGCCGCAGAGAAATAAAAAGTGGAAAAATGTACGGTGAATTCACACATTCTGCGAATTCACCGTACATTTTTTTGCGGTCATGAGCGCTTCTTCCCTCGCCTGAGGATGAAGGGCAGCGCGACCAGCACAGCGCCGGTCGTGACAGCTGCGCCCGGCAGGGACTCGTTCGATCCGACGGTCGGCGCAGGCATGGGCGTCGGCACCGGGGTGGGTTCGGGCAACGGCACAGATGACGGCACAGGCTTTGGCACCGGGGTGGGCGCGGGAGTCGGTTCTGGATGGGCGGCCAGGTATTCGGCATAATCCATCGCGATGCGCGCGATCTGGCCGATAATGAACGGCGCGCCTCTGACTTTATAGGTCATGACGCACAGCAGGAAGGGCCGCTCGGTGTATATGATGCCGCTGTCGCAGACGTATTCCTCGTAAGAGCCGTACTTGTGCGCGACCTCGGTCTCGCCGCGGTAGAGGCTGAAATACTGGGTCGGCCGCGACTGCTTGAGATAGTCAAGGATCAGACTGTAGCGCTCGGAATTGTCGTAGAGCGTATGCAGCGTGCCGATCATAAAGCGCGGAGAGAAGAGGTTGTAGTGATAAAACGCCGGAGAGATCTCGTCCTCGCTCAGTCCGCTGTACGCGGCCTGCAGGCGCCGATATTCCATCACGTCCTCGGACACATGGCTGCGCAGAATGTAGCCCGAGCCGTTGTGGGAGTTGACCAGCATGTTCTCAAGCGCATCACCCAGCACATAGGACCCGATCTTGTCGTCAAGCGTGAGCTCGCCCGCCGCGATCTTGTCGACGTAGATCATCGCCAGCGGCAGCTTATAGGTGCTGGCGCACTCCATGAAGGTGTCGCCGTCGAGGTACCATTCTTCGCCGCTTTGAAGATCGCACCAGCCGATCTTGACGCTGTAGCTGCTGAGATACCGGGAGGCCAGATAGCGCTCGATCGCGTCGCCGAGGCTCTCCTGCGAAAAATCGGCATCGAAATGATACCTTGGTGTGTCCGCACTGGCCGCCGCACAGGGCAGCAGCAGTGTGAACCAGAGCAGAAAAGTGAGCAGACGGAAGCCTTTTCTCACATCCCGGCCCCTCTCTTTCGTTGATGAATGACGCTTTGTGCGCCCGCTCAGAAGTCGGCGTTGCCGGTGGTGCGGGGATGCAGCTCCACGTCGCGGATGTTGCTGACGCCCGTGAGATACATCACCATGCGCTCGAAGCCGAGACCGTAGCCCGCGTGACGGCAGCTGCCATAGCGGCGCAGGTCGAGATACCACCAGTAGTCCTCTTCCTTCAGACCCAGCTCCTGCATACGCGCCTGCAGCACGTCCAGGCGCTCCTCGCGCTGGCTGCCGCCGATGATCTCGCCGATGCCGGGCACCAGGCAGTCCGCCGCGGCGACGGTTTTGCCGTCGTCGTTGAGGCGCATGTAGAAGGCCTTGATTTCCTTCGGATAATCGGTGACGAAGATGGGCTTTTTGAACACTTCCTCGGTCAGGTAGCGCTCGTGCTCGGTCTGCAGGTCGATGCCCCATTCGACGGGGAAATCAAACTTTTTGTCGCTCTTTTTCAGGATGTCGACGGCTTCGGTGTAGCTGATGCGGCCGAACTCGTTGCTGACCACGTTGTGCAGGCGGTCGAGCAGGCCCTTGTCCACGAAGCTGTTGAAGAACTCCATCTCCTGCGGGCAGCGCTCCATGACGCGGTTGATGATGTATTTCACCATCGCCTCGGCGGTGTCCATGTCGTCGTTGAGGTCGGCGAAGGCCATCTCGGGCTCGATCATCCAGAACTCGGCCGCATGGCGCTGGGTGTAGCTGACCTCGGCGCGGAAGGTGGGGCCGAAGGTGTACACGTCGCCGAAGGCCATGGCGAAGTTCTCGGCGTTGAGCTGGCCGGAAACGGTGAGGTTCGTGGCCTTGCCGAAGAAGTCCTTGCTGTTGTCGACCGTGCCATCCTCTTTGCGGGGCGGATTGTTGATGTCAAGGGTCGTCACACGGAACATCTGGCCCGCGCCCTCGGCGTCGGAGCCGGTGATGATGGGCGTGTGGACATAGACGAAGCCGCGCGCCTGGAAGAACTCATGCACGGCCTGGGCGGCCACACTGCGCACCCGGAAGGTGGCGGAGAAGAGGTTGGTGCGGGGGCGCAGATGCTGGATGGTGCGCAGATATTCCACGCTGTGGCGCTTCTTCTGCAGGGGATAGTCCGGCGTGGAGGTGCCCTCCACGGTGATCTCGGCGGCCTTGAGCTCGAAGGGCTGCTTGGCCTCGGGCGTGAGCACGAGGGTGCCGCGCACGATCAGGGCAGCGCCAACGTTCTGGTGGGCGATCTCTTCGTAATTATTCAGACTGCCCCTCTCAAAGACGACCTGCAGCGACTTGAAGCAGCTGCCGTCGTTCAGCTCGATAAAGCCGAAGTTTTTCATGTCGCGCACGGTTCTGACCCAGCCGCAGACAGTGAGTTCCTGCCCGCCGAAGGCCTGCGCGTCCGCGTAAATGCCGGAGATTTTCTGACGTTTCATTGGCACTGTTCCTTTCTTTGTACCGAGAGGTACTCATATTTTTCGCGCATAGAAATATCATAGCCGCGATGCGGCTATGATATCATTATCTTTCGCTTTTTACAAGGTAAAATTCAGATTTTAGAAGATCAGCTGTACGGGCGCGTGGAGGTTTTTCAGCTCCACCGCCTGCCAGAGACCGCCGGGCTCGCCGTCGCGCGTCCAGGCCACGGGGCGCTCGAACTGAAAGCTGGCAGACTTCGTATGGGCGATGATCATCGTGTCGCTGTCGAAGCGCTGCGTCAGCACGCTGCCGGCCAGGTTGGCCAGATCCGCCAGCGCGGAGGGATCCTTCACCAGCACCAGCTCCGACAGACCGTCCGAGAGGCTGACCATCTGTTCCTTGAAGTGGACGATACCCGCCACGGAGGTGGAGTTGGACATGCTGCCGTAGACCAGCTTGCCCTCGTATTCGCCGTCGTCCCAGACGACGCGGACCTGATAGCTTTCGATGCTCGGCAGGCGCGCCATGCCCTGCAGCACGTAGGCCAGGTGGCCCAGTGCGTTTTTCTGATCCTGCGGGGTAGTGTAGCTCACGTCCGTGAAGGCGCCGAAGCCCGCAATATAGGCAAAATGCTCGTGCCCGCCGAAGAGCCCCACGTCATAGGGGTGGGGCGTGCCCGTGAGCATGCGCGCGGCAGCCTCCAGCGTGTTGTTCTTCGGCAGACCGAGGGTCGTGGCCACATCGTTGGCCGTGCCCATCGGGAAATAACCCAGCGGAGGGGGATTGTCCAGCTGGATTAGGCCGGAGATGACCTCGCTGAGCGTGCCGTCACCGCCGATGCAGGCCACAGCGTCATAGCCGGCGGCATGATCGCGCGCAAAAAGGGTGGCGTCGCCGCGCGCGGCGGTATAGTACAGATCGACCCGATAGCCCGCCTGCGCCAGCAGAAGCGTGGCCTCGGCGAAACTGGGCTTGTAGGCGCTGCGCCCGGCCACGGGGTTGACGATCAGCATCAGCTTTTTATCCATGACGGAACACCTCTTTGACGCGGCCCTGCGGCCGCGGTGGTAGTTTCAGTATAGCCCGGGATGAAAGAAGATTGATGAACAAACTGATAAAGAAAAAAGAACACGGAAAACCGTGTTCTTTTTGACTTGCTGCTTACTCAGCCAGATCGTTGAGCTTAACCGTCATCGCGGACTTTTTGCGAGCCGCGTTGTTCTTCGGCAGCAGACCCTTGCCGGCTGCGCGGTCAACGGTCTTGACGGCAACTTTATAGGCACTGACGGCTGCATCGTGGTTGCCTTCGGCAACGGCTGCGTCAAACTTTTTCATCATGGTCTTGAGCTCGGTCTTGTCGGCCCGGTTCTTGGCTCTGAGCTGTTTGGACTTCTCGTCACGCTTGGCAGAAGATTTAATGTTGGCCATGTTCGAACGCCACCTCCTCCTATAAAATTGCGTGTTCATGGTGCGTGCATGACTCGCGTTTTGAAATTATAGCAAAGAAACACGCGAAAAGCAAGAGTTTTTTTGATGAATCGAAAACTTTTTTTCGCTTGTTATTCCGGCCTCGCTTTCGGGCAAAATACCACTAGATATGGTAGCAGGAGATGGAAGAAAATGGATATTTTTAAGACGGCGCGCACGGACCTGGCCAGCGAAGCACATCGGATGCTGAAAAACGGAAAGACCGATCTTGACCCGCTTCCCGGCCTGGAGGCCGAGGAGGAGACGAAAAACGGCGTCTCTCTCTTCCGCGTGCGTGTGCTGGACGAGCGCGGCGCCCAAACGATCGGAAAACCGCAGGGCTCTTACTGTACGCTGGAAGCAGAGCGCTTTTTCCCGCGCGGCGACGACCGCTTCCCTGCTTTGACCAATATGCTGGCGGCCGAGATCCGCGCCATGCTCGGCGGCACGGAGGGGACGACGCTGGCGGTCGGACTCGGAAACCGGGAGGTCACGCCGGACGCGCTCGGCCCGGAGGCGGCGCGCTATGTCTTCCCCACGCGCCATTTGAAGGCAGTCAGGCACCCGCTTTTTGAGCCGTTTGCGGAGGTAGCAGTCTGCACGCCGGGCGTGCTCGCCGCTTCCGGGGTGGAAAGCGCACGGCAGATCACCGCGATCTGCCGGGAAATCCGTCCGGCGCGCGTCGTCGTCTTTGACGCCTTGGCCGGTGCGGACCCCCGGCATCTCTGCCGCTGCGTCCAGCTTGCGGATTCCGGCATCGCCCCCGGCTCCGGCGTCGGCAATGACCGGGCTGCCCTGTCGCAGGATAGTCTCGGCGTGCCGGTGCTGGCAATCGGCGTGCCTACGGTCGTGGATGCCGGCTGCTTCGGGGAGGAAGCTCTTCGCGGCTGGTTTGTGACCCCGAAGGACATTGACGAGTCGATCCGCTGTGCGGCCAGACTCCTTGGTTACGCGCTGGATCTGGCGCTGCACCCCGGATTGCGGGTGGAGGACGTGTCCGCGCTGCTAGAGTGAATGTTTCACGTGAAACATGTCGAAGCACGCGCGGGCGGCTCAAAATTTGTTTCACGTGAAACATTGCAATGCCGGCAAGATGCTGTTATAATGTCGCCATAGAAAAAGGAGAGGCGACTATGGCAAAAATCGTGGCAATCGCCAACCAAAAAGGCGGCGTCGGCAAAACAACGACCGCCGTCAACCTCTGCGCAGCCCTGCATCAGCTCGGACGGCACGTCCTGCTGGTGGACGCGGATCCCCAGGGCAACGCCAGCTCCGGGATGGGAGTACCCAAAAGCAAGCGTCCGAATGTTTATGACATGCTGATCGGCGGCCGCTCCGCCGCCGACTGCGTGGTACATACGAAGGCCGGAGATCTGGTTCCGACCGGAAAAGAACTGGCGGCCGCGTCCGTGGAGCTGATCGGGCAGGAAAAGCGCGAGTACGTGATGAAAAACGCGCTGCTCGCCCTGTATACGGATTACGATTACATACTGATCGACTGCCCGCCCTCGCTCGAGCTGCTGACCGTGAACGCTCTGGTCGCGGCGGACAGCGTGCTCGTGCCGATGCAGTGCGAATACTATGCGCTGGAGGGGCTGGCCGACCTGATGACCAGTATCAAAATGTGCTCGAAGCGCCTGAATCGGCGGCTGACGATCGAGGGCATCGTGCTGACGATGTATGACGGCCGCATGAATCTGACCGCGCAGGTCGCGGCGGAGCTGCGCCGTCATTTGGGCGATAAGGTCTATGAAACCGTGATCCCGCGCAGCATCCGTCTGTCCGAGGCGCCGAGCCACGGCGTGCCGGGCGTGATCTACGACAAATCCAACAAGGGCAGCAAGGCGTACCTGGCATTGGCCGAAGAATTCGTTGCCCGGTCTGAGAGGAAATGACAATGGCAAAAGAAAAACGGGGCCTTGGCACCGGGCTGGACGTGCTGTTTGCGGCCAACGATTTCGACGAGGAAGAGAGCGAGCTGCTCAATGTGCCGCTGAGCAAGGTGGAGCCGCGCCGGGAGCAGCCGCGCGAACGCTTTGACGAGCAGGCGCTGCAGGATCTGGCCGACTCCATCGCGCAGTACGGGCTGATTCAGCCGATCACGGTGCGTCGGCTCGACAGCGGCTATTACCAGATCATTGCCGGCGAACGGCGCTGGCGCGCGGCCCGTCTGGCCGGCCTGAGCGAGGTGCCGGTGCGCGTCATCGAGGCCGACGACCGCCGCACGGCGGAGCTGGCACTGGTGGAGAACCTGCAGCGGCAGGATCTGAACCCGATGGAGGAGGCACGCGGTTATCTGAGCCTGATGCAGGACTACGGCCTGACCCAGGAGGAAGCGGCACGAAGCGTCGGACGCTCGCGCCCGGCGGTGGCCAACGCTCTGCGACTGCTGACCTTGAGCCCCGAGCTCAGGGAACTGGTCGAGACCGGCCTGCTTTCGGCTGGACACGCGCGGGCGCTGATCCCGCTGAACAACGATCCGCGGCAGCTGGACGCGGCCAATGAGGTCATCGCGCGGGAACTTTCGGTGCGCAAGACCGAACAGCTCGCGGCGCGGCTGCAGAAAGAGCCAAAGCCGGAGCCGGAAAAAGATCCGCTGGCGGTGGATTACGCCGCCGAGGTCTCCGAGGCGCTCAGCCGGACGATCGGCCGCAAGGTCAGGCTGATTGAGGGGAAAAAAGGCGGCCGGATCGAGATCGAATACGTCGGCTCGGACGACCGAGAAGCGCTGATCGAGCTGCTGCAGACGATCGGCAAGTAAGGAAACGGAGGACATAAAACCGTGTTAGATATGAAGTTTATCCGGGAAAATCCCGAAGTTGTCAAGGAAAACATCCGCAAAAAGTTCCAGGATGCAAAGCTGCCCCTGGTGGACGAGCTGCTGGAGCTCGACGCGAAAAACCGCGCCGCGATCACCGAGGCGAGCGACCTGCGCGCCCAGCGCAACCAGCTCAGCAAGGCAAACGGCCCCCTGTTCGGCAGGCTGAAAAAGGCTTCCGAGGAGGAAAAGGCCGCCATACAGGCCGAGATCGACGCGAACATGGCAAAGGTCAAGGCCAGCGATGAGCGCCGCGAGGCGCTGGAGAAGCAGGAGGAGGCGTATGCCGCACGCATCCACCAGATCCTGCTGCAGATCCCGAATATTATCGATCCCAGCGTGCCCATCGGCCCGGACGACAGCGCCAACGTCGAGGTGGAGCGCTTCGGCGAAGCAAAAGTTCCAGATTTTCCCATTCCCTATCACACGGAGATCATGGAGCGCTTTGACGGCGTGGACATGGACGCGGCCGGCCGCGTATCCGGCAACGGATTTTATTATCTGATGGGCGACATCGCGCGCCTGCACTCGGCGGTACTGGCCTATGCGCGCGATTTTATGATCAACAAGGGCTTCATTTACTGCATCCCGCCCTTTATGATCCACGGCAACGTCGTCGAGGGCGTGATGAGCCAGACCGACATGGAGGCCATGATGTACAAGATCGAGGGCGAGGACCTCTATCTGATCGGTACCAGCGAGCACTCGATGATCGGCAAGTTTATCGACCAGATCATCCCGGAGGAGAGTCTGCCGCAGACCCTGACGAGCTATTCCCCCTGCTTCCGCAAGGAAAAGGGCGCGCACGGCATCGAGGAACGCGGCGTGTACCGCATCCACCAGTTCGAAAAGCAGGAGATGATCGTGGTCTGCCGGCCCGAGGATTCGATGGCCTGGTATGAGAAAATGTGGCGCTACAGCGTGGAGTTGTTCCTCTCAATGGAGATCCCGGTGCGCCAGCTGGAGTGCTGCAGCGGCGATCTGGCCGATCTGAAGGTCAAATCCTGCGATATCGAGGCCTGGTCTCCGCGCCAGCAGAAGTATTTTGAGGTATGCTCCTGCTCCAACCTCGGCGACGCGCAGGCACGCCGCCTGAAAATGCGCGTCAAGGGCGCGGACGGCAAGATGTATCTGCCGCACACGCTCAACAACACCGTCGTGGCTCCGCCGCGCATGCTGATCGCCTTCCTGGAAAACCACCTGCAGGCCGACGGCAGCGTGACCATCCCCGAAGTCCTGCAGCCGTATATGGGCGGAACGAAAGTTCTGATTCCACATAAATAAATCCGCTGCGAAACATGTTTCGCAGCGGGTATACTCGCGCTCATCGCGCTCGGCTTACGGAGGACAAGCCTCGTACGTCGGCACAAGCTCCATATCACTCGCCTCCGTCAAGCATGACGAAGGCTCGTCCATTCCGCTGCGCCTCCTTTCAAATTCAAAGCGAAGGCTTTGAATTTGTGAGGAAAACGGAAAGAGCGGATAGGGAGCTTTCCCGGCGCTTCGAAACCGGGGAAGCGGACTGGAGCGAATTTCGTTTAACGACGGCGCGAGGGCTCGCGGTACTCGCCTTAGGGCGTTTTTGAAGCGGCAAAGCCGCCTCAAAAACGATGAAACTCCCTTTCGCTGGAAAGCGCGGCTTCATTCCATTTTTCAGTCAAGGAACAAAAATTTAAATAAAAGGAGAGGAAACACATGAAAAAGTTCTTTGAAGAATTCAAAACCTTTATCACCAAGGGCAATGTGCTCGATATGGCGGTCGGCGTGATCGTCGGCGGCGCCTTCGGCGCGATCACGAGCTCCCTCGTGGGCAACGTCATCACCCCGCTGCTGGCCTGGCTGTTCGGCGCCCCCAACACCGACGCTCTGAACATCACCCTGCGCGCGGCGGACGAGGCCGCCGGCACCGAGGCCATCGTGCTCGGCCTGGGCACCTTTGTCGGCGCCATCATCAACTTCCTGGTGATCGCTCTGGTCCTGTTCTCCGTCATCAAGGCCTTCAACAAGGCCCGCGAGCTGGCGGCGAAGAAGGAAGCGGAAACGGCTGAGGAAGCTCCCGCCGAGGAGCCCAAGCCCACCGCCGAAGATCTGCTGGGCGAGATCCTGGAAGAGATCAAGAAGAAATAAGTGCGCAGTGCTTAGAGGAAAAACACGGAGGAATCAAGGATTCCTCCGTGTTTTTTTATAGTTGCTCGTTGTACTTTTTCTTCAGCCGGGCCAGCTTGACGCCGCAGTAGGTGATCAGGTAGCAGTAGAGCACAAACAAAATCCCGAACAGGACGCTGAAAAAGCTGGCGAAGGGAACGGAGCCCTCGATGCTGCGGATCAGATTCGGCAGCAGGCAGCAGAGAAAAATCACCAGCAGCGGCAGCATGCGGGTTTTGACGACGTGCTGCACCATCTCCACCCGGGACAGCCCGTCGGAGAAGATCTCGCCGTCGGCCTCGGTCTCGACCTCGGCGGCGGGCTTGCGGAAATACAGCCAGCCCGCATTTTGATCAAAGTATTCCCAGCCGTAATCACGGAAGAGCTGGAGATAGTCCTCGTTCTCGTCACCGTTTTTGTAGTCCAGGCGGTAAATCACGTCCTCCGGCGCGCAGCGCTCGAAGGTGTACAAGAAAATGGCCGCATTTGTCAGCTTCCAGCCCCTGTTATGCTGCTCGCGCAGCCATTTTTCTTCCTCTTCAAAATCCGCGATCGTAAAAAAGCGGACCAGCGTTTTCGTTTCAGCCATGGTAAATCTCCCCTCTGCTGTTCTGATACAGCCGTTCGATCCGCTCCAGCTCCAGAGCCAGGATCTCTTCGCCCAAAGGCGTGATCTGATAGAGCTTGCGCTTTTCCTCCTCGCGGACGAAGGCGATCAACCCGTCCGCCTCCATTTTGGAGAGCGTGCCGTACATGGTGCCGGCACTGATCGTCAGCGCGCCGCCGGTCATCATCTTGACCATCTGGCCGATCCCGTAGCCGTGCTGCGGGCGCTGCAGACAGAACAGGATGTAAAAGCCGCTCTCGGTCATCGGAACATAGATCCGTTGGATGCGCTTGTCCATCGCCGCACCTCCATTTCACTGCGATATATCGGACTGCGATATAATATATATCGCAGTCCGATGTATTTGTCAAGAGGGTATTTTGCATTTTTCGAAATAAAGAAAAAAGCAGGGCAGTCCGCTCTGACTGCCCTGCTTTCAGGCTGTTTTGCTATACTTGTCGTCCGGTTCGGCCGGAAAGTCTTGCCGTCTCAGGCGAGCGCGGCGCCGAGGGCCTTGCAGGCCTCCAGGGCTTCGCTGTCGGGCGCGTCGTTGCAGATGACGCTGTCGACGGCAAGCGTGATGCCCGCCTCGGCGCAGGAGTCCTCCCAGCTGCGCATCCATTCGCCGTCGCCCCAGCCGTAGGAGCCGAAGAGGGCGACCTTCTTGCCGGCCAGGCTGGCCTTGACGTTCTCGAAGAAGGGCTCGAATACGCCGTCCTCCAGCGCCTCGCTGCCCATGGCGGGGCAGCCGAGCGCAAAGGCGTCAAAGCTGTCGACCTTGCTCTCGTCAAAGTCCGAGACGCTGAACAGCTCCGCGCCGACGCCCGCGCCCTTGAGTACTGCTTTGGCCATGGCCTCGGTGTTGCCCGTGCCGCTCCAGTAAATGACTGCAATGTGATTCATGATGATTCCTCCTCAAGATATTGCCACTGCCAGCTCTTCGAGCTTTCTTCCGGCCCGATAGGAGCGGCAGTAGGATTCTGTACATTTTTTGTATTGCTCAAACGTGCGCTGCGCCCGCTCCTCGTCGCCGTAGACCTTCCAGGCGCAGATGCGCTTATAATTGTGGGCGCGGTTATCGATAAAGCCCTGCACGTCCTCCGGCGGATAGCTGAGAAACAGGCCGATCTCATGCGGAAAATCCTCCCGGTTTTGCAGCCGCTCGATCAGGCAGCGCATGCATTTTTCCGGACGAAGATCCTCATAACCGGCCTCAGCGAGGATCTTCTGCGCGTGCGGACACTGCAGGTCCCGCGCAAGATCCTCCGGGCGGAACAGATAGAGCAGGGCCCGGTCCGGCCCAAAGCGCAGCGGAAGGATGCGCAGCCCCCGGGGAGAGAGCAGCCGGTTCAGCCGCCGCAGCTCGTCCAGCAGCGTTTCCCGCGTATCATAGGGGCAGGCATACATGCTGCCCGTTTTCAATCCGGCCAGGGTCGGGGCGCAGCAGCGGATCAGCAGCTCGGTGCTCAAAGGATCACCTCCGTTACCGCTGGTTAGAGTTCTCTAACCACAAGTGTTATACCATGTTTATCTCCTATTGTCAAGATAGGAGTTTCGCAAGGACCGAAGGCCTCTTGCGCGCTGCCGCCGGACCGGAGCGATCGAGGCCTGGCTTTGATGCAAAAAACAGGAGCCGCCTTTTTGGAGGCAGCTCCTGTTTTTCGTTTGTGTTTTTGCAAGAGACGCAGCAGCTTTACTTGTCCGCCGGTTCGACCAGGAACTTCGTCAGGTCTACCTTCTCCATGCCCTCGGCGAGCGTGAAGTCCAGCGCGTCCACGATCTCGTCCAGATCGGCGGCCATGATCTCGCTGGCGGCGGAGGCGCCGATGGTGCTGCCGTCGTCCAGGGTGGTGTCCGCATCGACCGGCAGGCGGATGATGACGTGGTAGCCGTACTCGGACAGGACGGGCGCGGAGACCTCAAAGGCGCTGAGCGCTTTGGTTGCCTCCTCAAAGGCGGCCACCATCGTGCCGGGCGTGAAGATATAGCCGTCGGGATAGTGGGCCTTGCCGGAGTCCTCGTCCAGCTCGGCCTTGAGCTCGGCAAAGCGCGCCAGCAGCTCCTCGCGGTTTTCGATGGACTGCAGCTCGGCGGCGATCTCCTCCGCCCGCGATTTCTTGGCGGCGATGGTCTCCTCGTCCAGAGGCTCGCGCGTTTCCATGTCCATGGTCAGGAAGAGGATGTGGTTGCAGCGGAGGTATTCCTTGTCCTCGATATAGTGCTGCAGTGCCGCGGTGCTGAGCAGTTCGCCGTTTTTGCCGTATTTGGCCTCCATCAGCTTCTGCAGCTGGATGTTGGCCCTTGCCTGCGCGCGGTAGAGGTTTTCGGTCAGGAAGTTGGCGGTCAGCAGCTCGCCCCAGGCCTCGTCCGTGGCGTCGGCGCCGAGCATGGCGTTCCTGTCCTCGGCCTTTTTGGCTTCGAGCTCCTCTGCACTGACGCTGATCCCGTTTTGCGCGGCGAACATGTCGATGCCGGTGAAGGCGCGCAGATTGTCGTTCAGGTTGGCGACAAAGGAATCGCCCAGGGTGACGCCCTCGGCATAGGGGCTGTCCCAGCCGCCGGACATGCCGTAGGCGGCCATGGATTCCATATAATTCTCGCCGTTGAGGATATAGCTGCCGAGCCATTCATAGTATTCGCCCCAGGCGATTTCACGCTCGCCGATCGTGGCGTAAACGGCATCCTCCGGGTAGAGAGCGTGCAGCGCCTCCAGATCCACGTGCTTTACAGGCGCGGCGGCCTGCGCTTCGGGAACGGCGGTCGTGGGCGGCTCCGGATTGACGGGGCTGACATAAATGGTCTCATCGTCGACGGGGGCGGGAGACGGGACCGGCGCGGTCCTCTGTGCGCAGCCGGCGACGCCGACAAAGAGCAGGCCGGCGGCCAGCAGGATAATCAACAGTTTTTTCATCTTCAGAGATCCTTTCTGTGGATATTCTTTCCGTACTATAGCACCCTAAGCCCCGAAACTCAAGCCTCCGGCGCAGAGTTTACCGATTGTTCACCCCAGGCGGCCACAAAGCGGCGCGCCTCGTCGATGACGCGGTTTTTGGCCTTGATGCGCAGACTCAGGCAGGGCTTCGACCCGGCCTCCACGCGAAGCCTTCCCTTGTATTCGGGCAGCGCGTACAGGCGCGAGACTTTTTCCATATCGAAATCCTTGACCGTAAAGCGCAGATAACCGGCTTTCTGGGCGATGTCCGTGACACCCGCACGCCCGGCTTCGCCGCGCAGCAGGGCCACCTGGATCAGCGCCGTCACGCCCGGCGGCGGATCGCCGAAGCGGTCGATCAGCTCGTCCATCAGGTCGTCGGCCTCCGCCTCGCTGCGGATCAGAGCGATCTTGCGGTAAATGTCCATGCGCTGCTCCGAGGAGGGGATGTAGCGGTCGGGGATGCTGGCGGCCACAGCGAGATCGGCGGAGCAGTCGGCGGCCTTCGGCACCTCGATGCCGCGGGCCTCCAGCACCGCCTCGCTCAGCAGCTTCATATACATATCGTAGCCCACGTCGATCATGTGGCCGGACTGCTCGGCGCCGAGCAGGTTGCCTGCGCCGCGGATCTCCAGATCGCGCATGGCGATCTTGGTGCCGGAGCCGAAGGCCGCGAAGTCGCGGATGGCGTTGAGGCGCTTTTCGGCGATCTCGGTGAGCACCTTGTCGCGCCGGAAGGTCAGATAGGCCGAGGCGCGGCGGGTCGAACGGCCGACGCGGCCGCGGATCTGGTGCAGCTGCGCAAGACCAAGGCGGTCGGCGTCCTCGATGATGAGGGTGTTGACGTTGGGGATGTCGATGCCGGTCTCGATGATCGTGGTGCAGACGAGCACCTGCGTTTCCCCTGTGGCGACGGCGTCCATGACGCTCGCGAGCACCGCCTTGTCCAGCTGCCCGTGCGCCACGCCCACCGTCACGCTGTCCTCCAGCAGATCGCGGAGCTTGCGCGCCGTGCGTTCAATGTCGTCGATGCGGTTGTGCAGGTAGTAGACCTGGCCGCCGCGCTGGATCTCGCGCCGGATCGCGTCGGCCACCAGGCCCCAGTCATGCTCCATCACGAAGGTCTGTACCGGCAGGCGGTCCTCCGGGGGATCGTCGAGGGTGGACATGTCGCGGATGCCGGACATGGCCATGTTCAGCGTGCGGGGGATGGGCGTGGCCGAGAGGGTCAGCACGTCCACGCCGCGGCTGAGCTCCTTGATGTGCTCCTTGTGGCTGACGCCGAAGCGCTGCTCCTCGTCTACCACCAGCAGGCCGAGGTCCTTGAATTTCACGTCCTTTGACAGCAGCCGGTGCGTGCCGATGACGAGGTCGCACTTGCCGCTGGCGAGATCGGCGATGGTCTGCGCGCTCTGGCCGCCGGTGCGAAAGCGGCTGAGCACCGCAATGTTGACCGGGAAGCCGAAAAAGCGCTGCAGCGCCGTCTGATAGTGCTGCTGCGCGAGCACGGTGGTCGGCACGAGGATCGCCGCCTGCTTGCCGTCCAGCACGCACTTCATCACTGCGCGCAGGGCGACCTCCGTCTTGCCGTAGCCCACGTCGCCGCAGAGCAGGCGGTCCATCGGCGTTGCCCGTTCCATGTCCTGCTTGATCTCCGCGATGCAGCGGAGCTGGTCGTCGGTCTCGGTATATTCGAAGTTTTCTTCAAACTCCCGCTGCCACTCGCTGTCCGGTGAGAAGGCAAAGCCCGGCAGGCGCTGGCGCTCGGCATAGAGGGCGATGAGCTTCTTGGCCATGTCCTTGGCCGCGCTCTTGGCACGCGAGCGGGTCTTCGCCCATTCCGCGCCGCCCATCTTCGAGAGCTTGACGGCCTTGTCCTCACCGCCGCCGGTGTATTTCGACACCATGTCGAGCTGCGTGGCGGGGACGTAGAGCGTGTCCGTGCCGGCGTAGTTGATCTTGATGTAGTCCTTGTCCTGCCCGTCCACCGGCATGCGCACGATGCCGGCAAAGCGGCCGATGCCGTGGTTTTCGTGCACGACATAGTCGCCGGGGGAAAGGTCTGCGTAGGATTCAATGCGCATGCGCCCGGCCGGCAGCTTTTTGCCGCGGGCGGATTTTTTGTTTTTCTGGCGGATGAGCTGCGCGTCGGTCAGCACCGCCAGTTTCAGCCCCGGGTATTCCAGACCCGAGGAGATCGCGCCGATGCCGATCACGCAGCTGCCGGGCTCGGGCAGACGGTCGAGCGGCTCGCGGAGCAGGGCGGGGATGTCGTGATCCTTGAAAAAGTCCTGCAGCACCCGGGCGCGGCGCTCGTCCCCGGCCAGCACGACCACGCGGCTGCCGTTTTTGAGGTAGAGCTTCACATCATCGGCGGCGGCCTGCGCGCTGCCCGCATAGGAGGGCAGCTGCTTGGCCGGCACGCTCGTCAGCGTGCGCGGCGCCACCGGACAGCGGCCGACGGTGAAGGCCTCGGCCATGTACAGGGGGAAGTCTGCCAGACGCTTCGTCAGCGCGTCAAAGGACAGATAAAAGCTCTCCGGCGCATCCGCCACCAGTCCGCGGCGGCCGAGCTCCGTGAAATCCAGCGCAAGCTGCTTGGCAAAGTCCCGCGCGCGTTCGGCGCAGCGGCCGGGCTGGTCGAGCAGCACGATGGCGTCGGCGGGGATATAGTCCGCGCCGCAGTCCATCGGATAGAGCAGCGGCAGATAGCGGTCGGCCTCCGGCAGGGAGGCGGCGTTTTCCAGACGCTCGGCGTCGCCGCGCAGGGTCTCGCTGAGCTTTTGCGCCTGTTCGCTCGTGCGGCGGCGCGTGTAGCGCTCGGCGATCTTCCTCAGCTCCTGCGCCAGGGCGGCGGGGCCGCCCGGCGCAAGCGGAGGCAGAGCTTCGGCCGCCGGAAGGATCACGCAGCGCTCGACCGGATCGGTCCGGCGCTGGCTGGAAACCTCGAAGTGAGCCATGGAGTCGATCTCGTCGCCCCAGAACTCCATGCGCACGGGCTCGCTGTCCGCGGGCGAGAAGAAGTCCAGGATGCCGCCGCGCCGGGCAAACTGACCCGGGCCCTCGACCTGGTCTGCGCGGCTGTAGCCGCAGCGCAGCAGCGCGTCCTCCGTGTCCTCCAGGGCGCAGGGGGAGGAGGCGTCGATGACGAACGCGGCGCGCGCGAGCGCTTCCGGGGTCAGTGTGCGCTGCAGCAGGCCGGGTACGGAGGCCACAGCTACGTTTACTGCGCCGGAAGAGAGCGCGTACAGCGCGGCAATGCGCCGCTGCTCGGCCTGGCGGGAGACGGCCTCGGCCGGATAGAAGCTGAAGTCGCGCATGCCGAGCACAGCGGCCTCCTCGCCCAGCATCGAGCTGAGATCGCGGGCCATGTTCTCGGCGGCGGTGTCGTCCGGGCAGATCACGAAGAGCGGGCGGCCCGCATGATCGCGCAGCGCCGCGCCCAGATGCGCCCGATGCACCGCCGAAAGCCCGGAAACGAGCGCAGGAAGCCCTCCGCTCTCCAGCAGACCGGGGAGGGCGGCGGCTTCCTTGTTCTCAAAAAATACTTGATTCAGGATCTTCATACCGGGAGGAATTATACCACGTCAGGCACCCGGATGCAATCGGATTTACAGCCTTTTCCGCAGCCGCCCGAGCGCGTAAACGCCGGGGATCAGCAGCAGGCAGACGGCCGCGTTGGCCACCGGGATCCAGCGCAGGGAGAGCCGTTCAAAGACGGCCGCCTCCGGCGCGAGAAGACAGGCGATCAGCAGCGCCGCTGCGCCGGCGGCCGCCGGAAGCCAGGCGTTTTTCCCGCACAGCGGAGCCAGACAGCGTCGCGCGACGAGCAGCAGCGCCGCTGTCAGCAGAAAGTCGGAGAAGATCCACAGCGCCGCCAGCAGCGCCTCGATCCGCTCAAGGCTGTGGAAGAACACAAGGTTGCGCACCAGAGAAAAATAGGGCTGGCTCAGGCGCGCCGTCAGCTCATGCCCGAAGGCGCCGATCACCGCGGCCGTCAGCGCCGCCATCAGCGTGCCGAGCAGCGCGATCCGTCCCGCGACGCTGCGATAGCGCGCCTCCCCTGTCAGACCGTCGGAGAGAAACAGCAGCAGCACCAGGACCAGCGCCGCCACGTCGAGCGTCGGCAGCGTGCCCTTCAGGATCGGCCGCGCGCCCTGTCCGGCGACGGGCAGGAGATTGTCTGCGTGCATCTGCGGCAGCGCGAAGAGCAGCGTGAGCGCGACGGCCCCGAGCAGCAGCGGGAGCAGCAGCTTGGCGCAGCGCACCAGCCGGCGCGCATCGCCCGACCCGGCGACGGCCGCGGCCAGACCCAGCGGCAGCACAAAAAGACGGCGGTCGGCATGGGGATAGACGGTGTCGATCAGACGCTGGGCGCTGTCGCGCAGGGTGAAGGCCGCATAAAACAGCAGCCAGAGCCCGCAGAGCGCCAAAAGCACGGCGCCGAAGGTCTCCCCCGCCGCACGCTGCCAGAGTGCGGGCAGACTCTCCCCCTCCCGCCGCCGCTGCCCGAATCGCCAGAGGAAGGCGCCGTAGGCGACGGCTGCAGGCAGCGCCAGCAGGATCGAAAGCCAGCCGCCGCGCCCCGCGAGGGCGGCGGAGGCTCCGGGCAGCAGCCGCAGCGCCGGCGTGAGCGCCATGACGGAGCAGAGCGCCAGCAATTGGCCAAGAGTATACGGCTTGTCGCATTTCATGGCCGGTCCTCCACGTCGCCGGTGCCGGTGAGCCGCGCACTGACGCTGACCGTCAGCGGCAGCGAGGGCCAGCGCACGGCAAAATCCGGGTTCAGCGCGCGCATTTTTCGCGGCGAGAGGCGCTCCAGCCGCCCCTCCAGACCGAGGAAATCGGCCTTCCACTGCTTGGACAGCTGCAGCACCTGCCGCACATGCTCGGAGAGGGCGCGCTCGAGCATCATTTCAAGATAATCAAGAGACGTATTGTTGGCCGAACCCTCTGCCAGCAGGGCTTCGGCCTCCACCTGGACGCCGAGCGCCTCCAGCCGGCCGTCATCGGTCCAGCGCGGCTCCAGCGTGCATTTGCCGCCGGTGAGCATCAGCGTGACGGGCAGCCCCGCCTGGTCAGTCACCGTCAGCTCGCAGATCCCGGTATTCCCGGTGAGAAAGCCGACGCCGACCGCCTGCTCCCGGTCGAGAAAGCCGCAGAGCGCGCCGCCTTTGAGCACGGCGTAGCCGTCGGGCAGCACGGTTTGCGGACGATCCTCCGCTCCGGCGCTCTGGTCGGTCTCCGCCGAGGGACGGAATGCCACGGCGCAGACGAGTGCGCTGTCATAGCGCTCCAGATCACGCAGAATGTCGGCGGCGGAGGCGCAGTGCCCGTCGCCGCGCGCTCGCAGATCCGCGTCCACGGAGTCAAGCGCGTCGCAGATGCCAAAGCTCTTGTCGCCCGTGCCCAGCACCGCCTCCTGCGCATCGCGTTCCCGCAGGATATACAGCGGCACGCTCAGGCGAAGGTCTCCCGAGCGGCATACGTAATCCAGCGCCGGGCGGATCCCCTTCCGGGCCGCCGCCTCCCCGATCAGCAGATGGCCGATGTGGGCGCAGAAGAGATCTTCCTCATTGGCGCCGACGCGGATGTGCTCGAGCGCCGTGGTAATGGAAGCCCCGGCGCTCTGCAGGCGCACGGGCGGGTTGTCCGGCGCGGCGCTGGCCGCGGAGGACAAACTGAGCAGAACGCCCCGGGGGTCGGAATCGAGTCCCATGGTCTGCATGACCAGCAGCTCGTCCACCTCGCGCGCCTGCTCGCGCAGGCCGCAGCCGCCGAGACAAAGACCTACAATTATAATAATTGAAAGCAGCATGGCATTTCTAAACTGCCGGATCATTTCCTCCGCCTCCGATCGATCGTTTTCAGCAGCACGTCCCGGAGCTTGAGCGCGGAAAAGGGCCGCCGCAGCAGCATGCGCCGCAGACCGGGCCCGTCCTCGCTCAATGGCGCCGTGTAGCTGCGGCCGAAGCTGTCGATCCCCGCGAGATGCCATAGCAGCAGGCAGCAGCCGAGCGCGACGCCGTAGAGTCCTGCAAGGGCGCCCGCGATCAGAAGCCCCAGGCTCCACAGCCGCAGCGCTGCGGACAGGTCCTGGCTCGGCAGCGTATAGCAGGCGATGCCGGCCGCCGCAACCACGATGATGGCGATCGGCGAGACGACGCGCGCCTCCACCGCCGCCTGACCGACGATCAGCGCGCCGATGATGCTCACCGTGTCGCCCATCGGCCCCGGCAGGCGCAGCCCGGCCTCCTGCAGCATCAGAAAGGCCAGCAGCATGCCCAGCACCTCCAGCGCTGTGGAAAAGGGCACCTGCTGCTTGGCCTCAATCATGCTCAGCAGCAGCTTTGTCGGGATCATCTCCTGGTGATACATGGCCATCGCTACGTAGACGCCGGGCAGCAGCAGCGCGATCAGCAGGGAAAACCAGCGCAGCAGGCTCAACGTGCTGCTGACCAGAAAATGCTGGCCGCGGTCGCCGGTGACCTTCATGAATTCCGCCAGCGTCACCGGCAGTACGAGTCCAACGGGAAGCCCGTCCACCAGCAGCCCCACGCGACCGTCGCTCAGATGCATGGCAAAACGGTCGGGCCGCTCGGTGTGCAGCGCCTGCGGAAAGGGCGAGCGGGGCGTTTCGGCGAGTGCCTCCTCCAGCGGCCCGAGCGCGAGCAGCGCGTCGAGATCCAACTCGTCCAGCCGCCGCGCGAGCTCTCCGACCAGCGCGGGATCGGCTACGCCTTCGAGATACAGCAGCGCCGTTTTCGTCCCGGAGCGGCGGCCGAGTTCGCTTTCGATCAGCTTCAGTTCGGGTGTGGCCAGGCGGCGTCGGACAAGGGCGGTATTGACGCGGATCGTCTCCACGAAGGAATCCTTTGCGCCCTTGACGGACTTTTCCAGGGTCGGCTCGCTGACGCTCCGGCCGGATTCGCTGCGCAGCTCAAAACACAGCGCCGCGTGCGTTTCCTCCAGGATCAGGGCGCAGAAGCCATGGGTCACGGCCTGCACCGTCTCGTCCAGGGTATCGAAACGCTTGACCGACCAGGCCGTGACAGCGCCCGCGAGCAGACGCGCCTGAAAGTCGGCGGCGCCGGCGGACAGGCGCCAGAATTCCGTCAGCGGGCGCAGCAGGGTCTCGGCCAGATCCCGCCCGGAAACAAGTCCGTCCAGCCAGCAGAGTACGACCGGCCGCGCCGGATCGAGCCCGGCGTCGATGCGCCGCTGCATATAATCCGAGCAGCGCGCGAAGATCGCGTCCATCGAGGCGGCGGAAACCGCTCCGGGGAAGACCGCTTCAGTTTTTGGATGATAAGGAATAGAATGGTCCATATCGTGTAGTATTTCCGGGCAGAACCACAATATTTTGATTGGAAATATTTTCTTCAAATTTTGTCAAAAAAGTGCTTGACAAAGGGGCGGTCCGGGTGTATATTGTGCAAGCTCGCCTGAGAGAGCCAAAGCTTCCAAATCCGGAGCGCAAAAAAACTTGAAAAAAAGAAAAAGTTTTTCTTGACACGGAAAGAAAGCTGTGGTATACTAGACGAGCTGTCACCCCAAAGAGGGCGGCACCAAGATGTACCTTGAAAATTGAACAATGTAAGAAAAGCTTATGCAAATAAGCACCAAGAAAAGGGCTTTTAAAAGTCTGAAAAGACTATAAAAATTCTTTTGA
>CACYWG010000007.1:0-339 GCA_902778115.1 Oscillospiraceae bacterium | reverse complement strand
TGGCTCAGGATGAACGCTGGCGGCGTGCCTAACACATGCAAGTCGAACGGAGTTACGAGAGCTTGCTTTTGTAACTTAGTGGCGGACGGGTGAGTAATGCGTGAGCAACCTGCCTTTCAGAGGGGGACAACAGTTGGAAACGACTGCTAATACCGCATAATGTATTTTGGGGGCATCCCCGGAATACCAAAGGAGCAATCCGCTGAAAGATGGGCTCACGTCTGATTAGCTAGTTGGTGGGGTAACGGCTCACCAAGGCTGCGATCAGTAGCCGGACTGAGAGGTTGAACGGCCACATTGGGACTGAGATACGGCCCAGACTCCTACGGGAGGCAGCAG
>CACYWG010000006.1 GCA_902778115.1 Oscillospiraceae bacterium | reverse complement strand
GATGGTCTTCGCGCCCTCGCGCGCAGCGGAAATGGCAGCCGCCGTGCCGGAGGCGCCGCCGCCGACAACGACTACGTCATAATATCCGTATACTTGCATTGCATTTCCTCCTTGTTTAGTTCCGTATCCGTCTTATTTCACACCGTCGAGGATGGCGCCGTCCTTGCGCAGCTGCTCCTGCAGCTCGCCGACGCAGTTCTCCAGTTCACGCGGGGTGATGCCCTTCTTGATGCACAAGGCCGCCGCCGTGCCGGCCGCCTGGCCCCAGATCATGTTGTCGGGCAGCAGGTCACGCTTGAAGTCCTCAGTCACAGAGACCAGCTTGCCGGTCATCAGCATGCCTTCCACGTTTTTGGGAACCATCGCGCGGTAGGGCACGTCATAGCTGCCGCGGTTGGCGGGGATGATCATCTTGCGGGTCGGATCGACGTTCATGGCAATGCCCGGGGTAGCCGCCGAATGGAAGGGGCCGCCGATCGTGCAGGGCATCGTGCATTTCGCGATGCAGTCGTCAAAACGGGCGTTGTTGGCGCAGTCCTCCGCCTTGATCTGATAATCGCCGACGGTGTGGCGGCCCTCACGGGTGCGCATGCCGGCGGTCATGCGGGTCAGGTACGCGTGCTCGAAGCCAGGCAGGTACTTCTGGATCGCCTTGATGGCGATCACGACCTGACGGCGGGTCTCCATTTCGCCCCAGGAGTACTCGGTCACGTCCGTGGTGTCGCAGTCATAGGCCTGGGCCGTATGCTGGAAGACGGGCTGGAAATGACCGCCCTGACGGTAGGTGAAGTAGTGACCCAGATCGCCGTAGGGATGCATGTCGCCGTTTTTCAGCGCTTCCTGGGACAGCTCGTCATAGTCGAAGGTCTCGGTCACGCCCTCGCGCACCAGGTCGATGACGGACTCGCACTCGGCCAGCTTTCTCAGTCTCTCCTCATAGTGCTTCTTTTCCCAATCCGCCATCGGACGGCCCTTGACATAGCCGGGCAGGAACTGGTCGGGATGCGCCTTGAAGTAGGCCGTGGTCTTGCTCCAGTCCACGCCGTCCATATGGAAGGTGATGGAGGGAGGATCCAGCTCTTCCTTGGTGCGGTCGATCTGGCTGTAGGGCACGCCCGCGCGGGCCATGATATCGCCCTCGCCGGTGGCCTCGATGATGACCTTGCCCATCACGGCCATGCGGCCGGAGGTGTTCTCGACGACGACGCCCTGCACGGTGTTGCCTTCCTTCAGCACGTCCACGGCCAGGGTGTGCAGCATCAGCTCCACGCCGGCCTCGCGGCATTTTTCAAACAGCAGCAGGCCCGCCCAGTCGATATCGATGAAGGCGGGGGCCGCCTGGCAGCGGTTTTCCTCCAGCGGGAGGGGTTGCGCGAGATCACGCTTATAGAGGTCCTGGTAGAGTTCTTCGACAAAGCCGCCGATCACACGCTCGCCGGCCTCATTATAGAGGTGGCAGAAGGCCCAGCCCGGAGGGCCGACCAGGTTCACCATACCGCCGATCGAGCCCAGCGTCTCGATCAGGATAGTCTTTGCTCCGTTGCGCGCGGCATAGATCGCAGCCGCCGTACCGGAAGCGCCGCCGCCGACAACGACGACATCATAGTACCCATAGACTCTCATTTGATTGTGCTCCTTTCAAAAAATATTATAATTTCTTATCGTCAAAAACAGATCCGGCCGCTCAGGCGTCGGCCTCCGCGGTGAGGAACAGGGACAGCACGAACACCAGGGTGCAGATGACCGCGCCGATCAGCAGCAGGGCGGTCCAGCTGCCGCCGGAGAGCGGGGAGATCACGTAGCTCGGCAGCAGCACGGCGCCGAGCAGCTGGAAGGTGGAAAGCGTGCCGCCCGCCGTGCCGGCCTTTTCCACGCCGATCCCCTTGAGCTTGATCGGCAGCGACATGAACATCGGCATCATGCTGCCGATCGCAGCGCCCGCCAGAAACAGCGCGACGCTCAGCAGAACGCCTCCCTTCAGCAGCGCGATCGCCACGATCATCAGCGCGCCGGCGATGCTGAAGCCGCGGATCACCTTGCGCGTGCCGCCGATTTTGGCGGCGAGAGAAGGTCCGAGCAGACAGCCGGCCAGCTGGCCGAGGGAGATTAGAGAGGCCCTGGTCCCCGCGCCGACGCTGCTCATGCCCTTGCTCTGCAAAATCATCGGCATGAAGGTCGTCAGGTTCATCAGCGCGCCGAAGGCGCACATGATGCACAGCGCCGTGATCATGACGTTCCGGTTCTTCAGCACGTCCCTGAGCTTGCTGAGCACCGAAGCCTCCGGCTTCTCCGTCTGCGCGTCCGGCTCACGCTTCGGCGCGTTGCTGCGGTAGAAGACCGTCCAGACCACGATCATCACCGTGGCATAGACCGCAGCGATCAGATAGGCTGTGTTGACCGAGGGGAGCATCGGCGTGGTGCTGGTGGCCAGCGCCTGTCCGATCGCCGAGGAGGCGAGGTAGATCCCGACGCAGATGCTCGTCCACTTCACGTCGAACCACTCGCCGAGGATCTTGGCGACGTTGGCGTTGATGAAGGTGCAGGCAAAGCCCGGGATGAACATGAAGAAGTAGAGCAGTGAATAGTTGGTGGTGAACAGTCTGCCCCAAATGCCGATCGCCGCGACGACCAGGGCGATGGAGATCGCACGCTTGGCGCCGAAGCGGTCGACGACGATCCCGCAAATCAGGCTGATGAACACCGCTGGCGCCATCGGTGCCGTGAACAGCGAGGAATACTGCGTCCGCGTCAGCCCATACTGGGCGATGATCTTGTCCGCGATCGGGGACATCTGATACTGAAAATACACGTTGTTGATACCGCAGAGGACCACGACTGCGAGGATGATCCACCGGTAGTTATTCTTCTTTTCCGTCATACGCTTTTCCTCCCTCCAGTCGCTTGCCTGTGCGGCGGTCCTCAGCTTCCCTGCCCCGATCCTTTTTTGTTGATTTTATCTTAGCACGGCGGAAAATTCGCGGCAATTCTGTTTATCATGTCCAATTATTCCATAAAGGAATAAATTAAACGATTGATGCAAAGCGCCCCGGCGCTTTTGTCGATTTCGCCATAACTATTCCGTTTCGGAATCAGGTCTTTTCAAATATAGAATCCCGTGCAGCAGAGAAAAGTTCGCTCAAACCGCTGAATTTCTTAATTTTCTGTTTTTTTATTGCGCACTATCCTTTTTGTTTCAATAATGGGTATTATTCCCATTCAGAAGAAAGAGCCTGTTTTTTGCGTTCTCCCCCTTCCCTCCACCGGCTCCGTACCAGGCTGGAAAAAGCGGAGGCGGTATAATTCCATATTTGAATAATTTCATTTCCAGGTGAAACAAAAAGGCTTCGCATCAGATGGCGGCAGCGCCTCGGCGGGACGCTTGCTCCCCTGTTCTGACTGTGTTATACTGAAGAAAAACAGACGACGGAGGGTCGGGGATGGACGACGCATACCGAAAGATCTCGTTCCGCGAGGCGCATGAATTGCTGGAAAAGGAGCCTCAAATCTGCTTCTTCGATGTGCGCGAGGAGGAGGAATACGAGGCCGGGCACGCCGCCGGCGCGGAGCTTTACCCGCTCGGCACGATCGACGGCGAGAGCGCCGCGGAGCGCATCCCGGACTTCGATACGCCGGTGCTGCTCTATTGCCGCAGCGGGGCGCGCAGCTTCCGTGCGGCGCTGACGCTCGTTGAGCTCGGCTACACGCGCGTTTACGATCTCGGCGGCCTCAACGGCTGGCCCTACGGCCTGGATTTCGGGATGTAAGGCGAAAAAAGACGTCCTTTCGGAAAAGATCCGAAGGGACGTCTTTTTGTTTGCCCGGCAGATGCCGTCAAATCTGGTATTTGTCGCAGTATTCGTTGTAATAGGTGTCGAAGTGATGGGTGCGCTGCTCGCGCAGACGCAGCACGTAATCGTGCGCGTCGTAGGCGTTCTCTTCCATCTCGATGACCGCGATGGCGATATTGGAGCAGTGGTCGGCCACGCGCTCCAGGTTCGTCAGCAGGTCGTTGTACACGAAGCCGAGCTCGATCGAGCATTCGCCGATCTGCAGGCGCTCCACATGGTGCAGCTTGATCTCGTCGCAGAGATCGTCGATATGCTCCTCCAGCGGCTCGACGCGGTAGGCCTGGCTGATATCGTTGGCGGAAAAGGCGTTGAAGGACAGGCGCAGGATCTCGTAGACCGCCTCCTGCAGCACGTCCAGCTCGCGCTGGCCGTCGGCGGAAAAGTGGATCTTTTTCTCGTGGATCTCGCGCGCGGTCTCCGCCAGGTTCATCGCATGGTCGCCGACGCGCTCGAAATCGCTGAGCGTATGCAGGATCTTCGAGACCTCGGCGTTCTGCGAGCGGTTGAGCTCCATCATGTTCAGCTTCATCAGATAGCTGCCGATCTTGTCCTCATACTGGTCGATGCGATCCTCGCGCGCCTCGACCTCCGCAAAAGCGGCCTCGCTGAAATTGCCCAGCAGAGAGAGCGCTTCCATCAGATTCTGGCGCGAGGTCTCCAGCATATCGTTGGTGGTCAGGCGGCTCTGCTCCACAGCCAGCGGCGGATGCGCAAGAAAGCGCTCGTCCAGCCGGTCGAGGGAGGCGTTGGCAATGGTCTCGGCCTCGCTGGGACGGACCATCCGTCCGGTCAATGCGACCATCGCCTTGTTGAAGGGCAGCAGCAGCGCAACACTCAGCACGCGCCAGCCGCTGTTGACCGCGGCGATCGAAACAGGGTTCATCACAATGTTGCCGACGCCGAGAGAGAACAGCGCGTCCGCGCCGTAATAAATCACGGCAAACACGATCGCCGAAACCAGCTCGATCAGCAGATAGAACAGCGACGCGCGGCGGCCGTCGGACTTGGCGCCGATGGCGGACAGCAGCACAGGCACGGACGAGCCGACGCCGATACCGAGGATCATCGGCCAGGCGACCGCAAAGCTGATGGCGCCGGTCATGCTCAGCGCCTGCAGGATACCGACGGCAGCCGAGGCGCTCTGCAGGATCGCCGTAAACACCGCGCCGACCAGGATGCCGATCAGCGGGTTGGAGAAGCTGGTCATCAGTTCGATGAAGCCCGGGCTCTCCTTCAGCGGCTCCACCGCGCCGCTCATCGTCTGCATGCCGAACATCAGCACCGCAAAGCCCAGCATGATATCGCCCACGTGGCGGCGGGTCTGCTTCTTGGAGAACATCCGCAGCAGGATGCCGCCCACAGCCACCAGCGCGGCAAGCGTGGAAGCCGACAGCAGCGATACCCAGCCCGCGCCCTGCAGCATGGAAAGACACAGGATCCAACCGGTGACGCTGGTGCCGATCAGGGCGCCCTCGATCACCGAAATGGCCTGCGGCAGCTTCATCATGCCGGAGTTGACAAAGCCGACCACCATGGCCGAGGTCGCCGAAGAGGATTGGATAATGGCAGTCACGCCGGTTCCGAGCAGCACGCCGCGCAGCGGCGTGCTGGACAGACGGTACAGCACCAGTTCCATCTTGTTGCCGGCGACCTTTTTCAGGCCGTCGCCCATCAGCGACATGCCGAACAGGAACAGCGCCACACCGCCCAGCAGTGTAATGAGATTACCGATATTCAAGCCTGTTTCCTCCGTTTATATGATATGATGTAAACCAAACAGATCCCAGGGCCATTCGCCGGGAGGCGGTTCGGAAAACCGGCGTTCGACGCCGGACTCCGGGTCGGGAAAGCACAGGGAGACCGCCCATAGGGCGATGCCGCCGCGCAGGCGGCTGCCGTAGCGCGCATCTCCGGCCAGCGGCAGCTTCCGGGAGGCAAACTGCACGCGGATCTGGTGGCTGCGTCCGGTGTGAAGGCGGATGCGCAGCAGGCTCAGCCTTCCCTGTTCCGTCTCTTCGCTTTCCAGCAGCCGATAGCTCAGCGCGGCGCGCTTGACGCCCTTGCGCTCCCTCTGCACGACATAGCTTTTGTTTTTCGCCGCATCGTGATACAGCAGATCGCGGAGTTCTGCGCTTTCCGCCTCCGGTTTTCCTTCGACGACGGCGAGGTATTCCTTTTGCATGCGCTGGGCGGCGATCAGCGCCGAGAGGGCGGCCGCCGTCTCGCGGCTGCGGGCATAGACCATCACGCCGCCGACGTCCCGGTCGAGGCGATGCACGGGATAGACCCGGCCGCCGCACTGCTGCTCCAGCAGCTCCGGCAGGCCGCCGCGCTCGGAGAGCAGGCCGGCCGGTTTGACACAGACGAGCAGCCTTTCATTCTCATATAAAATGGGAATGTGCACCGATATCACCTCATTTTATAATATATATCCTTTTTCACTTTTTCTCAAGTCTATTTTCTCCGGGATAGGCAGAAATCGCACAAAAGGGCTTGTAAATTTTTTGACAAAGTGCTATAGTTTTATTTGTCCAAATAACCGCCGCCCTGAAGCGGCATCTGGGAGGAATCCGATCATGAAATGCCCCCGCTGCGGCGCAGAGATGGTTCTCGACAACCACCGCAAGTATGAGGCCTGGATGTGCTATGAGTGCGGCTATATGGAAGGCCGCAACCTCGGCGACAATATCCAGGCGCGCAAGATCACGAACTTTGAGCGCCTGCGCTCGATGAATTTCAACGAAGCCGCCACTTTCCTGTCCAAAGGTCTCGGCCTCAAGGAAGAGAAAGTCTCTGCCTGGCTGGACGCCAACAGTAAATAAGCTTATCATAAAGGCCCGTCGTCTGACGGGCCTTTTCTTTTTGACAGACGGCGCCGGATGCGGTACAATGACGCCATCAATGTGGGAGGAACTTGCCATGCGCTGGATCGAAGTATGTCTGGACACCCCGGCCGAGGAGATCGACGCGCGCTGTGAAGCGCTCGCCGCCCTGGGCGCGGAGGGCTTTGTGATCGAAAACGAGGCCGATTTCCAGGAGTTTCTGGAAAACAATCATCAATACTGGGACTATGTGGACAAGGAGCTGGAGGAGAAGTTCGCCGGCGTCAGCCGCATCAAATGCTACCTGGCCGACGATGAGGGCGGCCGCGGCATTTTGAAGGCGATGCGCGAAGCCTATCCCGCCATCAGCATCTCCTATGTCGCCGACAGCGACTGGGAAAACAACTGGCGCGAGTACTATAAGCCCATCGAGGTGGGCGAGAAGCTGGTCGTCGTGCCGGAGTGGGAGGAGGTTCCCGCCGATGGACGCGTGCCGCTGCGGCTCGATCCGGGACTGATCTTCGGCACCGGCAGCCACGCCACCACACGCATGTGCCTGGCGGCGCTCGAGCGCTTTGCCGCGCCCGATCTGCGCGTGCTCGATCTCGGCTGCGGCAGCGGGATCCTCGGCATCGGCGCGCTGGTGCTGGGCGCTGAGCGCTGCGTCGGCTGCGACATCGACCCCAAGGCACCGGACGTGGCGATGGCCAACGCCGCGCTCAACGGCATCGGCGCGGAGCGCTTTCAGGTCTACGCCGGGGATATCCTCTCCGACCGCGGCCTGCGCAAGGAGCTTGGCAGCGATTACGGGCTGGTGCTGGCCAACATCGTCTCCGACGTGATCATTCCCCTCTCGGCCTTCGTGCGGGACTTCATGGCCGAGGGCGGTTTTTTTATCTGTTCCGGCATCATCGAGGGCCGGCAGGACGAGGTGCGCGCCGCGCTGGAGCACAACGGCTTTACCGTGGAGGAACACTTCTGCGAGGAGGAGTGGCACTGCTTTTTGTGCCGGTAAGTGAAAACGAAAAAAACCTTCGGGCTTCCATGAAGCCCGAAGGTTTTTTTATGCTTTTCTCAGCCGTAGACGTCGTTGGTATCGACCAGGGCGACCGCGACCTCGAAGATCTTGCCGTCGCGCCAGATGCGGAAATACAGCTTGTCGCCCACACCGTACTGATCCTTGATCTCCGCCACCTGCTTGGTCTCCTTCACGGGCTGGCCGTTGACCGTCAGCAGGATGTCGCCGGTTTTCAGACCCTGGGCCTCGGCGTCCGAGCCGGGACTGACCGAAACGATATACAGGCCCTCGGGCAGATCGTAGTCCTGCATGGCGCTCTCGGGGATGGGCCCGATCGTGATGCCGATGGAGGCGCGGCCGACGACCTTGCCCTCCTGCAGGATGCCGTTGACCATGCTGAGCACGGTGCTGCTGGGGATGGCAAAGCCGATGCCCTCGATGCTCGACACGCTGGACATCATCTTCATATTGGTGATGCCGATGACCTGGCCGTAGCGGTTGAACAGCGGGCCGCCGGAATTGCCCTCGTTGAGCGCGGCGTTGGTCTGCATCAGGGTCATGCTGCGGCCCTTGTAGTTGACGTCGCGCGAAATGGCCGAGATGATGCCGTCGGTCAAGGTCATGCGGAATTCCTCGCCCAGCGGGTTGCCGATGGCGGCCACCGGCTGGCCGACCGTGAGCGCCGCGCTGTCGCCGAATTCGGCGGCGGGCAGACCGGTGGCCTCGATCTTCAGTACCGCGATATCGCTGATGCTGTCGGCACCGATGAGCACCGCTTCAAATTCCCTGTTGTCATAGAGCGTGACCGTGGCGCTGTCCGCGCCGGCGACGACATGGGTGTTGGTGATGATCAGGCCGTCCTCGCTCAAAATCACGCCGCTGCCCCAGCCGTATCCGATCTTCCCCAGGGTGTAGGCGGAAATGCCGACCACGGAAGGTGAGCAGCGCTCATAGAGCTCCTGCAGCGTCAGCTCCTCACCCTGTGCAGTGCTGAGCTCCATCCGGAAATCTCCCTCTGCCTTGCCGCGCGGAATATTGACTCTGACGACCTCGGTATCCTCGGTGGGATAGAGCGCGTCGAAGTATTCCCGAATGCTCGGCTTTCGGTCCTTGCTGCTCCCGGAATCGCCGCTGCCGTCGTCCGTATCGCCGCGCTCGGCGCCGTGCGGCAGGTGGAATTCCGGCAGGCTGACCTCCTCCGGCTCCGACTCGCGCAGCGCCACCGACAGGCCGATGACGATTGCCAGCGACAGCAGAAGGACGCCCAGGATCCAGGGCCAGGTCTTCTTTTTCTTCTTTTCGGGCGCGGCGGCAGGCGTCTCCGGCCGCTGCAGCGGCTCATACCAGCCGTCGCTCTGATACCAGTTTTCTTTGCTCATTGCTTTTCCCCATTCCCTTTACTGTGCCAGACTCAGCGTGAACACGAACTCCGTCACGCCGTTTTCGCTCTTGACCGCGATATCCTCGTCATGGCTGTTGATGATGGATTTGACCAGATAGAGCCCTAAGCCGACGCCGTCCTTATCCAGGCTGCGCGAGCGGTCGGACTTGTGGAAACGGTCAAAGATAAAGGGCAGATCCTCCGGCGGGATCGTCTCGCCCTCGTCCCTGACCGAGACATAGGCCTTGCCGTTTTCTTTATATAGCTTGATCACGATGCAGCTGCCCGCGCGGGCAAACTTCACGGCGTTGTCGATCAGGTTGTAGATGACCTGCGTGATCGCGTCCTTGTCCGCCGTGACCATGATCGGATCGTCCGGCAGCTGTGGATCCACGTCCAGGTGCTTTTTGGAGGCGCGGTCCTCAAAGGACAGCATCGTCTGGCAGATCAGCTCTGTCAGATCGAAGACCGTGCGCCGTGCCGGATCGGAAGCCCGGCTGCGCATCTGCGACAGGTCCAGCATCTCCCGCACAAGACGGCTCAGGCGGCGGGTCTCGTCGCGGATGGAGCGGAGGTATTTGTCCTCCTCCTCGCGCGGGATGGTCCCGTCGAGGATGCCGTCGGCAAAGCCGGCGATGGTGGTCATGGGCGTGCGCAGCTCGTGGGAAATGTTGGCGATGAACTCGCTGCGCCGCGCTTCGGCGCTCTCCAGCGAATCGGCCATCTTGTTGAAGGATTCGATCAGCGCGCCCATCTCGTCGGTCGGATCGTCCTCCTGCTTGACGCGCACGGAAAAATCGCCGCGCGCAAATTTGCGGGAGGCCTCGGCCATGTCGTCCAGCGGCCGCGCCATGCGCTTGGAGAAGAAGAGACTCATCAGCAGCGCGAGCGCGAACACCGCGAGGCCGACCCCGGCCGAAATGCCCAGGAAGGTGCGCCAGGCGCCCAGCATGTTGTCCACGGCGCTGCTGACGAAGACATAGCCCAGCAGGCTCTTGTCCTGCCCGCGGATCTCCCGCGCGGCCACATAGCGGCCGCTGCCGTAAATCCCGTCAAGGCTGCTGATTGCTTTATTCTGCCCCTCCTGCGTCAGCGTATCGAAGAAGGCGCCGCTCACGTGCCTGCCCAGATGGTCGCAGCGCATCGAGCGGTCAGAGCAGGAGACGATCAGGCCCTCGCTGTCGGTGACGAAAATATGATTGCCGGTGCTGTTGGACAGGGCGCTCAGATTCATACTCAGCGACCAGCTTGACAGCTTCTCGCTGCGCGATACCGCCGCCGCGATCCGCGAGACCTCCAGCGCGCAGGTATCCATCTTTTCCTGGTACTCGCTGATGAGGTACTGCCGCCCGATGCCGACGAAGGCGAGGCTGATAATCAGAAAGCAGACGGTGACCAGGATCGCCGTCGCCATGAAATTTCGAAGATAGATGCTTTTCATAAGCCCTTTCGCGACCTCTTTTCATTGCCTTCGATTGTATCATAGGCGGACTTTGCGCTTCAAGACAATTTTGTGAACAATACTTCACCGAAAACCCGCTTCGCTTCGTCAAACGAAACTCGCTTCAGTCCGCTTCCCCGGTTTCGTAGCCCCGGGAAAGCTTCCTTGCCGCTCCTTTCGTTATCCTCTCAAATTCAAAGCAAATGGCTTTGAATTTGAAAAGGACGAGCAGCGGAGCGAGCGAGCTTTCGTGATTCACACGGAAGCGAGACGATGCGGAGCTTGTGAGGACGCAGCAGGGCGCAGAGTGTGTTTTCCGAGGTACACGCCCCCGGAAAACACAATCATATTTCTTTTTTCGCTGCGGCGAAAAAACTCTGCGAGGCCATAATGCCGGAAACGGGAGGCAAAGCCTCCCGTTCTTTTGGCTTGGCGCTTTTACTCGATGCCCAGCACCGGGTAATCCTGCGCCTCGACCGCGGCCTTCAGCACGCTGTCATCGACCGGAGCCTTCAGCGTGACGACCGCCGTGCCGGCCTCGTGGCTGACCTCGGCCAGCTCCACGCCCTCGACAGCCTCCAGCGCCTTCTTGACGCGAGCCTCGCAGTGCTTGCACATCATGCCCTCGATCTTCATGGTTTTTGTCATCGGTTCTTCCTCCTTGCGTTTATTGTGATTCTCTTTTTTCTTTTTCATACGGTCCCTGTGCGGATCGTGGATATCCAGCAGATTCAGACGCAGCGCGTTCGACACCACGCAGAAGCTCGACAGACTCATGGCCGCCGCGCCCAGCATGGGACTGAGCGTCAGGCCAAGCCCGCTGAATACGCCCGCCGCGATCGGGATGCCGATGCTGTTGTAGAAGAAGGCCCAGAAGAGGTTTTCGTGGATATTGCGCAGCACCGCACGTCCCAGGCGGATCGCCGCCGGCACGTCGCCGAGACTGCTGTTGACCAGCACCACATCCGCCGCGTCCAGCGCCACGTCCGTGCCAGCGCCGATGGCGACGCCCAGATCGGCCCGCGTCAGCGCCGGCGCGTCGTTGATGCCGTCGCCCACCATGCAGACCTTTCCCTCGGCCGCGAGGCGGCGGATCACGCTCTCCTTCCCGTCGGGCAGGACACCCGCGATCACCTCGTCCACGCCGGCCTGCGCGCCGATGGCCCGCGCCGTGCGTTCATTGTCACCGGTTAACATAACAACGCGGATGCCCATGGCTTTCAGCTGACGCACGGCCTCCGGGCTTTCGGGCTTGATGGTATCCGCCACGGCGATGCAGCCGCGGTAGACCCCGTCCTCAGCAAAGCAGAGCGGCGTTTTGCCCTCGGCGGCCAGCGCCTCAGCGGCTTTCACCGCCTCCGGCGGGATCTCGGTCACACCGCTGATATAACGCAGGCTGCCGCCGAGCAGCTGCCGCCCGCCCAGCACAGCGCTGAGCCCATGGCCGGGCAGCGCGCGGAAATCCTGGGCCTCCGGCGCCTCAATGCGGCGTTCGGCCGCCAGATCCATCACGGCACGGGCCAGCGGATGCTCGCTTCGGCTCTCGAGGGCCGCGGCCAGACGCAGGAAGCTCTCCTCGCTCTCGCCCCCGGCGGGCAGCAGATCGGTGACCCGCGGCTTGCCCGCGGTGACGGTGCCGGTCTTGTCCAGCGCGACGATCTCGATCCGTCCGGCGGATTCGAGTGAGGCGGCGGTTTTGAACAGCACACCCTGTTTGGCGCCGACGCCGCTGCCGACCATGATGGCCACGGGCGTGGCGAGGCCGAGGGCGCAGGGACAGCTGATGACCAGCACGGAAATGCCGCGCGCGAGCGCAAAGCCGAGCTCCCTTCCGAGCAGCAGCCAGACGAGCGTCGTCACGAGCGCGATGCCGATCACGACCGGCACAAACACGCCCGACACTTTGTCCGCGACCTTGGCGATCGGCGCCTTGGTCGCTGCCGCGTCGCTGACCATGCGGATGATCTGGCTGAGCGTGGTGTCCTCGCCGACGCGGGTCGCCTCACAGCGCAGGAAGCCCTGCTGGTTGACTGTCGCTGCGGACACCGTGTCCCCGACCGCCTTGTCCACCGGGATGCTCTCGCCGGTCAGCGCGGATTCATCCACCGCGCTGCTGCCCTCGCGCACGATCCCGTCCACCGGGATATGCTCGCCCGGGTGCACGAGGAATTCCTCGCCCCGGCCGATCTCCGCGACCGGCACGACGATCTCCTCGCCGCCGCGTACGACGGTGGCCGTCTCCGGCGCGAGCTTCATCAGGCCCTTGAGCGCGTCGGTCGTTTTGCCCTTGGCGCGAGCCTCGAGCATCTTGCCGACGGTGATGAGCGTCAGGATCATCGCCGCAGACTCGAAATAAAACTCGTTCATCCAGGGCGCGGCGGCCTCAGAGCCGCCGCTTACCTGCGCAGCGCTCATGGCAAAGAGCGCGTATACGCTGTAGACGAAAGCCGCCGCAGAGCCCAGGGCCACCAGCGTGTCCATATTGGGCGCGCGATGCAGCAGACCTTTAAAGCCGCTGATGAAGAACTTCTGGTTGATGACCATCACGATCACCGCCAGCAGCAGCTGCGCCAGGCCCATCGACACGTGATTCTTTGCCAGGAAAGCAGGCAGCGGCCAGCCCCACATGTGGTGGCCCATCGAAATATACATCAGCACAAGCAAAAAGCCGATCGAGGCGATCAGCCGCCGCTTCAGCCGCGGCGTTTCCCGGTCTTCAAGCGCTTCCTCCTGCGCATGCACATCGCGGCGCGCCTCCGCGCCCTTTTCCGAGGCGCCGTAGCCCGCGGCCTCGACCGCGGCAATGATCGCGGAGGGCTCGGCCGTGCCCTCCACGCCCATGGAATTGGTCAGCAGGCTCACCGCGCAGGCGCTCACGCCGGGCACGGCGCTGACCGCCTTTTCCACCCGGGCCGAGCAGGCCGCGCAGCTCATCCCGGTCACATTGTATTGTTTCATGGTATCCCTTCTCCGTTTCTCTCAGCGCATCAGCTTCTGCAGGATCTCGATCAGTTCCTCGACCGCGCCGTCCTTCTCCGCGCGGATATCCTCCGCCACGCAGCTGCGGATATGGCTCGACAGCAGCTCGCGGCTGAAGGCGCTGAGCGCCGCGTTGGCGGCGGCCGCCTGCGCCAGGATCTCCGGGCAGTAGGCGTCACGCTCGAGCATGCCGCGGATGCCGCGAATCTGCCCTTCGATCCGGCTGAGACGGTTGGTCAGCGAGCGATATTCCTCCTCGCTGCGTTTCTTGATGCGGTGACCGCAGCAGTCCGCCATAGGATCATCTCCTTTTCGGCCTCATCATATACCCCCTGGGGGTATATGTCAAGAGAAAAAAGATCCACCCCGAAGGGTGGATCTTTTCAGTTATGCATTGGATCAGGCCTTGTTGCCCTTGCGGATCACAACGAAGGTCACCGCGCCGAGAGCCAGGGTCGCGAACATGATCACAACGTAGAGGGCGAGGTTGCTCTCATCGCCGGTGGTCGGGTTCTTGGGATCGACAGGCTTCTGAGTGGGCTTGGGAGCCTCGGTCGGCTTGGGGGCATCGGTGGGCTTGGGAGCCTCGGTCGGCTTCACTTCCTCAGTGGGCTTGGGAGCCTCAGTGGGAGCGGGAGTGGGCTCAGCGGGCTTCTCAGTGGGAGCCGGAGTGGGCTCAGCAGGCTTCTCCGTGGGAGCAGGCGTGGGCTCCACAGGAGGCTCGGTGGGAGCGGGCGTGGGCTCCACAGGAGGCTCAGTGGGAGCGGGCGTGGGAGTCGGGGTCGGAGTGGGGGCCGGAGTCGGAGTCGGCGCGGGCTCACCCTTCAGCGTCGCACTGGTACCGGCAACCGTGACTTCCTGTTTGTGGCCAAAGGTGTTCTCCGCATCGACATTAACGGTGAAGGTGTAATCCTTCGTCGAATCGAAAGTATCTTTCGCCGTAAAGGTCAGAACGGCAATTGTACCTGCAGGCATCTGATAACCGTCCGGCTCAAGGATCAGGATGCCCGATTTGCCCCATACAGGGCCGTAGCTGGAGTCAACAGACCCCTTCTCAAAAGTATCCGTATCCCAGGAAATGGGCAACGTCATATACTCGACGTCGGTAAGTGCCTCATTCAGTGTAATGGTGAGGGTAACCGTGTCGCCAGACTTGCTCACCGTAGCGGAGAGCGTCACAGACTGGTCAGCAAACGCGGCAGCACCAAAAGAGAGAACAAGTGCAAAGATCAAAACAATTGCAAGAGTCTTTTTCATGGTAATATGTCCCCTTTTGTGTATTCGCCAAAAATCATTGGTATCATCCTGTGCTCTTAATAAAGGATTAAACCTTTATTAAGAGTAACACAAGATGATTCACTTGTCAATAAGCTGCAGGAACAGCGAATTCAGTTTTTACCAGGCAATCTCGTCATCGCCGGCAATCACGTTCTTGATGAGCTGTGCATCACGCAGGTTAAACCTGTTGTCGTTGTTTGCATCGCCGGCCAAACGTGCAATAGCTGTCAGCGGCTCTTCCAGTTCATCGGCAATGGCGTTCTTGATCGTCTGAGCATCCCGCAGGTTGACTCTGGCGTCAAGATTCACATCGCCTCTGAAGGCGAGAGCAATCGTCATGTCTGCTTCTACCGTGATCGTAAAGCTGTGTGTTCCATCTTCGCCCGTGACGCAGGGGACAAGCGTGTAAGTCTCGGTGCCGTCTTCCGCGACATCCTTGATCGCTACCAGGACTGCCTGGTCGTTATTGGAAGTGAGCTTGAAGCTGACTTCGCCGCTGTAGAGATTGTCTTCAGCGATACCGTCGACCGTCGCCTTTGCATTGGTGAAGTCCTCGATGGTGATCTTGAAGCCCTCGGCCGCAGCCTTCAGCTCGATCTCGGTGACATCGTTCACGGCGAGATTATCGTTGGCCTCGACCGTGGTCACGGTGACCGTGGTATCCTCCGTGGGAGCGGAGAACTTGACGTTCGCCACGGCGCCGGCCTCGACGGGCTCGGTGCTGGCATAGGCGAACTTGATCAGGCCGGCCTCTTCATCGACCGTGAAGGAGCTGATCTCCAGCGCCGCGTTCGGCGTCAGGGACTGGAAGCTCAGGGCCGCGGGATCATACGCGAGGGTGGCAAAACCGTTGGTAAAGGTCTTGACTTCTTCGGTGGCGTCCGGCGTGGTGATGGCGATCTCCACATAGCCGTCTTCCTCGTAAGTCGGGTTCACCAGTTCGCCCGCCTTGAGCAGCTCCACATTGCCGCGGGGCTGGACCTTGCGGATGGCGTCGAGGCCGCCGACAACGATGATGTCGTCGTCGCCGTCGTCGCCGATCACGATGTCGTCGCTGACAGGCTCTTCGATGATTTCATCCGTGCTGAAGCCGATGGTCTGGATGGGCAGATTCTCAAAGATCATCGGGACGCTGTCGCGCACGGAGGCCGTACGGTAAGCGTCGATGGCGCTGCTGCCGCTGCCGGAGAGCTTGAGCGGGAACTTGCCGAGGTCACCGGCTGCGTCGAAACGATTATCGTACAGCGTGGACAGCTTGGTCGCACCCTTGACGACGCCGACCAGTTCGGCGGGAGACAATTCAGGAGGAGTCACCTGATCATCGAAGTAGGTAATGCCGACGTAGTAGATGGAGCCGGTGGTGCTGTCGGCGATGAGCACACCTTCATTGCCGGTGATGCCGCGAGTGTAGGCCATGGAGTAGGCGGTCGTGTCTTCGCCGACCGTGAAGCCCTGGATCGTGCCCAGGTTGCCGCCGCTCAGGCCGTAGCTGATCTCACCGTTCTTGACCAGGATGTCAACATAGAAGGCATACAGGGCGCCGGACTTATCCAGCACATAGTAGATCATGTAGAGCGTGCCGTCCTTGTTCTGGCCGATGCCGGCGAACGTGATCGCGATCGGCGTGATGCCGTTGTCGCTGAGGCTGAAGCCGCTCAGGGTTTCCATGCCGCCCTCATCGTAGAAGAGGAGGTATCCGGCCGAGCAGACGCCGACGACATTGACCTTGAAGGGCACTTCGGTTTCAACACCGTCCGCGTCGGTGACGACGTAGGTGAAGTTGGGGATGGACGCGCCGTCGAGCATGGCGAGGGGAGCCTGGATCACTTCATAGATATCGTGCCAGAAGGAATCGTAGGCATAGGTCTTTGCGTTGTAGCTGTGGAAGTCGTTGTCGGTATCGTTGCCGTAGATGAAGCCGCCGCTCTGGGCGCCGCCGGTGAAGTAGCTGAAGACATTGGTACCGGAGAGGTTCGTGGTGCTCATGTCGTTCAGGTCGATGGCGGCAAACTGGACGTCGTCATTGAAGGCGACCTGGGCATAGATGGTGGCGTCCATGCCGCCGGGCACCTTGACGACGGCATAGCCGGAGACGGTTTTCGTCGCGTTGGAGGTCGCGATGATCTTCGTCTCGCCGCTGGCGACGGCGGTGACCACGCCGTTTTCATCGACGGTGGCGACCGACGCGTCCTCGGAGGACCAGGTCACGCTCTTGTCAGCCAGGACCATCGGCTCGACCGTGGCCTTCAGCTCGGCTGTCTCACCCACGAGCAGGGTCAGCTCTTCGGGATAGACGGTGACGGCGGAGGCGTTATCGGGATCGATCGTGACGGTCTCCGTGACCTGTTCCACAACTCTCTCAAAGAGGTAGATGCTGGTGGTCGCCGCACTGGTGCTGCAGTAGAACTGGCTGCCGGTCCAGGTGAAGGTGATGTTGATCGGATTCTTGTCACCGTCAACATAATAGCCGTTGCAGGTCAGCTGGTTGTTCTCATAGTTCCAGGGAGTCGCCGAGCTGTAGCAGGCGGGTCTGTTGTTCTGCTGCATGTAGAGGTACGAGCCGTTGGCCACGCTCTGGAAGGTCTGGCCGAAGTTGTACTGATCCCAGGCCGTCGTCCAGCGGAGGGTATCGGGCACGTTCTCCACATCGATGTAGAGGCCGGTGTAGCTGCCGATCGTGCCGTCTTCAACCGTTACCGCGCTGCCGGTGGCGGCAACCAGGTAACCGGAGTTCGTGGCAGTCAGGGCTCTGACCGTGCCGGCGGTCTGCGCGGAGACGATGAGGTAATCCTTGCCGGCGACCAGCGTGTCGGACGGCTTGTAGTACTCGACCGTGTAGGTGTAGTCGACAGGCACGGGGCCCTCGCCGCTGATGCGGACAAGGCTGGCGTTCTCGTTGGCGGCATAGTCGGCAACGAAGGCGGCCACAGCGCCATCCAGGCCGGTGGAGTCGAGAGTAACGGTCACTTCTTCACCGGGCGCGGTCTGCGCGGGCGCCTCGCCCACGATGGAATTGCCGGCCAGATCAACGATCGCGACATAGGCGATGTAGTTATCGTCCTTTGCGGTGACCGTGATCTTATCTTTCTCTTCGCTGAGGACCACGCTGCTGATGGTCGGCGTCTGATCGTCCACCTTGAAGGTGTAGCCGAGGAAGGCGCCGTTGCCCAGCTCGCCGCTGTTGCGCAGCGTGACGATCTCATCCGGGGTGACCGTGTTGACGTTCTCGCCCGGGTGGAGCAGCATGCCGTAGTACTCGGGAACCGCGAACTCGCCGATGGTGAAGGACTCGCCTTCCTTCACGCCGAGTTTGTCAGCGGTGGTGCCGATCGCGGCCGTCTTGGTGCCGGTATCGCGCCACTGGCTGCCATTGACATAGTACCAGGCGCCAAAGGTGTTGCCGGTCATGGTGCCGTTCTTGATCAGATCGCCGGCGGCGTCAAGCGCCAGCCAGCCGGTCGTGGCGGCGTTGCGGATGAGGTTGTACTTGAAGTTGACCAGCTCGGTGTCGGAGCTGAGAGCCAGACGGTCGGCCGGGAACTTCTCCTCCACGATGTAGGGGTTGCCCATGAAGATGCTGTCGCCCTTGCCGTAGTTGACCGTCAGGTAGTTGGTCACATCGTTGCCGGTGTAGCTCGTCTTGGTGTTGCCGTAGGCCACGGAGATCGGGTCGACACAGTCGAACATGGAGGCCTCGGTGAAGCTGCCGTAGAAGCCCAGGATGGGGATGGAGTGCTCCGCGCCGAGGATCTCGCCGTCCGCACTCGTGGTCTTGGGCGTCACATAGGTGAAGCCCTCGATCCAGGCGCCGTTGGTAAAGTAGTTGTCAAGGATCCCCTTGAGGTCGTCGCTGAAGGTGATGGTAACGGTGACGGGCACGCTCTCACCGGCCGGGACGATCAGGTCGTTGGCGCCGGTCTCGGCTTCCCAGGTCAGAAGGAGCTGGGCGTCGTAAGAGCTCAGGCCCTCGGTGCCGTCCATTTCGCCGGCCGCAAGATCCAGGGTCTCGCCGTCGACCTTGCCGGTCAGGTAATCGAGGATCGCCTGCGCGTCAGCCTTGTCGGTCACGCCGTCCTTGTTGACGTCGTGCGGATTGGGGGTCTTGTGCTCGAAAGCGTAGCTCTCTTCATACATACCGCCCAGGTACTGGGTATCCTTATCCATGTAGAGGCTCACGCCGTCAGACGTAATCCACTGGGTAAAGATATCCGTGCCGAGCTCGTAGGTCATGTCAGTGTCGCTGAAGTTGTTGACAGAGAAGGAATAGCTGTACACGCCTTCGCGGGCAGCGTCCTGGCCGAGCTCAACCTTGACCTTGCCGTCCGCCGCAGAGGAGGTGGCGTCCTCGCCCATCATGATGTAGGACTTGGCCTGCGTGGCGGCGTAGGTGTCGCCCAGGCCGGCGCCCTGCTGCAGGATGGGCAGGTAAGCGCCGTCCACGATCATCGGGCTGGCCGTGCTCATCAGCAGGGAGTTGATGAGGGTACGGGCATTGAGGCCGGTGACGGTCTCCAGATCGTTTTCACGGACATATTCGCCGAGCAGGGCCGCCATGCCGGTGATATGAGGAGCCGCCATGGAGGTGCCGCTCATGTACTCGTACTGGTCAGAGCCGCCGGCGACCGTGCCGTCCTGATGCTTGTTGCTGCCGAAGACGGAGTAGATGCTGCCGCCGGGCGCGGTGATCTCCGGCTTCATGATCAGGGAGCCGGGAACGCCCCAGGAGCTGAAGGAGGAGATGGTGGTGTTCTCACGCGCGTTGTAAACGATCGGCTGAGCCTCGGCGGTGACTTCCACCTTGCCGGTGTAGTACACGTTGCCGTTGGCATCGGTGACCTTCTCGGACGCGGCCTTGACCGCATCGCCGTCCACCTTCAGGATGGAGACCACGGGTGCGGTGTACTCGTAGCCGCTCAGGTTCATGGCGATGGTACCGTCGGTATTGTTGATGATGATGACGGCGGCAGCGCCCTGCGCAACAGCGGCATTGGCCTTCGCAAAGAAGGAGGAGGTGCCGCGGTAGCACAGTGCGATCTTGCCCTTCACGACATCAGAGCCGAGGGCGAAGAAGGCGTCGCCTTCCTGGCCGACGTGGCCGTTGTCGTCAACGCCGGGGCCGTCGATCAGGACGTAGTCGTAAGTGCCCGCGATCGTGGAGATCGGAGAATTGTTGTAACCGCTGCTCTCGTTGAACGCGGTCTTCAGATCGCTGTTGAAAATCAGGGGAGCGGCGATGGCGCCGATGTTGTCAGCAGAAGCGACGCCAAGGCTGTTGGCAAAGGAGCCGGGAGAGCCGCCGGTGTGCAGGGAGACGTCCTCCAGGTAGAGGTAGGGGATGCCGGAGGGCAGGAACTCCGCCCAGTTGTAGGAGTTGCCGGCGGACATGACAACAACGGTGCCGCTGTCCACCAGGCTGTCCATGATGTCCTGATAGCCGTTGGAGAAGGTGAATCCGGGAGAACCGGAGCCCAGGGACAGGTTCACGGAGTCCGCGTTGAGAACGATGGCGTCCTCGATGGCGGTCATGTAGTCGGAGTCATAGGCGCCGCCGCCCTTGCCGAAGACCTTCATCGTGAGGATCTGGGCATCGGGCGCAACGCCGACGGCAAAGACGTTCTCGGCCGCGTCGACGAACTCACCGTTGATCTTTACATAGCGGTTGGCCGCCGCAATACCGGACACGTGGGAGCCGTGCTCCTCCTGCGTATCGCTCATGTGGTCGGTGACGTAGCCGCCGTCCACGTAGTTGTAGGCATAGGGGATCTTGGTGTTTTTGTAGACCTGCTCGGTCACCTGGACGTTCAGCTCGGAAGCGACCGCGCTGATATCATCCCAGGTCAGCAGATCGGGCGTCAGGCCGTCCTTTTCCAGGGCGTACTCGAGCGCTTCGGGGTCGAAGGACTGGTGATCCTGGTCGGTGCCGGTGTCGATGATCGCCACGCGGGAGCCGGCGCCGGTAAAGCCGTTCTTCCAGACCGCGGTGGCCCCGACCATGTGCTCGGTGGTGATGGCCGTGTTGACCTCGTCGAACTGAGGCTCGTAGCGGGTCTCAAGCCAGACGTCCGCAACGCCGGGGATCTCCTTGATGGTCTCAATATCGCCGACGCGAACCTCGGCCGAAATGATATTGACCGCCAGCGTCAGATTCCACTTGACGTTCATGGAAACGCCGGCAGAAGCGATCGCCGCTTCTACGCTGGCCTGCTGCTGTCTCAGCGTCTGGCGGTAAGACATGGCAGCTCTGTTCGCCGCGATATTCTCGGTGCTGTAGCCCGCAGAAAGCGTGGCGGGACGATCCAGAACGATCGAAACACGGACGACCTCATCCAGATCAAACAGATCTTCCGCATCCAGAACGATCTCGTCGTCCTTTTCGATCTCGCCGAGCTTGGGTACGTTCAGAGTACTCGGGTCGATCTCTTCCAGTTCGAGTTCCGTGCCGCTGACCGTGCGGCCGGCCGACTGCTCCTCCGCTGCAGCTATGACATCCGGGTTAATGGCGATGTCGTCGTCAATGGCCCAGCCGGTGATCCCGAGAGAAAGGATCATCGCCGCAGCGAGCAGGATGGACAGGAAGCGCTTGGTGGTCCTACTCATACTTTTTCCTCCTTGAAAGAAAAACTATATATAAAGTGTTGCCACATTATATACGTCTGCCGGCACTTTGCCGGTTTAAAGAATTTCCTCTTTAAATTGCATTATACAACAGAGCTTTGGAATCTGGCAAGATGGAATCTGAGCTTCTTTTCCCGTTTGAGTAAAAATTGTCCAGATTTCATAATTCCCAGACAGAGTCGGCGCGGATTTTTTATCACTTTGCCGTGTAAAAGACTTCCAATTCAGAAATCCAGCTTCTGCAGTTCGATCAGCGCCAGGATGTACACCTTCAGCGCCTCCAGCAGCCACTCCTTGCTGGCCGCCTCGTCCACGCCGTGGATCGGTCCGGCAAAGTCGGGCGCCGGGCGCTCGGGATGCTCGGGGCCGAAGGACACCGCGTTCGGGAAATCGCGGGCATAGGTGCCGCCGCCGATGGTGTAGGGCTCCGCGTTTTCGCCGGTGATGCTGTTGTAGGCCTTGATGCACACCTGCACCTCAGGCTTATCGAGGCTCATGTAGAAGGGCGGCGCCTCGCGGTCGGTCTCGACCTCCAGCAGCTCGCCGTAGCGCGCGCGGAGGATGGACGCGATCTTTTCGCCGCTGGTATTGGTCGGAAAGCGGCTGTCATAGGTCTGCACCATGCGGCCGTTTTCCACGCCGATCATGCTGCCGACGATGGTGAGCGGCCGGAAGAGGCCGTCGTCCGCCTGCACGCCGACGCCGCTGCCGTCGCTGTGATCGGTCAGATCCGCCACCGCGCGCAGGAATTTGGCCTCCTGCTCCCCGGCAAGGCCCTGATCGAGGATTGCATGAACCAGCACGCCGATCGCGTTGACCGTACCCTCCGGCAGGGAGGCATGGCCGCCGACGCCGGCCGCCGTCAGATGCCAGAGCCCGGCTTCCTCCCGCTCGACCGTGACGCCCGGCACAGGCTCGACCCTGTCCGCGCGGATCCGGGCCTCGGCCTTGTCGGGAACGGCGTTGGAGACGAAGCCGCCTCGGATGTCGACGATGTTCTCCAGCGGCACCCTGGCGATCATGCGGCCGCGGGTGATGCCCTTTTCGCCGTTGCAGAGCGGGAAGTTCGCGTCCGGGCTGAAGCAGAAAAGCGGCGCCTTGTAGTTGGCGAGGTAGTACTCCACGTCGCCCATGCCGGTCTCCTCGTTGGCGCCGAGCAGCGCGCGCACGGGCCAGCGCAGCGGGATCTTTTGATCCTTGAGGTATTTGAGCGCATAGAGGCACAGCACGCTCGGCCCCTTGTCGTCCATGACGCCGCGGCCGATGATCCAACCCTCGCGCTCGCGCATGGTGAAGGGGTCCTCTTTCCATCCCTCGCCGACGGGAACGACGTCGAGGTGCGTGATCGTGGCGAGGTAGTCCTCCCCTTCCCCGATCTGGGCGTAGCCGATGTAATTGTCGCAGTTGACGGCGTCGAGCCCGAGCTCCTGCGCGATTTTCAGGCCCTCCGCGAGCGCCCGGGCCGGTCCTTCGCCGAAAGGCTTGCCGGGCAGAGGCTCGCCCTCGACGCTGTTGATCGCGACGAGTCTTGCGATATCCCTGAAAACAGCCGCCTCGTGTTCCGCCACGAAGCGGTCGATATCCTGTCTGAGCTGAATGTCCATACTCGCACTCCTTTCATTCACTATACGATCACTATACACCATGTGACTTGTACGGGTCAAGGCAAACGAAAAACCGGAGCTGTGAAAAAACGGTTCCCTCACAGCCCCGGCTTTTTTCAGTTCAGGCGTCGATCGGCCCCTGCGCTTCGACCGCGCCGAGTTCGGTATAGATCATGCCCTTTTTCCCGCGGTCCGAGCGCATCAGCGAGACGGCGCTCACGGTCATCGAAGCCGGCCGGAGCAAAATCCCGGGCAGCTTCCCGGAGGCCCTGCGGATCAGCGTGATGTGCGGAGAAAAGCGCTTTCGGTCAAAGGGGATTTCCCGCTCCGCGAGCGCGCGGCGGACCTTTCGGGCCAGCGCCTCGAGCGCTGCGGAGTCCCTGAGGCCTGCCCACCAGAGATCGCCGAAGCAGCCCATGCCCTCCAGCGCGATCGCAAAGGGCGCAAAGTCCAGTTCCGACAGCGCGTCAAGGACAGGCTGCGCGTCCGGGACCTCCCCGATGAAGGCCAGCGTCAGGTGCAGGTTCTCCTCCGCCGTGAAACGGCCGCGGACGCCGCAGTCATACAGTTCCTTCTGCGCATGCACAAGCGCGTCCTTCATCCCCGCAGACAGACGGACGTCAATAAACAGCCTCATGTCAGTTCGTTCAGCTTTTTCTGCAGCTGATTCAGGTCGCTCTGAGTAAAGGAATCCGGATCAACCCCGCAGGAAATGCAGGCGCTGCGAAATTCCGCCGTCTCGATCGTATCGTTCGGGCTTTGCGCCAGTTGACGGGCGACGCGGTTGACAAGCCCCGTGTTCGTTTCCGTCAGGCCGTAGTCCTCCATCATGGCAAGCTGCCAGTCTTTGAACATGCTCGTTACCCCCTTCATCCCCTGTCATTTCTTCTGTTCAGCTCCTGCTCGACCTTGTTGAGCGTACCGAAAAAGCGGTGCGTGGCGACCGCCGGGCCGAAGAGCAGCAGCCCGAACACGTTCCAGTCGAACATATGCCGAAACGAGGTGTGCGGCCCCGGGATCCCGAGTCCGAGCGCCTTTTGCTTCAGCTCCTCGGAGATCCTTGCCATCCAGACGAGCGTATAGAGGAACAGGGTCGGGACCCCCAGGAGATAGGCCTTCCAGTACGGCTGGACCCTGTGCCCGAGGATCTCCTCCAGCTCGTCCTGCAGGCCGCCGAGCGGCATATATATAAGGAAGAAAAGCCCCGCCGTAAAAAAGTCGATGAAGCCGAGCAGAAAGCCCGGCCGGCGCGTGTGTTTGAATCTCATGCTGCCCTCCCGGCGTTTCGTTTGGGTCATTATATCACACATTTTGCCCGCGCGGAAGAGAAGCAAAAGCAAAAAGAGCGAATACGGCTTTCCGTATTCGCTCTTTTTCACGAAGGCTTCACTCCATGCGGTCCTCGTCCGTGATCTCCCGGATCACGCGGCAGGGAACGCCGGCCGCGATCACGCCGGCGGGGATGTCGCGCGTGACCACACTGCCCGCGCCGATCACGCTGCCGGCCCCGATGGTCACGCCGCCGCAGACGGTCACGTTCCCCGCGATCCAGCAGTTGTCCTCAATGGTGATTGGCCTCGCGTATTCCTTGTCCGTCATGCTCCCGTCAGGCTTGTAATAAAGGTTGCGGTCCTGCCAGCGCAGCGGATGCACCGGCGTCAGGATCGACACGTTCGGCCCCATAAAGACGTTCGCGCCGATCTTTACGGGCGCGCAGTCCAGACAGGTGAAGTTGAAATTCACATAGGTATTTTCGCCGAAGCTGGTGAAGCAGCCGTAATCGAACTGAACGGGGCCCTGCAGATAGGCGTTCTCGCCCAGGCCGGGCAGCAGCTCACGCATGATCGCATCGCGCTCGTCCTCCTGCGTCTCCACGGTATCGTTGTATTTCTTGCTGAGGATGTGCGCCTTTTCCCGCAGCTCAACAAGTTCGGGATCGGTCGGGTCGTAAAGCTGCCCCGAAAGCATTTTCTCTTTCTCTGTCATTGTCTGTTCCTCCAATAATAATTTATATTTTTACAAAACCGTGCCGTATAATCCGTCCCAGCAGACGAGGGCATTTTATCGGCTGACGGGATTCCCCGCCTGCGGGCGGGCCGGGGCGCGGCTCTGACGTGCCCCCGGCACGTCATTCACTCCCGCGCCCTTCGAATCCCGTCCTGATCCGCCATGTACCAAAAGAGAGGACACCCGATGGGTGTCCTCTCTTTTGGTACGGCTGACGGGATTCGAACCCACGACCTCCAGAGTCGGAGTCTGGCACTCTATCCAGCTGAGCTACAGCCGCATATGCCTGGACGGCGGGGTGTATTATAACAAAATTCTCCGGCAAAGTAAATAGCTGTTTTCAATTTTGTTTTCGTGTGATATAATGATGAAACTACCGTTATTGACAGAATACCGCGAGATAGAGGAAGTACCTATGAAACGTCATCTTTTGCTCAGGCTCTGCGCGCTGCTTCTCTGCCTGCTCTCGGCGCTGTCGCTGGCCGCCTGCGGGGAAAGCACCGAATTCCACCGGGAAGTCTACGCCATGGACACCGTCATGACGCTGACCGCCTTCGGGCCCAAGGCCGAGGCCGGCCTGACCGCCGGCGAATCCGTGATCCTCTCGATGGATGCGATGCTCGACCCGGAGCTGCCCACCAGCGTCGTCTATACCATGAACCACGCGCACGCCGCCTCCGTCTCCGTTCCCGGTCAGGTGGCCCGCATGATTCAGACCGCGCAGACCGTTTATCAGCAGAGCAACAAGCTGGGCTTCAACTCCCTGGATCTGTCCGTCTATCCCCTGGTCAAGCTCTGGGGCTTTGTGGACGGCAGCTACTACGTGCCGAACGACCTGGAGATCTCCGCTGCGCGCTCCCGCCTGCAGTTCGATCAGGTGATCCTCAGCAGCTTCCCCAGCTCGGGCAGCTATGAGGTCAGCATGCCGGACACCTGCGAGATCAGCTTCGGCGCCGTCGCCAAGGGCTGCACCTCCGCCTATGTCATCGACGCCATGCGCAACGCCGGCGTGACCAGCGGCATCATCTCCCTCGGCGGCAATATCCAGACTCTCGGCCTCAAGCCGGACGGCAGCAAGTGGCGCATCGGCATCGCCGACCCCAACAGCCCGGACAACTACCTGGGCATCCTGACCGCGGGCGAGATCGCCGTTGTCACCAGCGGCAGCTATCAGCGCAACTTCACCGACCCGCGCACCGGCAAGTTCTATCACCACATCATCGATCCGCGCTCCGGCCGTCCTGCCGAAAACTCCCTCGTCTCCGCCACGGTGATCTGTGAGGACGGCACCATGGCCGACGCCCTGTCCACCGCCATGTTCGTGCTGGGCGAAACCAACGCCATGCGTTACTGGCGCACCTACGGCAAGGATTTTGAAATGATCCTTGTCACCAAAGACAATGAGGTCATCTGCACCAGCGGGCTGATCGAAGAATTCAGCCTTGAAAACCAGAACTACACCCTGAGATTTTCCGAGTAAACACCAATGGCCGATCTGAATACCGACGTACGTTTCATCAAGGGCATAGGAGAAAAAAAGGCGCTCGCGCTAAACAAGCTGGGCGTCTTTTCTCTCTATGACCTTGTTTCCTTTTTCCCCCGCAGATACGAGGACCGCAGCCAGTTCCGCCTCATCGCCGAAACGGCGGACGGCGAGACCGTCTGCATCAAGGCGCTGGTGGCGGACACGCCGCGGCTGATGCGCATCCGGCGCGGCATGGAGCTGGTGAAGTTCCGGGCGGTGGATGAGAGCGGTTCGGTTGACATAACTTATTTTAATCAGAATTATGTGAAAGACAATCTGAATCGCGGCGATCTGGTCTGCTTCTACGGGCGCATCGAATGCAAGGGCGCGCGCCGCAGCATGGCAAACCCCGTCTACGAGCACGAGGGCAGCGGAAAGGGCGTCACCGGGCGCATCATGCCGGTCTACCGCATGACGGCGGGGCTGAACCAGCGCACGATCCTGCAGGCCGTGCGCCAGGGGCTGGACGCCTGCGGCGATCAGCTGCCGGAGGCGCTGCCGGAGGCGGTGCGGCAGCGGCAGAAGCTGGTGCAGGCGCGCTACGCCTATGAAAACATCCACTTCCCCGCCGACTTCGGCACGCTGGAGCTGGCGCGGCGGCGGCTGATCTTTGAGGAGCTGTTCGTCCTCTCCTGCGCACTGAGCGACGTGCGCCGCCAGCGGGTGAACGACAGGGGGCTGCGTCTGCCGGCGGCCGATCCCGAGGACTTCTGGCGCACGCTCCCCTTTGCGCCAACCGGGGCGCAGCGGCGCGCAGTCAGCGAGGCGATGGCCGACATGACCGGCGGCAAGGCGATGAGCCGGCTCGTGCAGGGCGACGTGGGCAGCGGCAAGACGCTCGTGGCAGCGGCGCTGATCTGGTTTGCCCACCGCGGCGGATACACCAGCGCCTTCATGGCGCCGACGGAGATCCTGGCCGATCAGCATTTTGCCACGCTTTCCGGCTTTCTCGCACCGCTCGGGCTGCGCATCGGCAAGCTCACGGGCGCGATGAGCGCCAAAGAAAAACGGCAGGTGAAAACGGCACTGAAAAACGGTGAGCTCGACCTGATCATCGGCACGCACGCCCTGTTCAGCGACGATGTGGAGTATTCCAATCTCGGTCTCGTCGTCACCGACGAGCAGCACCGCTTCGGCGTGGGGCAGCGCGCGGCGCTGATCGGCAAGGGGGCGCGGCCGCACGTGCTGGTCATGTCCGCCACGCCCATCCCGCGCACGCTCGCCCTGATCCTCTACGGTGATCTGGACGTGTCCGTCATCGACGAGCTGCCGCCGGGACGGCAGAAGGTGGACACCTTTGCTGTGAACGAGAGCTACCGCGCCCGGCTCAACGGCTTTATCCGCAAGCTCGTCGGCGAAGGGCGGCAGGTCTTCGTCGTCTGCCCGATGGTGGAGGAAAACGAGGAGCTGGCCGTGCCGCTCAAGTCCGCCGAGGAGCACGCCGCCGCGCTGCAAAAAGAGTTTCCCGAGCTGCGCGTCGCCTGCGTGCACGGCAAGATGAAGCCGAAGGACAAGGACGCCGTGATGCGCGCCTTCGCTGCGGGCGAAGCGGACATCCTGGTGTCCACGACGGTGATCGAGGTCGGCGTGGACGTGCCGAACGCAGCGCTCATGGTGGTGGAAAACGCCGAGCGCTTCGGTCTGAGCCAGCTGCATCAGCTGCGCGGACGCGTCGGGCGCGGGCAGCACAAGAGCTGGTGCATCCTCGTCTCCGACAATGACAGCGAAGAGACGAAAGCGCGGCTCGGCATCATGTGCAAAACGAACGACGGCTTTCAGATTTCCGAAGAGGATCTGCGGCTGCGCGGGCCGGGCGATTTCTTCGGCTCACGGCAGCACGGTCTGCCGGAGATGCACGTGGCCGATCTGGGCGCGGACGTGAACGTGATGCAGGAGGCGCAAAAGGAAGCCAGGCTCCTGCTGGAGGCCGATCCGCAGCTTACGCGGCCGGAGAATGCCGCGCTGCGCGAGCGCGTGGAAAAGCTGCTGGCGCAAAGCGCGTCGGGATGGAACTGAATCGATTGTGAAACTGCGTTTCACAATCGAGGTACTCGCGCGCATCGCGCGCATCTTGCGAGAGACAAGCCGCGCTTGGTCGGCACGAGGGCTCGCGATGCTCGCCTCAGGGTGTTTTTGCCGAAGCAAAGCCCCGCCAAAAACGATGGAGCATCCCCTCCGGATGCTCCTCTTGAATGTATCGTAATGAAAGGAATCAGAAAGGTCATGTCAACAATGAAACGCTTTTTTGCTTTGGTTTTCGTTTTGAGTCTGCTCTGCCTCTGCGGCTGCGGAGCTGCCGCGCCCGCCGCGGTGACCGCCGCGCCCGAAGTGACTGCCGCTCCCGAAGAAGCCGCCGCTGTGAAGACGCCCTCCCCCGCCCCGGTCGAGGCGCCTGCCGACGACGAGCCGGCGCTTGCGCCGATCCTGGCGGAGATCCGCGAGCGGATGCATCCCGCCACCGCGGGCAGCAGCCTGACGGCGGCGCAGCTGGCGGTGCTGCTGTTGGACTGGAGCGTGCAGACGGATGCGGATGAGGCGCAGATCCGCGCCGCGGCCGCCGATTTCCTCGCGGCGCTGAGCGAGAATGAGCGCAGCGAATTTGCCGAACAGATGAGCGCCGTTCAGGGCGCGGCCGAGCGTCTGCTCGGAGATGAGGGCGCTGCGCTGATGGAAGACATCGGCGGTACGGAGGGCACGCTGTGGCCCTGGGCGGACGCGCCGCAGGAGAAACTGGACGCGCTGTTTTCCGCGCTGAAATAATCTTTTCATAACAAAACCCGGGGGACTCCGTAGAGTTCCCCGGGCTTTCTTATTATGGGTTGCTTATTTCTCAAATTCCTTCGCCACGTCCTGCAGCAGCTGGCGGATGGGCAGATGCTGGGGGCAGACGCGCTCGCACTGGCCGCAGCGGATGCAGTCGGAGGCCTTGCCGTTGCGGGAGGTGCAGACGTCCTCATAATAGAAGTTGGCGTTCCAGTCGTGGTACAGCCCGAGGCTGTTGTAGCAGGCGAACACGTCCGGGATCAGGATCTTCTTCGGGCAGCCGTCCACGCAGTAGCGGCAGGCCGTGCAGGGGATCAGATGACGGCCGTGGAAAATGGCGTTGACCTTGCGCACCGCCTCCAGCTCCGTTTCACTCAGAGGCACAAAGGGAGACATGGTGTTGAGGTTATCCTCCATCTGCGCCGTATCGCTCATGCCGGAGAGCACCATGAACATGCCGTCGAAGCCCTCGGCAAAGCGGATGGCGTAGCTGGCATAACTCTTGTCGCCCAGCGCGTCGTAAACGGCTTTAGCCTCGTCCGGGAGATTGACAAGATTGCCGCCCTTGACGGGCTCCATGACGATGACGGGCTTGCCGTGCTTCCGGGCCGTCTCATAGACGGCGCGGCTCTGCACCGCGGGATCCTCGTAGTCGGCATAGTTGAACTGGATCTGCACCACTTCGATCGCGGGATAGGTCGTCAGGATCTCGTCGAGCATCTCCGGCGTATCGTGGAAGGAGATGCCGACATGGCGCACCCGGCCCTGCTTTTTCAGCTCGAAGGCCGTCTCATAGGCACGGCAGCGCTTGTACTTTTCAAAGTTCTGCGCGCTCTGCGCGTGCATCAGGTAGAAGTCGAAGTACTCGACCCCGCAGGCCTCCAGCTGACTTTCGAAAAATGGAACGATGTCCTCTTCCTTCTCAAAATAATTCGCGGTCAGCTTGTCGGTCAGGATGTAGCGCTCGCGCGGATAGCGGCTGGTCAGGCCTTCGCGCAGGGCAAGCTCGCTCTTGCCCCGGATGTAGCCGTGGGCGGTGTCGAAATAATTGAAGCCGCGCTCCAGAAAGCGGTCGACCATCTGCTTGAACTGCCCGATATCCACCTCGTCGCCGATCATCGGCAGGCGCATGCAGCCGAAGCCGAAGCGCTCCTTGACTTCAGGGAAAAAGGGATTGCTGCTCATACTGTCACTCTCCTCCTCGTTTTATACAGTAATTATGGGGCAAAAGTACTCAAAAAGCAAGTCTTTTTCCATGCATGCGGCGTATTTGCCGCCGGAAGGCAAATTTCCGTTGCATTACATTCCTGGCTATGATATAGTGACTTTTGAGTATTTTAGAAAGTGAGCTGATTTCTCTTATGAGCAAACCGGTCATCATCACCGCGGACAGCACCTGCGACCTCTCGCCCGAGCTTCTCGAGCGCTATCAGATCCGCATCATGCCCCTGACGATCCTCCTCGGGGACGACAGCTACCGCGACGGCATCGACTTCACGCCGGACGACCTGTACGCCCGTTATCATACCGACGGCACCCTGCCCAAGACCGCCGCTCCCTCCGTGCAGGATTTTCTGGACTTCTTCGGCCCGCTGACCGAGCAGGGCTTTGAGATCGTCCACCTGGACATCAGCGCGGAGCTGTCCGGCACCTACAACGCCGCCTTCATCGCCTCCCAGGAGCTGGAGGGCGTTTACACGGTGGACAGCCGCATGCTCTCCACCGGTCTGGGCCTGCTGTGCATCGAGGGCGCGGAGTGCGCCGCGCGCGGCATGGCGGCCGCCGACATCGCCGAGCACCTGCGCGCCCTGACCGACAAGGTGGACACCAGCTTCGTGCTCGACACGCTGGAATTCATGTGGAAGGGCGGGCGCTGCTCCGGCGTGGCCGCATTGGGCGCCAACCTTCTGCGCCTCAAGCCCGGGCTGGAGATGTCCGGCGGCAAGCTGGGCGTCTACAAGAAATACCGCGGCGGCATCAACGCCGTGTACAAGCAGTACATCACCGAGCGCCTGGCCGGCAAGTCCATCCGCCCCGGGCACATCTTCCTCACCGAATCCGGCGAGATCGACCCGTCCGTGATCGCAGAGCTCGAAGCGCTCATCCGGAGCCTCGTCGACGTCCGGGAGATCCACCACACCCGCGCCGGCTGCACCGTCTCCTCCCACTGCGGCCCGAAGACCCTGGGCGTGCTGTTCATCAACGAATAATTTTTCAGGATCTTTATACACCCGCCCTGTTCAAAGGGCGGGTTTTCTGCTATACTGGAGACAGACGATCGGAAAGGAGGGTCATCGTGATCCGGAATCGACTGCTGCTGGAAAAGTTCCGGGAGGCCTCCGCCTCCGTGCTTCCCATCGTGGCCATTGTTTTCGTCGCCTGCCTGCTGCTGGTGCCGGTGAATACCGGGCTGATGCTCTCCTTCGTTATCGGCGCACTGTTTTCCATTATCGGGATGGGGCTGTTCGGTCTCGGCGCCGACATGGCGATGTCCCGCATCGGCAGCGCCATCGGCTCCGCCATGACCCGCTCCAAAAAGCTATGGCTGATCCTGCTGCTGAGCTTCCTGCTGGGCGCCGCCATCACGATGGCCGAGCCCGATCTGCAGGTGCTGGCCGGCAATGTGCCCGCCATCGAAAACCGCGTGCTGGTGATCACCGTGTCCGCGGGCGTGGGCCTGTTCCTCGCGCTGTGCATGCTGCGCGCGCTTTTCGGCTTCTCGCTGCGTCTGCTGCTGATCATTCTCTACGCTCTGGTCTTCCTCGGCGCCGCGCTGACCGACGGCGCGCTGCTGTCGGTGGCCTTTGACGCCGGCGGCGTGACCACCGGGCCGATGACCGTGCCCTTTATTATGGCGCTCGGCGTCGGCGTGACCTCCATCCGCAGCGACGAAAAAGCCAAGGAGGACAGCTTCGGCCTGGTCGCGCTCTGCTCGGTCGGCCCGATCCTGTCCGTTATGCTGCTCAGCGCGATCTATCAGCCGGACGCGGCCGCCTCGGCGGAAACCGTCGTGGAGCATTACGCGACGACCACCGCGCTCGGCCGGGGCTATCTGCTGCATCTGCCGGAATATCTGAAGGAAGTCGCCATTGCGCTGCTGCCCATTTTCGGCTTCTTCATGCTTTTCCAGCTCATTTCCCTGCGCATGCGGAAAAAACCGCTGATGCGCATCCTCGTCGGCATCGCCTATACCTATGTGGGCCTGGTGCTGTTTCTCACCGGCGTCAACGTCGGCTTCGCGCCGCTCGGCTATGAGCTGGGCGCCGTGCTGACCGAGGGCCGCCGGATCTGGCTGCTCGTGCCGCTGGCCTCGCTGATGGGCTGGTTCATCATCAACGCCGAGCCCGCCGTGCACGTCCTCAACCGCCAGGTGGAGGAGCTCTCCGCCGGCGCGATCTCCGCCCGGGCCATGGGGCTGAGTCTCTCGATCGCCGTTGCGGCGGCGATGGGGCTGAGCATGCTGCGCGTCATCACGGGCCTGCCGCTGATGGCGCTGCTGATCCCGGGCTACGGTCTCGCCCTGCTGCTGAGCTTCTTCGTGCCTCCCACCTTCACCGCCATCGCCTTTGACTCCGGCGGCGTGGCCTCCGGCCCGCTGACGGCGGCCTTTATGCTGCCGCTGGCCGTGGGCGCCTGCACGGCGCTGGGCCATTCCGTGATGACCGACGCCTTCGGGCTTGTGGCCCTGGTGGCCATGATGCCGCTCATCACCGTGCAGACGATGGGCGCGGTCTCTGTGATCAAATCCCGCCGCCGTGCCGCGCCCAGTCCGGCCGACTACGGCGACAGCGATATCATCGAGCTGTGGGAGGTGGCCTGAGATGATCCTGTACTATATCATTGCCGTCACCGACCGCGACCGCGGCGGGAAAATGGCGTCGCTGTTCCAGGAAGCGGGTCTGACGATGACGATGACAAAGCTTGCCCGCGGCACAGCCAATGCCGAGCAGCTGTCGCTGCTTGGGCTGGGCGAGACCGAAAAGAGCATTGTCTCGGGCGTCGCCGATCCGCAGCAGCTCAAGGCCGTTTTTCTGGCGGCACGCCGCCAGCTGATGATCGACATCCCCGGCAACGGCATCATGATGGCCGTGCCGCTCAAGAGCGTCGCCGGCGGGCGCACGCTGCAATATCTGACCGACAACCCCATGACAGGAGGCCATCCCGACATGAATTTCTCCCATGAGCTGATCATCGTCATCCTCAACGAGGGCTATTCCGACTTTGTCATGGACGCGGCCCGCTCGGCCGGTGCCGGCGGCGGCACCGTGCTGCATGCCAAGGGCACCGGCGCCTCGCGCGACCGCCGTTTCTTCGGCGTGAACCTCGCCGATGAGAAGGACATGATCTATATCGTCGCCTACAGCGACGAGAAAGCGGCCATTATGAAGGCCATCAGCGAGCAGGCCGGTCCCGGCACCAAGGCCGGCGCCATCTGCTTCAGCCTGCCGATCTCGGCGGTGGCCGGCCTGCGCGCCAGAGAAGAAAGCATCCTGCCGGAAGCGGCGGAACAGAAAAAGGAGGAGGAAAAGCATGATCCAGCCGAATGACGTCGACAAAATCAGCGACGAGGACTGGGAGGCCTTTAAGAAAAAGGCAGCCAAAGACGAGCTGTATTATACCGGGCAGGGCGATCTGCTCGATACGGCCGAGGGGCGGTCGAAGTTCTGCCGCCTCAACGAGAGCGGCCTGTTTCGCAAGCCGGATCCCCTGTATCCCGGCTATTTCATCTATGTATTCAACAACCAGGGCGAGGGCATGGTCATCAAGCGCCGCAGCCGCGTCGATCCCACGCTGATGGACGACGTGGAATTCAACGCCGAGGGCAACGAGATCAGCCGCTCCTACGAGCCGGCCTGAGCGCCGGTCAATGAGCAAAGGGAAGGAGAAACGACATGGCATTCTTTGATACTCTGAGCAAAAAGCTCTCCGACGCCGGGCAGAGCGTCAGTCAGCAGACGAAAAACCTGGGTGAGATCAACCGACTGAACAATCTCATCGCCGAGAACCGCAAGGGCATCTCCCAGCGCTGCTTTGAGCTGGGCAAGGCTTACTATCAGGCGCATCATGAAGAAGAAAACGTCGAATTTCCCGCGCTCGTCAGTCAGATCAGCGAGCTGCTGAAGGGCATTGAGGAGGCCGAGGAGACGATCAAGCAGCTCAAGGGCATCACCAAATGCCCGACCTGCGGCACCGAGGTCCCGGCGCAGTCAGCCTTCTGCCCGAGCTGCGGCACGCAGATCGCCGCCGTGGCGGCCAAGCCCCGCTGCTGCCCCGGCTGCGGCAAGGAGGCGCCGGAGGGAAGCAGCTTCTGCGTCTACTGCGGCACGAAGCTCAACGGTTAACCGACAAAAAGCAGGCCTGAATTTCAGGTCTGCTTTTTTGCTTTTTGCGCAAAGACGTTTTGATTTCCACCTCATCAGTCACGGCGCTTGCGGTGGGCGCGCCGTGACAACTTCCCCTCCAGGGGAAGCCAAAACAGCTGTCGTTTCAGCGGTGTAAGCTTCGGGCCGACCGCCTTTTCATCCGATGAGGCAGAGGATCAGCCCGTAGACGACGCTGGCCGAAATGCCGAAGACGATCACGGGGCCGGCGATGGAGAACATCTTGACCGCCGTGCCGGTGATGAAGCCCTCGGTCTTGAATTCCAGGGCCGGCGCCACGACGGAGTTGGCAAAGCCGGTGATCGGCACCAGCGTGCCGGCCCCGGCGCGTTTGGCGATGGTATCGTAAAGGCCCAAACCCGTCAGCAGCGCGCCGAGGAACACCAGCGAGATGGACTCGGCCGTGGCTGCGCTCTCCTCGTCCAGGCCGAGCGAGAGATAGAGATTCATCAGAAACTGCCCCAGGCAGCAGATCAGCCCGCCGATCAGAAAAGCCCACAGCAGATTCTTCCCCACCGGGGATCGCGGCGCGTGCCGCTCGGTATATTTCTTATATTCCTCATTTGTCATGCCTGTCACCTGTCTTTCCTGCCCATAGTATGCGCCGATTTCCCGGTTTTATGAAAATTGACAAGTGCCGCGGGATGTGATACCTTTGAGTCGATCAAATTTTGGGGAGGACACCGTATGAGAGCTTATCTGGACGCGCTGCTGGACTACGCCGTCAACGCCGGCCTGATCCTGAAGGAGGACCGGGTCTTCTGCTACAACCGCCTGCTGGAGGTCATGGGCCTGGACGAGGCCGAGGACGAGGGCTATATCGAGGCAGAGCTGCCCGAGATCCTGGAGGCGCTGTGTGACGACGCCTGCCGCCGCGGTCTGATCGACGACAATGCCGTCGCCCGCGATCTGTTCGACACGAAGCTCATGGGCGTGCTGACGCCCTTCCCGCATGAGGTGCGCGCCGGCTTTGCCGCGCTCTACGACATGAGCCCGGAGACGGCGACCAGCTGGTATTACCGCTTCAGCATGGACACCAACTACATCCGCCGCGACCGCATCCGCAGGGATCAGAAATGGGTCTACGAGGGCGCCTACGGGCCGCTTGACATCACCATCAACCTCTCCAAGCCCGAGAAGGATCCCCGCGCCATCGCGGCCGCCCGCCTCGCGCCGCAGAGCGGCTATCCCCAGTGCCAGCTGTGCGAGACCAACGAGGGCTATGCCGGGCGCATGAACCATCCGGCGCGGCAGAACCTGCGCCTGATCCCGCTGCGCCTCGACGGGGCGGAATGGTTCCTGCAGTACTCCCCCTACGTCTACTATAACGAGCACTGCATCGTCTTCAACAAGCAGCACATCCCGATGAAGATCGACGCGGGCAGCTTCCGCCGCCTGCTGGACTTCGTCACGCTCTTCCCGCACTATTTTCTCGGCTCCAACGCCGATCTGCCGATCGTGGGCGGCTCGATCCCGAGCCACGACCACTTCCAGGGCGGACACTACGAGTTTGCCATGGCCAAGGCCCCGGTCGAAACGCCGCTGCGCTTTGCGGGCTTTGAGGACATCCGTGCCGGCATCGTGCGCTGGCCGATGTCCGTGATCCGCATCACCGGGCCCGATCCCGAGCGACTGGCGGAGCTGGCCGAGCGCATCCTGAACGCCTGGCGCGGCTACAGCGACGAAAGCGTGTCCGTTTTCGCCGAGACCGAGGGCACGCCGCACAACACCATCACGCCCATCGCGCGCCGCCGCGGCGAGGATTATGAGCTGGACCTGGTGCTGCGCAACAACCTCACCACCGACGAGCACCCGCTCGGCCTTTTCCATCCGCACGCCAAGCTCCACCACATCAAGAAGGAGAACATCGGCCTCATTGAGGTCATGGGCCTCGCCGTGCTCCCCTCCCGCCTGAAAACGGAGCTGGAGGCGCTCAGCCGCGCGATCCTCGACGGCAGCGATCTGCGCGCCGACGAGATGCTCGAAAAGCACGCCGACTGGGTGGACGAGCTGAAGACCCGCCATGCGTTCACGCCGCAGAACGTCCGCCGGATCCTGGAGGACGAGGTCGGCCTCGTGTTCCAGCAGGTGCTGGAGGACGCGGGCGTCTTCAAGCGCGACGCGCAGGGACAGGCCGCCTTCCGCCGCTTTGCCGAGGCGGTCGGTCTGGCCTGAGCGGCACCAAGCAGAAAACAGCATCCCGGATCGTCTTGATCCGGGATGCTGTTTTTTATTCGTCCTGTCCGTCAACGACGACGATCTCATCCGTCCCGTCCACGGGGATGTCCTCCGTCAGCCAGGGATTGTCCGGGTCGGGATCGGTAGGATCCCAGTCCCGGCAGCGTTCGTTGTCCGAGATCAGCGGCGCTTCCGGCTTGCCGAGCGGCCCGGGTTCCGGATCGCTGTAGAACGCGATGCCCGCGATCTCGGTGCTGTGCTCATAGATCCATTTCGCGTCTGCGATCTGCAGACGCACGCAGCCCATCGACGCGCTCTCGCCCAGCTTGTCAAACTCCCAGTACTCCAGGCTGGCCGGATTGCCGTACTCGGTATAGGGCACCGAGTGGAAGAGGATGTTTTCGTAGATATGCGTGACGTAATGGCCGTAGACGCCGCCGAACAGCGCGCGCCACTCGTCGGTCCAGCCGGCGTAATACTGGCCCGAGCGGGGCGTAGCCGGGCCGGTGGAGCAGATCATGGCTTTGTACGGGATGCTGTACTTGCCCTCGGCATCCAGCAGATAGACGGTGACCGTGTTGGCTTCGACGTTCACCGTGATATAGTAACAGCGTTTGTCCGCGCCGACGACCACGATCGGATCCGGTTCCGGTTCCGGGGTCGGTTCGGGGGTGGGCTCCGGCGTCGGTTCCGGGGTAGGCTCCGGTGTGGGAGCCGGCGTCGGCTCAGGCGTCGGTTCGGGGGTGGGTGCCGGCGTGGGCTCGGGCGTCGGTTCGGGAAGAGCCTCCGCCTCAGCGACATGCGGAAAGGGTTTCAGTCCGGGCAGGCCGAAGTAGCCCTCCGCCGCCGTATAGAGCAGCAGCAGCGCGATCAGCGCTGCGATCAAGCGTTTCATGGATTCGGTTTCCTTTACAGCGGGTGGATTTTTTCCCAGGCGCGGATCTTGTCCCGGCGGAGCTTCCAGTCCGGCAGGACGCGCGCGACCTCGGCATAGAAGGCGGCGGAGTGGTTCGGCTGCAGGAAGTGTGCCAGCTCGTGCACGACGACATAATCCGCGCAGTCGGGCGGCAGCTCCGCGAGGCGCGTGTTGAAGCTCAGCGCGCCCTTCTGCGGGCGGCAGCTGCCCCAGCGGGATCGCATGCGGCGAAAGCTCAGGGAAGGAAAGGCCAGGTCGCGGCGCTCAAAGTACGGATAGTATTTCTGGCAGAGCGCGGTGACGCGCGCGGCGCAGAGCTTCTTCTGCCAGGCCTCCAGCACGCGGCGCCGTTCCTCCCGGTCCTCCGGATCTTTCAGCGTCAGGATCAGCGTTTCGCCGCTGACGACAGCGCCGTGCCTCCCGCCCTGCTTCGGCTGCAGCGTGAGCTTCTCGCCCCAGAGCCAGACGGAATCCTCGTCCGCCTTTGCTCTCTCTTCGGCCGCACGCAGCTTCTCCAGGATCCAGTCCTGGCGGGAGAGCAGCAGCGCGTCCACCGCGAGCGGCGGCGTGAGCCGCGGCGCGGAGACGTGGAGGCTGCCGTCGCTGCGGATGCGGAGATTGACGCGCCGGACGCGCCTGCGCTCCAGCTCATATTCCACGCGCCGCCCGCGCAGCACGATGCTCCTGCGCACGGCTTATTTCGCGTAGATCAGACCGACCAGCCAGTTGGAGAAGCGGCGGGGCAGGAGCTTGGCCGCCATGGCCGCGGCCTTGTAGGCAAAGCCCATCGCGATCATCGGGCGGCTGCGCTTGCGCAGGGCGACCTTCGCGACGAAGCGGCCCGCGTCCTCGGGCTTCATGCCGGTGCGCTCGTCGTGCTCCATCACCGCGACGCTGCGGGCGATGCGGCCGGCGTACTCGCCGTCGAGCGCTTCGGACTTGACGCGCGCGTCGGTGAAGCCGGAGGCGATATCGCCGGGCATGATGGCGCAGACCGAGATGCCGTAGGGGCGGATCTCATTCTGCAGCGCCAGCACATAGGCGAGGATGGCGGACTTGGACACCGAATACCAGAGCTGGAACGGGATCGGCAGGATGCCGGCGATCGAGCTCATGCAGACGATGCGGCCGCTGCGCTGCTCGCGCATATGCGGCAGCACGGCGCGGGTGACGTTGTCCATGCCGAAGAGGTTGAGCTCCAGCTGGGCGTGGGAGTCTTTGGATGCGGTGCTCTCCGCCGCGCCGGAAATGCCGAAGCCGGCGTTGTTGACCAGGATATCGATCCGGCCCTCGCGGCGGATGACCTCCGCCACGGCGGCGCGGACCTGCTCCTCGTCGGTGATGTCCGCCGTCAGATGGACGACGCCGCGCGCGGGCTTTTCGCGCCGGGAAAATTCATAAACCGTGCAGCCGGCCTTGCGCAGCTCCTGCGCCGTGCAGCGGCCGATGCCGCCGCTGCCGCCGGTGACGATGGCGATCTGATTCATCAGAAATCCTCCTTATTCTGGGTTCTGCCGCATATTATACGTTTTTTCTCCCGTCCCGTCAATCGCCTTTACAAGGTCGAATAATTGTTGTAAGATAGGCGCGAGAACAATAAGGGAGAAAACTATGAACTATTCACTGTCCGTCCCCTGCCTGCTGGGTCTGGAGGGGCCGATCGCCGACGAGCTGCGGCGCATGGATCTGCAGGACGTGGCCGCCGAAAACGGGCGCGTCAATTTCCGCGGCGGCGCGGAAGCCGTCGCCCGCGCCAACATCAATCTGCGCATCGGTGAGCGTGTGCTGCTGGAGCTGGGCCGCTTTCCCGCGCTGAGCTTCGACGAGCTCTTTGAAGGCACCCGCGCCCTGCCCTGGGAGACGATCATCCCGCGCGACGGGGCCTTTCCCGTCAAGGGCTACAGCCTCAATTCCAAGCTCTTTTCCGTATCGGACTGCCAGAAGATCATCAAGAAGGCCATCGTCGAGCGGCTGAAAGCGGTCTACGGGATCGAGTGGTTCCCCGAGACAGGCGCCTGCTATCAGGTGCAGTTTGCCATGATGAAGGATCAGGTCTCGCTGAGTCTGGATACCTCCGGCGACGGGCTGCACAAGCGCGGCTATCGCCCGGCGCACAATGCCGCCCCCCTCAAGGAGACGATGGCAGCCGCCATGGTGACGCTCTCGCGCTACCGCGGGCGGGACGATTTCTGCGACCCCTTCTGCGGCAGCGGCACGATCCCCATCGAGGCCGCGCTGATTGCGAAAAACCGCGCGCCCGGCCTCAACCGCAGTTTCCGCGCGATGGACTGGCCCGTGATCGGCAAGGCGGTCTTCGAGCGCGAGCGCGAGGCGGCGCGAGAGAAGGAATACCACGGCAATTACCGCATCCTCGGCGCGGACATCGACCCGAAGGCCATCGCTCTGGCCGAGGAAAACGCACGGCGCGCAGGCGTGCTGGACTGCGTGCGCTTTGAGGTGGCCGACGCGACGAAATTTGACCGCAAGACCGAGCGCGGCGTCATCGTCACCAACCCGCCCTACGGCGAGCGCATCATGGAGAAAGAGGAGGCCGAGCGGCTCTACCGCGCCTTTGGCGCCGCCTGGGCCAAAACCGAGAACTGGCAGCTCTACCTGCTCTCCTCGCACACCGAATTTGAGCGCTGCTTCGGCCGCACGGCCGACAAAAAGCGCAAGCTCTACAACGGCATGATCAAGTGCGATCTGTTTATGTATCTCAAGCCGTAACAAAAGACAGCGCCGGATCCTGAGATCCGGCGCCGTCCCTGGCTGCGCGTCATTCATATTTTTTCGCCGCAAGATAGATCGGCACGATCAGGCCGATGATCGCCAGCAGAACCGGCGCGCGTACCGCCCACCCGGCCGGAAGGATCACAGCTGCCAGCCGGTGGAGTGGAATATACAGCACCAGCATCGAGGCCGACCAGACCTGGCATACCCGCAGGATATGCGGCCAGTTGCCGTTGGTAAAGCGGACGCCTGGCAGGTTCATGCGGACGATGCCGTGGCTCAGATGAGAGATTCTGTTCTGATCGTAATAACCCGGGAGCGATCCCTTTGCCAGGAAGAAAAAATACGCGGAAAACACGAGGCTCATAACCAGGATCCCCGTCAATTCCGGTGAATAATAGCCGAAATAATTGTTCACGGTAAACTCCGCCGCGGCGATCAGGACGAGAACGGTGTAAATGACGGAGCGGCGGACAAGCTGTCGTCCGTTGCTGCGGTTCTTGTCCTCCGAATAGTTCAAGACCGTTTTGACCGCCGTTTCCGGTTCCGGGTCTTTTTGCCCGGTCAGCAATTCGGCGACCGGGATGCCGAGGGTCTCGGACAGCGGGATCAGCAGCGACGTGTCCGGAAGGCTGACGCCTGTCTCCCACTTGCTGACAGCCTTATCAGAAATGAACAGCTTCTGCGCCAGATCCTTCTGGGTCATCCCCCGCTCTTTTCGCGCCGCCGCGATGATCGCGCCAAAACGCGCCTTATCGATCTCATGCATTGTCATCACCTCAGGTTCATTTTATCGGATCAGTCCCGGTTTTGGCAACCGATTGTCAGTAGAATCCCTAAAAAAAGCTGTAGAAAGAGGCACCGATATGAAGCATCTGTTTATCGTCAATCCCGTCGCCGGCGGCAAGGACAGCACTGAGGCCGTGCGCCAGAAGGTCGAGGCAGCGTTCCGGACACGCAGCGACGAATATGAGATCTACGTGACAAAAGCGCCGATGGACGCGGTGAAGAAGATCCGCGCCGAGGCGGAGCTCTGCGATCATCTGCGGGTCTATGCCTGCGGCGGCGACGGTACCTTCAACGAGTGCGTCAACGGCGCGGCGCTGCTGCCCAATGTGGCGGCCGCCCCCTTCCCCACCGGCACCGGCAACGATTTCTGCCGCATGTTCGGCGACGAAAAAGACTGCTTCCGCGATCTGGAGGCCCTGCTGGACGGCTGGGAGCACCCGATCGACCTGATCGACTGCAACGGCCGCTGGTGCGACAACATCTGCTCGGTCGGCATCGACGCGCGCGTCGGCACCGGCGTGCACAAATACAGCAAGCTCCCCCTGGCCGGCGGCATCGGCGGCTATATCCTCAGTCTGATCGTCAACGTCTTCAAGGGCATCTCCTCCGAGATGCACATCCGCTGCGGCGACGTCAGCATCAAAGGCAGCCAGACCCTGATCTGCGCCTGCAACGGCCGCTACTACGGCGGCGGCTTCAATCCCAGCCGGAACGCCCGCCCGGACGACGGCGACCTGGATATCTACGTGGTCAAAAAGGTCAATCTCATCCAGCTGGCCGCTCAGATCGGCAAGTTTTCCTCCGGCCGCTCCGACGAATCGCCGAAGTTCATCACCCATCTGCACGGCACCGAGGTCGATATCCGCCTGGCCAAGCCCGACGTCGTCAACCTCGACGGCGAGGGCATGATGGCCGATACCATCCGCTGGAAGCTCGTGCCCGGCGCGATGAAGCTGATCGTGCCCGCCACGCTGCACTTCTTCGACGATAAAAAGCCCGCGGGCTCCGACTGACGGACGCTGCGCGACGGCGTAACAAAAAGTTTAAAATTCTTTTCCCCAGTTTTTTACCGGAAGGGCTTGAAAAAAAAGAAAATTGTGGTATAGTATGCATCGTTAGCACTCAGAGGTTTTGAGTGCTAACGATGCTGATTTTTGTATTATATAAAATTGGAGGATAGAATCATGAAGCTGAAACCCTTGGCTGACAGAGTTGTTCTGAAGCAGAACGCCGCTGAAGAGCGCACCTCTTCCGGCATTTTCCTCGCCTCCGCGGCGCAGGAGAAGCCCGAGATCTATGAGGTCATCGAGGTCGGCCCCGGCGGGATCGTGGACGGCAATGAGGTCAAGATGATCGTCAAGCCCGGCGAGAGCGTTCTGGTCGGCAAGTACAGCGGCAGCAAGATCAAGCTTGAGGACGTGGAGTACACCATTGTCCGCCAGAGCGACATCCTGGCTGTGATCGAATAAGGAGGCAATGAACCATGGCTAAGAAAATCATTTACGGCGAAGAAGCAAGAAAAGCAATTGAGCGCGGCGTCAACCAGCTGGCCGACACCGTGAAGATCACCCTCGGCCCCAAGGGCCGCAACGTGGTGCTGGACAAGAAGTTCGGCTCTCCGCTGATCACCAACGACGGCGTGACCATCGCCAAGGAGATCGAGCTGGAGGACGCTTTTGAAAATATGGGCGCGCAGCTGATCAAGGAAGTTTCCACCAAGACCAACGACGTGGCCGGCGACGGTACCACCACCGCCACCCTGCTGGCCCAGTCCATGATCAACGAGGGCCTGAAGAACCTGGCCGCCGGCGCCAATCCCATGACCATGCGCCGCGGCATCCAGAAGGCCGCCGAGGCCGCCGTGGAGGCCGTCAAAGCCGCTTCCGTGCCCGTCTCCGGCTCCAAGGACATCGCCCGCGTCGGCACCATCTCCTCCGGCGACGAAGTGATCGGTACCCTGATCGCCGAGGCCATGGAGAAGGTCAGCCAGAACGGCGTCATCACCATCGAGGAGTCCAAGACCGCCGAGACCTACAGCGACGTGGTCGAAGGCATGCAGTTTGACCGCGGCTACCTCTCCCCCTACATGGTCACCGACACCGACAAGATGGAAGCCGTCATCGACGACGCGCTGATCCTCATCACCGACAAGAAAATCTCCAATATCCAGGAGATCCTGCCCCTGCTGGAGCAGATCGTCAAGGCCGGCCGCAAGCTCCTCATCATCGCCGAGGACGTCGAGGGCGAGGCTCTGGCCACCATCGTTCTCAACAAGCTGCGCGGCACCTTCACCTGCATCTGCGTCAAGGCCCCCGGCTTCGGCGATCGCCGCAAGGAAATGCTGCAGGACATCGCCATCCTCACCGGCGGCACCGTCGTGTCCAGTGAGCTGGGCATGGAGCTGAAGGACGCCGGTCTGGAGGTCCTCGGTCAGGCCCACCAGGTCAAGGTCACCAAGGAGAACACCGTCATCGTCGACGGCGCCGGCGACAAGGCCGAGATCCGCGCCCGCGCCATGCAGATCGAGCACCAGCTGGAGACCACCACGTCCGACTATGACCGTGAGAAGCTGCAGGAGCGTCTGGCCAAGCTGAGCGGCGGCGTTGCCGTCATCAAGGTCGGCGCTGCCACCGAGACCGAGATGAAGGAGAAGAAGCTCCGCATCGAGGACGCGCTCAACGCCACCCGCGCCGCTGTTGCCGAAGGCATCGTCCCCGGCGGCGGCACCGCCTACGTGCTGGCCTCCAAGGCCGCCGAAAAGCTGGTCGCCTCGCTGGAAGGCGATGAGAAGACCGGCGCCGCCACCGTGGCCCGCGCGCTGAAGGCCCCCATTATGCAGATCGCGTCCAACGCCGGTCTGGAGGGTGCCGTCATCCTCAACAAGGTTGCCGACAGTGAGAACCCGAACTTCGGCTTCGACGCCGCCAACGACCAGTACGGCGACATGCTCGCGATGGGCATCGTCGACCCGACCAAGGTCTGCCGCAGCGCGCTGGAGAACGCCGCTTCCGTGGCGTCCATGGTGCTCACCACCGAGAGCCTCGTGGCCGACATCCCGGAGAAGAATCCGCCGATGCCCGCTGCTCCCGACATGGGCGGCATGTACTGATCGAGGCCGCAAAGCCTTGATATAGCTGGATTTTAGCGCAATCGGGAAAGGCATTTACGCCACGTTTACGCCAAATTCAGCGCCGAATGGATAGCAAAAGATGGGCAGCCGGTACTGCATGTACTGACTGCCCATTTTTACGCCATTTGCTCTTTACGATCTTCGGGCGAAAACCCGCCTCCCATGAGACGGATATCCGCACCACATGGGGCGGGATGCCGTCCGGGATAAGGCAGAAAACTGGCCCCAAGTAATAGAATAAGAAATATAAAAAACAAGAAGAAAAAGAGTTTTCTTTGATGCGGTCAGCTCGGAGGGAACGTTTTTGCGTGAAGAAGGGGCTGCGGCACAAACCGCAGCCCCAATCAGTTATTTGACTGAAATGACCTCACGGGAGCACTCCGGGGTATATCCCTCGCTGTCTTCCCATTCGTCCAAAAAGTCATCTATCGGAGAAAAGTCCTTTATGAGGCTGCGACCGCGCTTTATAGAAATCAACTCGGAAAACCAAGTCCCGAGTTCAAAGGACAGTTCTTCGCCGCTTGCAAAATGAAAAATAAGCCCCTTCGTAGAGGTCATGCATCGCTCTTCGCCATTGTGCCTAACAGTTTCTCGGTCATTCACAATATCGACCGAAACTATTGTTTCATATACTGTGGTTTCTTTCATTTTGCCGCTATCCAAGATGCTGACAATATCAAACGGAGCACATTCTTCCAACTTCAGAATAGCTACATCATCATTTTCAAAAAAACGACGTATAACTTCAAGGGAGGCAGTAAGTTTATATGCGTTACCTCCAATATAGAGCCCGGCGACTTCAAATGCATCAGGAGCGAGGAACGGGGCATAGGAATACCGCTCAAACTGTTTTCCGACATGCTGCTTAAGTATTTGTATAGCTTTTGTGTCGAGCGAAATATCTACCATGTAAACTATCCTTTCGTGCGCTCTGGCTGCCTTCATGCTTGAAGGAGCAGTTCAAAACTTGTTTGATTCCAGTTATTTCCGATTGACAGCGTGGGGGATTCGAGTTATTATATAATCACTTATTTGGAGGATACTCGTATCCCTCAGAATGAACCCGCTGGGTGTTGGTAGCGTCCAGCGGGCTCTTTTTTTGCTTATGAGTGCTTGTCCTGTTGATAGCGTTTGCGGAACTCGTTTAGGCACAAATCGTTTGAGCTGCCTGCCCAGCGATCTGGCTCATCCTCCATAAGGCCATCATCCAGCCACCCACAGACCGGGCAAATATCGAAGCTATCCCGATCTTTGAACGTATGTTTCCCGCATACAGGGCATTGGTGAGGCTCTGCAGGAGGGCAATGCTCGTCTGAAAAATCGTATTCTGGATTTTCTGCGATTGCTTTTTCATACCACGCCCGGTACTCGTTGACGCTTTGAACGTTATTGCCTTGCTTGAGATCCGGATTGGCAGCTTGATTGTAATCGTAGCGCCACCCGCATTTAGAGCATTGAAGAAGGCTTACATCGTCACCCTCCTGCAACTCAGAGAAGTAAAACTTGCCGCAAACCGGACACACCATTGGCTGATAAAAAGTATTATTCATTTCCTTGCCCTCTCTATCTGCGCCTTGTAGTAGTCATACCCGTCTTTGGGCCTAAAGTATGTTATTACCACGCCGCGCTTTGTAATAATTGCAAAGGTGCCGTCCACCTTGTTAAATTTGTAGGTCGTGCCGCTACGGGCGACGAAACTGACATTGTTTTTACGATCTACCGTGTTGGCAAATTTGACGGCATTTGCATTGTATGATTCTTTCGTTGGACAGCCCATTTGCTCGCCGTGACGCTGGAAGTGATCATCCAAGGTGCTCCGGTTAAAGGCTTTTGCCCATGCAAATCCTGTATGCTGTGTTGGATGCCCTTGACGGCCTCCACGTGCATTACCATACCAATTACTTGCACCCTTAGTTGCCATTCCGTCTTACCTCCTTAGCACGCTGTGAAATCCAAGGATCATAGAAGTAGAACGGATAGCGGGCTTTCAAATCATTGAACATCCTGTTGTGCAACGAGCCGTAGACAACGATTCCTGTCGGCTGAAGCGCATTACAGAAGGATTCAATAAAGCAATACCACTCGCATTGCTCCCGCATTTGGTGAACAAAACCATGCGTTCCAATGGCAACCAACGTATGACGTGGAATGGCTGACAAGAACTCCGGGAGCAATTCGTCCACTCCACACCTAAGATTCGGGATAATCGGAATGCCTTGTGAACCATAGTAATACGTAAGGGAAAGATTGTCATTGATCTGCGACTTCTGCTTTATGATGGGCATGTCGCTGTGAATCGAAAAATCCGGCCCAATAATCCCGGCGGTTCTCTTAAAGAACGGCAGATAGCGTTTTGGATTTCGCCTTACACGCTCAAAAGTGTCGTCTGGAGAATAGAAGCCGATGAAGGTATCGTGCAGATCGCCACGGTAAGTAATGGCCTTACTGAAAGGCATAATTCTTTCCGGTACGACAGATGAAATGAAACTTGTTGGAAGGATAGGATATTCTTCCCTGTCGGTGAACTGCGCACCATGGACAAGAAAAGACTGAAAAGAATCCGGAACAAGCTCTATCGCGTTAGATTGTTTTGTAGTATACACTGTTTTAACCTCGAATCTTCAGATCTTTTGTATCTGAGGATACGAGAGCCGATTTACTTATTTGGAGGACACTCGTATCCCCAGAATGGGTTTTTAGTGCAGCATACCGTTGGTAGCAGCCATGCTGCGCCGCCTACATCTATGCCGGTATAAAAGTTGGTAGCAGATATACCGGCTTCCTTACACAATCATACGCCTCACCGCCTTTCCAGTTTGCGGCGTGCTTTGGCAAACCCTTTGGACACAATATAAGTGTCTATGATTGCCTGCTGAGTCATCCCGCGGCTTTCGTCGTAGGGAATCATCACTTCCGCACATAGGGCTTTGGCCTGCCACTCAACGCTTTCGTAGGGACGAAGCTCATTGTCGGCAAAGGCACGCTCATATACAGGCGTGAAACCAATTTTGAACAGAAAAACGTGGCAGATCTCGTGGCAAATAAATCCAAGGAGTGCACCGACGCGTTTTTCGTAAGCCCCTCTGTACACAGATTCCTTGATCTCGATAGTAAAGCCATTATATTCATTGGGAACACATCGAGCCATCGTTTGCGGTGGGAGGTGCTTGTCCTCCACCACGGTGTAGTTGCAGCCACTGAAAATATCACTTACGCGATCCAGCGCTTCCAACACAGGGAATGGGCCAGTCAGCGGTACATCAAAGAGCTTGCGAAACAGTTTTGAGTAACGCCTCAGATCCTCACGGCTGGTAGGTTTCGTTTTGTAGTCCATTTACTGGTTGTCACCGTCCTTTTTGCTAAGAAGCTCCAGAATTTTCATGGCAGTCTCGTCATCCATTTCGTCGAAGGAACGTGCGAACTGCATGGCGGCTCTACGCTGGTTGTACCCAGCGTTTTGGGTCGGAATCTTGTACTGGATTTTGGATTCCTCGATAGCCTCATCCAATTCTTGCCTCTCCGATGGCGTCAAGCCATAATGCGCCGCGATCTTATCAGCCCAATCAGCGGGAACATTCTTCTTGCCGTTCTCGACAGAAGACAAAAACGGGAGGGAAGCGCCGAGCATTTTTGCCATGTCTCCCATGACTTCATGGTGTTTGATCCGCAGAATACGGACAAACTCCCCAAAACGTGTGTATGCCATAGTCTCAACCTCCTTTACTCAGAAGATTATCACAAGTTCCCCCAAAAGTCAATAATAAATTTAACCTAAAACAAGTTAACCGCTGAGGGTATGTATAAGCCGCATCCAAACCGGATGCGGCTATCATTATATGTTGATCTCCGGCACATACGCCGCCCATGAGACGAAACAGCCCTGCTCCGGCAGCACCAGAACGCCACCCTCGCGGCCTTTCTGCTGCACCAGCAAACAATCCCATACATCCCCGGCTTTGCAGTCTTGCCCGTGATCCTCAATGAATTGCCTGTCTGCCAGCATATCCGTAACGAAGTTTTCATAGTCGATCCCTTGTAGCTCCACCTTGGCAACTATGCGGTATGGTCGTTCCCTGTCAAGCAGATGCGGGATCTGCAAATCATTCAGCCTCCGGGGTCGCTCTACGAAATAAGCTCTGCCGTCTATCTGCATATCTATCTCTCCCTGTAAGTATTGTGTACTTAAAATAAGTACACATTGCACATTCTAACACGTACTTGAAATAAACTCAAATTATCTTCTATCAAGTACAAAGAGGTTAGATATATGGATATACCGAAAAGAGAAAAGGACAAGCACCTTGGCTTGCGCATTGACAGTGAATTGCATTACAAGCTGCATTATATATCGCAGTATGAGGGACGGTCAGCCAACGGAGAAGTGATTTATCTGATCCGCAAGGCCATTGAAGATTTTGAGAAGCAGCACGGCAAGATCGAAATGCCGTAAAAAAGGCCATGCCCGCAATGGACATGGCCTCCGCTGACTCTTATGCAGAATCAGCGATAGATTGTGCCGGGACGCGGAATTACTTGTCCGTAGCCCGGAACAGGGACTCTTCCGCCGTGGTCATATCGAAGTACATCACCCGGTTTTCGGGATCGTACTGTCCCGTGACCTTGTAGCGCATCTTGGGCTTGTAATCCGGGATCAGCCGCACCACCACTTCTTTCAGATTCTTGTTGCCGCAGCTCAGCGTGGACGTCTGTTCGGCGCGAGGCTTGGAGAAGGTTGCGGCCTTGGCCTCATTGCTCTTGCAGACACGGATCGCGAAAATGTGCTGGGCGGCATCAAAGCCGTACTGGACGTTCTGAGGATAATTCATATCCTCCAAGACGCGGCGGCTGAACGTGATGCCGTTCTGGTTGATGAAGATATCCGGGGTCGCATTGGTGTTGAGGTCGATCACTTCAAGGTTAATCTTAGAAAAATCAATAGCCATGGTTTAATTCCTTTCTGCTTGATTCTGGTCAAGCTCCACATTTTCAATGATTTTGATGATAATGTCCCGTTCCTCTTTGGACCAATTCATGTCGATCAGCATGTAGCCGCGCAGGGGGCCGGATTTGATCCGCGCCACAGCAAATTTCTTTTTCATGGCATCCAGCGGCTTGCCACGTCCTCTGTTTTTCCCGGACGCCATGATTTCCTGCACTTTTGCCCACTTGACCGGCGGGATAATGGCCGGATGAGTGTTTTCCCAGAAGTACTGCGGCAGAATGTCTTTGTTCTTGACGGACGTATGTGTTAGGCAATCCGTACAGACCGTCTTTTGATACAGGACATTCCCGCAGTATTTCTCGTTGGTCAGAATGCCGCGAATTGTACCGGGCTTCCAACGTGAAAGCCCCTTGGGGGAACTGATCCCCTGCGCGGTGAGGGAATCCGCTATCGTTCTAAAAGACGCGCCCTCCAAATAGCTGTCGTAGATGTATTCGACAAGCTGTGCTTCCGCTGGCTCGATTTTGAGCCTGCCTGCGTAGTCCCTGTAGTACCCGATGGTATTTTTGACCGTAAACTTATACAGCCCCTCCTGCATCCGGTAGCGAATACCGGCTTTTACGGACAGGCTGCGCTGTTCACTTTCCATTTGGGCTACAGAGGCGAGGATGGAGAGAAGCAGATTGTTCCCACCGGCAGAGGTGATCCCTTCCGTCTCAAAGCTGACTGTTACAGGTGGCGATAGCTTGTTCAGCTCCCGCAGAGAGGACAGTACATCCACGACGTTGCGCCCGAAGCGACTGATGCTCTTGGTCAAAATCAGATCGATTTTTCCCGCCCTGGCCGCGTCCATCATTTCTTGAAAACCTTTGCGCTTGCCTATGGAAGTCCCACTCACGCCCTCATCTTTGAATATTTTTACCAGTTCATATTGAGGATTGTTCTGGATGATGGTGGTGAAGTGCTGTACCTGCATCTCGAAGCTGCCCACCTGTTCATCCTCGGCAGTACTTACCCGGCAATACGCCGCGACGCGGATCTTCTTATTCTCGGCGGCATCCCCCTCTTTGGGAGAGGGCATGATGACCGTGACTTTTCGCTCTCCGGCGCGGTTTTTCGCAATGGTGTCCCGAATGCGCTGTTTTTCTTCCTCGCGGAAACTGCTTTTTTCGCCTTGGTGCCGCTCACGCTCGATCTGGGCAGCATCCAGTTTCTTTGCCATTTATGCCGCCCTCACTTTCATGCGCTTTTTCCTGTCCATGGCGAACATGCCTCCCTTCCGATTATTTGTCTGCATGGCGTTATCACCCCCTCCCGTATGGATTTATGGCAAGCCTATGAGCGCACGCGCCCATCGGCGCTGTGCCGGTTTTGCGGGCAAAAAAATACAGCCCACCCGCATATGAACACGGATGGGCTGTGCTATGCCCGGAGATTGAGGCACCCTTTATACAGGGAAGCTCTTGTCAGCGTCCCATTTTCTTTGGCAAGCTGGCCTCCGCTGCTTCTTTTGTGGGGAACAGTCTGCTTTCCCGCACCTTGATCCCGCCGTTGCTGTCCGCAAAACGAAGCGTACAGAAATCGCCGGTCTGCTTGATCACTGTGACTTCCCGGATGAAGCGCCCGCTTTCCACGATAAATGCGGTGTCGCCGGGGCTGTATTTATTGGGCATGGCGCACCTCTCTGATCATGGGGAATATAGATATACCCCAAAAGAAGCAAGGATCGGGAATGCAATAAATACTGCCTGTATCCTTATTGATCCAGCTTCAAAAATCCCTGCTGGAACGCGCCGGGGAACTGGAAGCGTTTATCGCCATCGGAAAACGTAACGACAATGATCGCGCCGTCAATCCCCTTTACCTGTCCAGTACCGAATGCCTTATGCGTGACGATGGTTCCCGCATGGACACCAGATGTATCTACCGTTATCTTCGGCTTGGCAGGAGCAATAGGTGCTGGCGTCGGAGGCACATAAGACGGGCGATAGGTAGAGCCAGCCGCTGGCTTCTGTGGCTGCACGATCGGCGTCCGTTTCGTCTCATACTTGGGTTTTGGCTCCGCGACCATCGGCAGCTCGTCCTCGTCATCGTCCTCATAGGAGAGATTCGTAAATACCGGGCGCTCCGGGATATCGTCATCCCGCTGGGGATCTGCCTGCATGGAGGAAGCAAGCTGCCCCGCCATAGCGTCGTATGCCTCGCGGGAAATAACGGTGCTGTACAGACCCACATCCTCGCCGGTATGCTTATCGATACCGGTATAGATCAAGCTGGCATCCTCATACCGCTTGAATTTATACACGGCGTCGTTCATCAAGGCCTCGTTAAAGACATTCAGCGACACCAGCAGCTCGAAATCCTTTACATCAAGACCCGTGACCTTCTTAAACAGTTCCGGTTCCAGCTGCGTGATAACATCTTTCAGACTGTATTCCCGATAATCCGTCAGATACATGAATACAGGCACGCGGGTAGCGAACTTGATCAGCTTCTCCTGGATCATCTTCCGCTTGGACTTGTATTCTTTTTCTGCCTCTGTCAGCTCCTTCTTTTCCTTTGGCGTCAGTTTTTCACCGTCGCGCTTCGCTTTCTTGACCGCGTTGGACTTGTTGATGATCGTCTCAATGTCGGCGTTCAGACTGCGGAAGCCCTCAATGCGCATGAGCGCGTCCATGGCTTCTTCACTGGCAAGCAGCCGCGAAAGCGTCTCATTGTCCACGTTGACCAGTAAGGCGCTCTCCCAGCGCTTGGCAAGGAGCGTTGCCGACGTACCGGCCATGGCGATATCCAGTATTTCCGCTGCGTTGACTTGCCGCATGGCGCTCCCGTCATAGGCCAGCACCGGCAGGAAGCTGATAAAATCACCGACCTTTTTCTCCGGATTGCTTTCTGCGACGTTGAGACGGCAGCTATAGTCGGAGATCTGCCGCAGGGCGCGATCCAGAGCAAAGTCAAAAACATAGCACTCCCGTTTGACGATCTCTTTCTTCCCGTCATCCGTAGTGACCTCCCACGGGCTTTGCACGCGGAACGCCGCTTGGAAATAGGTCTCCGGGCTGGAGAGATTGCGCAGCATAAAGATTCCCGTCCACGGCTTGATCGTGACGCCGGTGGTCAGCTTGCCGCAGGAGAGCGTGATCGTCTTGGTCTCCAGCGGGTCGCCCATGCTGCGGCGCACCGGTTCCAGCGCTGCCACGCCGATCCCGGCCTGCGTCCCGGCGCAGACATTGACCTTGTAATCATGGAAGAATGCGTTTTGCTTCTGCGCCAACAGATTCGCCATAGCGTAGCAGGATGCCACATTGGGCATGAACCACAGCGTATGCGACAGAACGCTCAAAAGGCGGGTATCGGAATAGGGCATGGGCGGCTTCTGTGCGCCCAGCTTCAATTCATCAACGCTGGTCTCCAGATAGGAGCCGCGGATCAGATCCAGCCATTTTTGAACGTAGTCCTCATAGACGAAATGCGCATCTTCGCCCTTGCCCTCTGCGGAGAAGAACACGTTCAGATCAAATTCGTCAAACTCGCCCTGCTTCGCGATCCGCTGAATGCTCTCCGGGATCTTATAGGTCAGCATGACCATCCGGGGCAGCGCCTCATACGGATTTGTGTCTCCGGGCTTGGCCCTGTATTCCGGGAAGCTGGAGAGCCGGGGCCATTCTGCCTTTGCCCGCTGTTCGTCCGAATATGTCCAGTTATAGATCTGTTCCTCGATAAACTCACCGGAGTTCAGTGCCCGGAACGGCGTGCCGGAGAGATAGAGGTAATAGGTCGTGGTGATCGGCAGCCACGTTTCATCGTAGGCGTTGCCCGCGTCATATTTGCTCAGATCTTCCTCGTAGGTGTCCTCGTCCTGCTCAAAGAGCTTTTTGGCGCTGTCCTTCCATGCGCCGAAATGGTATTCATCGAAAATGACCAGATCCCAGTTGGTGGTATGTACCCACTCGTTATTGGCTTTGATTCCGCCCGTTTCCTTGTTCACGCCGAGGAAATCCTGAAAGGAGCCGAAGCACACAATGGGCTTGGACTTGTCCGCTTTCCTGTACTGCGCGTCCATGCCCGGCTCCCCGTAGCTCTGCGGGCGGGAGATAAACTGCCAGCCCTCAAAATCCACATGGGTCAGCAGATCTTCCCGCCAAGCGGTCTGCACAGCCGGTTTGAAGGTGAGGATCAGCACACGCTTCATGCCCATTTTCTTTGCCAGCTGATAGGCGGCAAAGGTCTTGCCGAAGCGCATCTTGGCGTTCCAGAGGAATTTCGGCGTCCGTCCGCTGTGTTCCTCATAGGCCGATTTGAAATAGGCGATCGTCTTTTTTACCGCGTCGGCCTGCTCCGGGCGCATGGCAAAAGCCCGCGTGCGGTTTTCCGTGTTGGCAGAGCCGGTGCGCACGGCAAGGATCGCGGCTCTTACATCGTCCACCGTGCATTTGAACCATTCACCGCCCATGCCGGTGATCTGTTTATAGCGGAGCATCCGATGGACTTCATGATCGGTGAAAGAAGTGCCGTCCGGGTACATGGCGGACTCCCGCAGCACGATTCGATAGGGAACGCTGCCGTCCGGGCGCTTGGTGGGATACTGCTGCGCCACCCGCTTGTCCACGTCGATCGCCGTATAGCCGACTTTCAGCATGCCCTTATACTGAGGGTTGGTATCCTCATAGGCATAGATCATCGGGTGCGATTCCGGCCGTTGATGGACAAAATCTTCAAATCTATCCGGCATTATTCGTCACCCCCTCTTATTCCATAGGTCTGATAGTGTATTCGACCACTGCAATCTCATCGTCAGTGAGGCCATACTTGGCATAGAGCTTTGCGTCATTCCATTCCTCTGTAAAATCCTCGCAAGGAACAAACCTAAAGCACTCTCTTGTTACATTCAAAGAAGAAATGGCCTGTCGCAAAAGATATCGTGTGAATTTGCACTTCAAGTACTTCTCGAAATTGATGGCCTCTTGTTCGGTAGGAAACACCCCAATATCCAAATATGTTTCAGTATTGATTTGTCCCGGCCCGATAATACGGGTGTCAGTAATAACCTTATACCCATCTTTCGGGTCTACATCCAATTCTCCGTTACTGGGAACCAGACGGCCAATCAGTATCTTATAGAAGTTAATAATATCTCGATTTTTTACAACCTCATTATTGGAAACATATTGGAATCCCTTGCTTGTTAGCAATTCAATATCACCACTACGTTTCTGAGTGCGGCCACGATAATTAGTTGCAAATCCAAACGGATTTCTTGGATAAGCATGATCGCTCCACATATCGGAAGTTTTTGATAGCACCTTATGCACAATGGAAATCGCAGTGTTTGACCGAATAAGTATCGGAAATTCATCTAAAGGCCGCTCCAATGTTGTGCCTTCTCCGCTAATCATATTTGTGATTTCACAATCTCCAGTATTATCCCGATCCCAAAGAAAATAGCAAATACCGCCAGCAATATTGACACCGTCAAAACAATCTTTACTGGATTCATAGTCTACAAGTTTTCTTACGCGCTTGTCATGAAGCATTACATCTCGAAACGCATCCAAGCCCTTACCACCTGCATACCACCGTGCCGGGATAATCATAGACAAGAACCGCGGATTCAGTTTTTTTGCTTGCTCAACAAAATACTGGAAAATAGGTGCAGCACTTACGCCATTGCCAGCATCGTTCAATTGATACGGCGGATTTCCGATTATCACGTCAAATTTCATCTTGAAAATCTCCTCCGGCTTCGTGGTGTGGATCATCTCATAGGCGTGCGTCTCCAGATCATCGGCGCGGTCATATTCTTTCTGAGACGCGCCGCAGAACACGCATTTCCCGTTCTGCCAGCGGTGCTTGATATTCTTGAATCGCACATTGCCGTCCACGGCATCGAAATGCGTGACGGAATACGGGCCGTTTGCAAATTTCGAGCAATACAGACTGCGCCGGGAAAGATGCGCTGTCAGCTCCGTAATGGCAATGCCGTAAAGCTGATGCTGGAAAATATGATCCGTGCGCTCCTGCAGATCGGGGTAGATCGGCTCCAGCCCTTTCAGCAGCCGCTTGGCGATCTCCCGGAGGAAGACGCCGCTTTTTGTGGCGGGATCCAAGAAAGTGGTATTGGGATCGGAGAACAGTTCCTGCGGCAGAAGATCCAGCATGGCGTTTGCGACCTCCGGCGGGGTGAATACCTCGTCGTTGGAAAGGTTTGCAATGCAGGAAAGAACGTCCGGGTTATACATCGTATTGTAAAGATTACTCGCCATGATCCTGTATCCTCCTGTAATCCGCAATGTATGAGGCCAGCAGCTCGCCCTCGTCGCTGGGCTGCGGCTCCAACAGCAGGCTCATCTGCCCAAGTTCTTCTTCCGGGCGGGTGCGCTTTTTTCGTTCTTTCGCCGTGGCCTCATAGTCACCGGCCAGCAGCTTGTCAAAGCGAAAATCCTTGCGCTGCATTTTGTCGCCCATGATGAACGACCACTCGGAAAAAACGATCGGGGCCTCCGTGTCCGCGCCGTTCTCGTCAACCTCTTTCATGCTCAGTGCGTTGCCGCATACGATGTTCCGGGATAGGATAAAACGCACGGCGGCGCGGCAGTCCTCGTTTACCTCTTTGCCGCATATGGCGCTGTAGCTGTCGTTCCAAATCTCATACAGGCGCTCCCGGCAGGCCTGCACGTTATCCAGCAGCAGATCTACGCCGTAGATGCTTGCCACAGCGATTACCGACTGGCGCTCAAACTCAGCGGGCAGGGGCTTCTTTTTTCGCGGGGGCGTCGCGCGTTTTTTTGCAGCTTCCAGCTTGCGCCGCAGGATCTCCGCAACGAAATTTCCATCACCGCAGGCGGGCTCCAGAAATCGGGAATCCACGCGCTCTGTTTCCTGTTTCACCAGATCCAGCATGGCGTTGACCTCGCGCTCGGAGGTAAAGACCTCGCCGTGGTCAGACACGCGCTGTCTGGATTTCACTTGTGTACTCATGCCGTCACCCTGCTTTCGTATCCGATGAAAGAGAGCAGCCGTTGTGATAAAGGATTTATCGTGAAGCCGCAGGACTAAAAATTCTCACGACCTGCGACCCTGTGAAGTACGGCCTAATGCTCCTAAGTGCGCTGCTACGGTGTGATCGTTTTCGACGAGGCACATCATTTACGCCAAAAGCGCTGCGCACAAAATCTCAAATTAAATTATAGCATGGAAAGCGGCATTTTTACAGACCGAATATTCAGAAAATGGTCGGTTTTTCAAAAAAGCTGCGGGGAGGATCATGCTTAGAGCAAGATTCTCCCCGAGGTTCAAAAACTCATTTTTGTCCCTGCGCCGCCACGTCTCACTTGCCAGAGCAAGTTTCGCCTTGTTTAACAAAAACCTTTTTCCACGGCTATCACTTGCTAAGAGCAAGTTTCGCGCTGTGTTACAAAAAAGCTTTTTGTATCGGCGGCTGCACCGGCGATCTTGCTAAGAGCAAGTTACGCCTTGGGATGCAAAAACTCATTTTCGTCTTTGCCCGCCCCGGATGAAAACTTGCCAGAGCAAGTTTCTCCTTGGCAGCCAAAAACTCATTTTTCGTTTTCTGTCCATGCCCTTGTTGGGGTTATCTGCACCCCAAGCCCGCACAGTTCAATCCTGCGAATTTCACAGCCCCAGCCATTTCATAAAATGCGCTGCGGGATCATTTTTTCAAAATGATAGTTCCGTCATCCGTGACCATCGGGAGCGATCCCGGCGGCCACGGATTTTTTGTTTCCGCACGTACTGCGCACGGCAAAAAAATTCAGAGAAAAATTTGAAAATTCCCGTTAGCGTTGTGCGTCCTGCGTCCCCACTTCTAAGTGAGGGGCTTTTTCAAATTTCTGCTGTTTTCTTGCGTCAACTTGGTCAAAATCCGTCCCCACTTATAAGTAGAGGGACTTTCAAAAAAAGCAGACTTTTCGACGCCAGATTTTCCGAATTCCGTCCCCACTTCTAAGTGAGGGGAATTTTTCGGGAAGCCCGTTAAAAACTCTGCGGCTAATCCCCCACTTATAAGTGAGAGGATTTTTTCAAAAATTCTGTTAGGGTCGGCTGAAACCCGTCCCCACTTATAAGTGAGGGGATCTTTGAAAACTGAATATACAGCATCCCAGTTACTTTCCGTACAGAGCGGAGCGACATTCTTTCTGCCGCCACGATCCGGCCATGCCGGGGAGCGATCACCAGAGAAGATAAACTGGCCGGGTGGCCCGGCCAGATCGCGGTGAAGCCTGTGCGGGACAATGATACTCCTGTCCCAATCGGGCAGCTCGGAGCGATCCTCGGAGAGGTAAAACGGCCTGTGACGCATTCGCCAGATGCGGGCTGGGATGTTCCCCATCATCCGGGGGCGGGCGGCAAATAGGATGATGACGAAAAACGAAACGAGAGAGGGGGAAACCAGATGAGCGATATACAGCAAACACCTGTTTACATCCGGCGTGATACACAGCGGCCACAGTACATTCCGTTCCCGAATTTTCTTATGGATCTCCCGTTGTCATCGACGGCGAAATTGCTTTATGCGCAGATGCTGAGTCGCGCCCTGCTTTCCCAGAAGAACGGTTGGGTGGATAAGGACGGGCGGGTATATATCCTGTTCCCGGAATCAGAAATGTGTAAGGCAGTCCACAAGGGGCTTACCACAGTAAAAACAGCGCTGCGGGATTTGGAAAGGGCAGGGCTTTTGGAGAAAGCGCCGCATCCGCACAGCAGCGTCAACCGCATCTATTTGAAGATCATTCCAGACACAAAAACAGGAAAGAAAAAACGAGCTGTCAATCCGGGAATCAGAGATTACAGCTACGAGGGGGAGGACAGCTTATGAATATAGAAAATATGATCCATGTTCCGACGGTAGAGCCGGGAGAAAAAGATTATCGCGGCGAGGATGGACTGCTCCGCTGCGGCGTCTGCGGAGAGCCGAAAGAGGCTTTCTTTGAGGGCGGGTTTCTTCTCGGCGGGAAAGACCGCCATCCCGTTCAATGCCGCTGCCAGCGGGAGGCGAAGGCTAAACAGGAAGCGGAATACCGGGAACAGCAGCACCGGCACACGGTATTCCGACTGCGGCAGCAGGGTTTTCAGAATCCGATCATGCGGAAGTGGACGTTTGATGCCGCGCCGATCCGCACGGAACGACTGGAACAGTGCCGCCGCTATGCAGAACGCTGGGATGCTGTCGTAAGCCAGAATGCAGGGCTGCTTTTCTGGGGAGACGTCGGTACGGGGAAAAGTTATCTTGCCGCCTGTATCGCCAATGCGCTGATTGAAAAAGAGGTGCCGGTCTGCATGACGAATCTCGCCGCTGTGATCGACCACGATTTTGAAGGCCGGATGGAGTACATTCAAAAGCTCTGCGCCTATCCGCTGCTCATTCTGGATGATTTCGGTATGGAGCGCGATACCAAGTTTGGGCTGGAGACTGTATATCAAGTGATCGATGGGCGATATCTCAGCGGGAAGCCGCTGATCGTGACCACCAATCTGACGCTACAAGAGCTGAAACATCCGCAGGACACCGACCGGGCGCGGGTATACGACCGGGTGCTTTCCATGACCACGCCTGTTCTGTTTTCGGGGCCGAGCCTCCGTCACGGGCAGCGGGAAGAAAATCAGCAACTATTGAAATCCATTTTCGAGGGAGGGGGATGCTGATGGACAGGGATGAAATTCTTATCCCCGAAAGCAAAGGCAGCGGGGCGCCGAAAGTGCCGATCTGGGAGAAAGCAAATCTGACGCTGCCGGAGGCTGCGGAGCTGTATAACATCGGCATCAACCGCCTGCGGGAGATCAGCGACGATGACCGTTGCCCGTTTGTTCTGTTTGTAGGGAATAAGCGGCTGATCAAGCGAAAACAATTCGATGAATATTTGGCAGAAGCATACTCGATCTAATTGAAAAAGCACCTTTGATATGGTATATTGTGTGTACTATCCATAAGGCGCTTTTCGGAAAGGAGCTGTAAGTTTTGGCAGAAAAGCGCAAAGATAAACGGGGCCGTGTTCTCCGCGCCGGAGAGACGCAGCGCAAGGACGGTACCTATGATTATCGCTATTGGGATATACACAACAAGCGTAGGAGCATCTACGCAAAGACGCTGGATGAATTGCGACGCAAAGAGGAAGATGTGCAGCGCGATCTGGCAGACGGAATTGATTATACCGCCGGAGAAATCACCGTATCAGAGCTTGTAGACCGCTATATGGACATAAAGCGGAACGTCAAGCAGAATACGATGCGGGCATATGGCTCTGCGGTGAGAAGGATTCACGAGTCAGAATTTGGGAAGAAGAAAATACGTTCTGTGAGACTGTCGGATGCGAAAAAATGGTTTATCAGTCTCCATGACAGCGGCATGAAGCGTAATACAATCACCGTTGTGCAGAGCGTTATCCGTCCGGCTTTTGAAATGGCGGTGGATGATGACATTATCCGTAAGAATCCATTTAAGTTCAAGCTGTCAGATATACTTCCCGATGATTCCTATAAACGGGATGCGTTGACGGATGCACAGCAGAAGAAGTATCTGCAATTCATTCAAGAATATGGCAATAACAATTACTATGACGACATTGTGATTTTGATGGAAACGGGTTTGCGGGTGAGTGAGCTGTACGGCCTCACCAAATCTGATGTTGATTTGAAAGGCCGAAAAATCTTTGTTCGCCGCCAACTCTGCCGCACAGCAGAAAAACCGTATTTTGTTTGCCCTCCGAAAACCTCAAGCGGTATACGGAACATTCCTTTGTCGGAGGCAGCATACATGGCGTTTCGGCGTGTTTTGGCCAGCAGACCTACACCCAAGGTGGAAGTCCTTATTGACGGATGCAGCGGCTTTCTGTTTCTGGACAAGGACGAGAAGCCGAAAGTGGCAATGCACTTGGAAAACTACATGCGTCAGATGCAGAAGAAGTACCGGAAGATCCACGGAAACGACATGCCGACGGTCACGCCCCATGTTCTCCGCCACACCTTCTGCACCAACATGCAACAGTCCGGGATTGACGTTAAGAGCCTGCAATATCTGATGGGGCACTCCAATGTCAGCGTTACCTTGGATATCTACACCCATAACAACTATGAGTCTGTAGAGAGGGCTTTTCGGGCTGTCGTTTGTTAATACACCGCAGAGCTTTTTTTAAGTGGTTTTTTCCGAAATTTACGCCAGTCTCTACGCCAGCTTGCGAAAGAGATATGTAGATTTTTGAAGATTTACGCCATTTTTGGAGAACTCTTTCATCTTGCAAAAACGAAGCAAAAAGAGCGGCAAGCCATTGAAATTACTACGTTTTTTGAACATTAGATTGCGCGAAACCCGTTTCAAATCCTAACGGGCGGCATGTACTAAGCCGTAACTTTCAAGAAAGAAAGTCAACGAATTGGTATCTGATCTTCATGAAAACGCAAACTTTTGAACGTGAAAAGTTCGAGCTTACGCAGACCTTACGCAGAAAGCTTTGCGCCTAATGAGTAGCTATGAAAAAGCCTCTGAACCGTCACCGGTTCAGAGGCTTTTTTCATTTTTTGAGGGAGCAGGCCCAAACTTAATCTTGTTTGCATTAATGTACTACATAAACCAGAAAGTCATTTGGAGTTTGAGGTAATCGACTCCCTGCTGGAATAATAGATTGCCGCTGCCATCGAGAGCATCAGCGCGCAGGCGCCCAACGTGCCAAGTGTAAGAAGGATGCTGTATCTGAGCATCCCGAACGCGTTGACAAGCACAAGCAGGGCGCGGATTCCGAGCAGCAGGACCAAAAGCCTTGCGGATTGAATCTGCGGTATCCCCTTTTTGAGCACCAACAGCCAGTACAGCACAGTGATCGCCACGATGAGAAGTGTGCCAAGGATGGAAAGCATGCCGCCGGAAAAGCCGTTAAGCAGTGATAGCACCGCCTGGATCGTCACCGGAATCGCCATTGGGACGCTGTCGGGACGCTGGTCAATAAACACGAGAACGAGCCACAACAGAGGCGCCGCGAGACTTAGCAGAGAGGTGTATCTGCTCAATACGGCGAGAAGAACTAAAGCAATTGCAGCGATTGCAGTGAAAAACGCCATCTTATAGCCCTGTGTGTTTGCCTTAAGGCTTTGAAACAGGGATACTGGCTCTTCCGCCTCATGCCTTGCTTTGTTTCTATTTGGCTGTACCGGAGCCTTATTGGCGCTTTTGTCTGCAGGCTGAACGGGAGCGGCTCCACCCATAGTGTCGGGGACGGTCGATGCAGGCTGAGAAACTGATCGAGATGCTGAATTATTAGCCCCGAACCGCTGATAATACCAGTTCTCAAATCCACTTGCCCATGCAGTCTGCACCCAGGTGACTAGCAGGTCATCGACCGCTGCTCCGCGACTTTCCAGAATCATCACACGATAAAGCGACTGATTGGCTCCCTCGTGATCGTCGGTTATTTCACTGATTCCGGCACAAAGCAAAGCAGCAAAAGCATCATCAGGGTGAGAACTAGCCCAGATTTTGATTGCATTGATTCCCCGGGCCATTGCTTCATTTTGCTCCGGGAACAGATCTAAGTACGGCTGGTAGAGATAGCGATCCTGCGTACCCTCCTCTGTTTCCAGAGCGCGGATCAACTTCAGCTCGCTTCGCGCTGGGAAATCCGGGTGCAGGTCGGCAAACTTCTCGCAATCCAACGCGAACAGTTTATACGCCACGTTGTCCATCTGCTCCTGGGTAAAATCCGCGACCGCAGAGCGATTTTGCTGCATTTTCTGGAATAGAAAGCTGGTGTTTGGATCAACCCCGTCCGGAGACACCGGAGCCCTCACCCCGGAAGAGGATCTCGCTGCGACTCCCGCAGGCGTCGCACCGGATACAACCGCAGGCGTCGCTGTCAGCTCAGCATAGGATAGAGGCGTTTCTTCAGCTTCGTCCTCCAGAGAAATGCCTTTCTGTGCGCTGGGATCGTTTTCGGTGAGGATTGCCAGGATCTTATCCCGGCGGCGTTTGCCGTCGCGCAGCTCAAAATATCCGCCGGTATAATAGCTCATTACGCCTGCGCCGAAGCCCTCGCCGATCGCGACGAGTTGCGCCGCCCGGCGATTGCCGAAATCATACAGAATGACCTGAACGCCCCACATACGGCTTCCGCCCATGAAGTTGCTGCCCGAAAGAAGCACCGCCACCTGCGGTTTAATGTCGTCCATCATCTCCAACGGATCGTCTTCCAGCTGCTCAACCTGCGCCTTGGTGGCGTCGATCGCGCGACGCAGCGCTGCAGTAAGATCTCTCAGACTGCGCTGGGTAGTAAATTCTACGGTATCAGTTTTGATTTTTCCCATTGCTATTTCTCTCCATTCAGAATCTTGTCTTTTGATCCGCTTTTTTCCCCATAGCCTTGGCTGTGAACATCAGCACGAAAAAGATTGCAAGCAGAATCAGCACCAGCGTACAGGTACGAGAGGCGCTTCTTGCACTGTAACCCATAATGGTATAGGCTGCCGTAGATGCCACAAAGCAATAGGCCACGCCCAGGACCGAGCTGACGGCGGTGATCAGGCGCGCACTATAGCCGTTTTTAAAGGTATCTGCATAGTTCAGCAAAACAACAGCTCCGAAAACAAAAAGCGTTTTCAGAATGATGATGAAGGTCGTGCGGCTGGGAAGGAAGGTCAAACCTGCCGAGAGAATCACGCCTGCCCAGCCCAGCATGTAGAGGATTTTAGCTTTATTATCCTTTTCCGCCATAGCGTTCTGACGTTGCTGACGCTGTTGTTCAGCCTGAGCAAGCTGCATCTGCCGTTCACGGTTTTGTCGTTCGGCTTCGGCGCGGCGCGTTTGGGCATCTCTCTCGGCCTTTTCAGCAGCCGCCCGCTTTTCCTCCATGTCGTCCAGTACCCGCTGGGCGTTGCCCCAGCGATCGCCCAGCTTGACCGCCTGGCGGGCCAACTCTTCTGCCCTCGCCTCATCCTGCGGCTGGCTGAAATGCAGAGAGAAAGCCAGCATTCCGCAAGCGCGAGCTTCGCCGTCCCGGTAAAAACCGGCTGAACTGCGTTTGATGGCCTGCTCCAGCGCATCGCGCCACTGCCGCAGCAGGTCAGCGGAGTTTCCGCGGTTCTGAAGTGCCTGACGGTACTGTGCCTCCAAGACGAAGGCCTTTTCGATGTAGTTTTCCGGATCCGTCGGATCGCTGAGGATAGCGCGGTTGACATAATTAAGCGCTGTCGTCAAATCTCCGTTATTTCGATATATCCGAGACGCGTTGCAGAAGAAAACCGTATCATCTTCGTTTGTCCCACAGCCTGCCGCCCTCTCGATAGCGGTTTTGGCCAGATCGTACTGCGTCTCCTGGTAGTAACTGAGGGCATTTTGATACCATTTCTGAAACTGCGCGCGCCGTTCGGCATCCGGATCTTCAGGCACCGTCTGAACAGGAACAGCGTTCAATTCCCGGTCATACTGCGCTTTAGCGGTGTCTGAAGCAAAGACCTTCTTTGCTTCGTTGATCTGCACCAGTTTCTCCGCAGCCAGCTCGGGGCGGGACATTTCGCGCTTATGCCAGACCGATTCCAGCCGCAGCAACTCCGCTGTGAGTTCCGAGGCGGAGGCTGTTTTGTCCAGCTTTAGTTCTTCATAAAAGTTCGTCATTTTGCATCTGCCCTTTCCTTACCAACTCTCACCGGCCGTCGGATCGATGACGCCGTCCGTGCAAACGACCTGCGCTACGAACCGGCCGGTATCATAGTCCTCCGGGTCAATCCAGCCGAATGCGGCACGAAACTGCCCCAGTGTGCCGTCATACTGCACGGTCACAGTGCGGGAAGAGTCATAATAATAGCTGCGCATTTCTTCGCTTCGGGTGATGGAGCCGTTGTTGCAATAGACCGCATAACATCTGCGCGTATTAAAGCCGCCGGGTTTATCTTCTGCGTAGCCGTTGCCCAAATGCGTGTGGACGCCGACCTGACTCCACTCCTCCAGCGTGCCGTCAAAGACAAGCGTCGTTTTCCCGGTGAAGGCAGTTGTCGCAATCGACTCAATGGAATTTGAAAGATAAACGGTTTCAAGTGAGTCGGTATTTTCAAAGGCGCAGCCGCCGATGGCTCTGACCCCCGACGGGATGGTCAGCTCCCCGGCGAGGTTGGGGAAGTTAAAGATCTCATCGCCGATATAGGTGATGCGCTCGTCCAGCTCCAGCGACCGCACATCGTAAGCGTCAAAACCGATGGGGGCAATGACAGCGCAGATCTCGCTGTAGCTGTTGCGGCTCTGCTCCCAAGGAGCCCAGTTCAATCCCATACCAGGCAAAAGGCCGGTGGGGAAATCGCGGGTTTCTCCCGTCCCGCTGATGGTAAGCGTGCCAGAGGCTTGGTCGAAGCGGTATTTCACATGAGAGCCGATGCCGGTGAGATTGGCACGCACCATACCCAGCGCGGCTAGTCCACCCACGACCAGAATTGCCAAGACTATGAGGACGTTTCTGCGCTTTCTGGCTTTCTTCCGGCGAATGGCCTCCTGCCGTTCCCTCTCTGCCCGCTCAGCGGCTTCCTGCTTCTCACGCTTCTGTCTGGCAAGGGCGTCCCGGCGAGCCTGCGCTTCCCTCTCAGCCTGATTCCGGGCGTCTCGCTTTTTGTTCATGTCGTCCAGCACGCGCTGTGCATTGCCCCAGCGGTCACCCAGACGAAGCGCTTCCTGCACGAAATCCTCCGCCTGCTTTTCGTCCTTTTGCTGGCCAAAATACAAGGAAAAGGCCATCATACCATAGGCGCGGCCACGAGCGTCGTTGTCTTGGCGAAAGGCCGCCTTGTCCGCCGCGTCCATCAGTGTATCCCGCTGCTGGCGCAGGAGCGTCGCCGCGTTGTCCGCGCTATTGCGATAGGCCTGGAGCTGCATTGCTTCCAGAACAAAGGCCTTTTCCAGATAATACTCCGGCACATCGGCGTCGTTGACGATAGCCCGGTTGATTTGGCTCAGTGCCGTGGTCAGGTCGCCGTTTCTCCGATAAATCCGGGATGCCCAAAGATAGTATTCAGAGTCGTCCTCATTCACGCCGTAGCCCGCGGCGCGCTCGATCGCTGTTTTGGCAAGATCCGTTTGACCGGCGCTATAATAGTTGATCGCATCGTTATACCACTTTTGAAACTGTGCCTTTCGCGCGGCGTCCGGATCGTCTGGAGCAGACTCCTTCACAGGAGCGTTCAGCTCCCGATCATACTGCGCCTTGGAGGCGTCCGTTGCAAAAATCTTCTTGGCCTGAACGATCAGCGCCAGCTTTTCCGCAGCCAGCTCTGGACGGGACATCTCTCGCTTGTGCCACACCGATTCCAGGCGCACCAGCTCTGCTGAAATCTCCGATGCGGAGGCGTTCGTGTCTAGCTTTAATTCCTCATAGAAATTCGTCATATCGATTTTTCTCCTGCTTAAAACTTTCCGGGTCTTGCAACGACGACCTCCGCCGGTCGAATGACCTTACCGGAGAAAATGTATCCCCGGCGAACAAGCCCCGTTACAGTCAAGGCGCTTACTTCTGCGCTTTCGGTCACGCGGACTGCCTTGTAAAGTCTGGGATCAAACTCCCGCTTTACTTCAATCCGCTCCAGGCCACGGCGCTGGAGAATATCAAACAGTTCGTCGCGCACAGACCTTGAGAAATCATCCTCTGCCCGGTCCAGACGGTCGAGCAACAGAATGATTTCATAAAGGAACGGCTCAATGAAAGCAAATCTGGCTCCATCCCCAAGAGTCTTGATCAACTCGGTTTTCTGTTTGTCTTCCATCAGGCGCCGGGTAAAAAGGTCGCGCAGCGCAGCTACTTCATCGCGCAACTCGCGCAGGCTTTCTTCGTCATGGGTATATACCACCTGCGGTTCCGACGCCGCAGGGGCGGCTGCTGCCTCCGTTTTAGGCTCGGCTTCCGGAAAAACCTCCGGAACAGGCTCCAATTCGTCAAAAGCTGACATCAGAACACTCCCTTCCCTTACTCGACATTTGCGCGCCCTACCACGCCTGTAGCCCGGGCGACCTGGTCAGCAGTAAGGTTGGAGGCGCGGTCTACCTGGAAGGTTCCCAAACTCTGATTGGTTACCTTGTCGATGACTTCAATAAATACAGTCTGATCCGGGTCATAGGCATAGATGATCTCCACCGGAGATCCCTTCGGATATGGAGGGATGGATAAGGTGCTGCTGCCAATTACCTTGACAAACTCCACATCCGTCTCATCCCCCTCTGTAACGCGCACACGCAGCCGGGTCTGGTTGTCATCCACCGTGTATACTTCAACAGAGCGGGTCGTGGGGATCTTGCTGTTGTGTGGGATGATGATGGTGTTCTGTTCTCGTCTGGTATCATAGTCCAGCGTAATGACGCCGAGAGACTGGCTGGTAACATCCGAAATGGTGATCTTATTGGTGACCCAGTCGGCTTCGCCGCCGGCACGGGCGTCATTTTTGGGCGCTCCCTCCGCAGCGTTGAGATCAAAGGTGCTGGCAAAGATCGCCGCCCCCTGAGCTACCGCGGTATCCGGGTCGATTTTGTAGGTGATGGACTTGCCAGAGAGCTCCTCCAGCATTCTTTTTACCATGGGCATACGGGTCGAACCGCCTACGACCAAGAGCTCATCGATTTCAGCCCAGCTGATATTCTTGTCCGCCATGACCTCCTCCAACAGGATCTTGGTGCGCTGCATCAGGTCTGCGGTGGCAGTCTCGAACTCCTCTCGCGTAATTTCAATACGGCAGGTCTTGCCGTTGATGGTAAAGACCGGGCGGGTGCTCTGGACGCTGGAGAGCTGCAGCTTTGCCTTCTCCGCCTTTTCACGGATCTCCGCAAAGAGTGCGTCGTCTTCATCATCCAATTCAATACCCTGTTCGACGAGCTTTTGCTGAATCAACTCCGACATCTTTCCATCAAAGTTAAAGCCGCCCAGCGCGTGGTCGCCGCCGGTGGCGAGCGTATCAAAGTGGTTGCCCTTGATATCCATGATCGTCACGTCAAAGGTGCCTCCGCCCAGATCATAGACCAAAACCCGGCTGTCAGCGCCTTTATCCAGGCCAAAGGCGATGGCAGCGGCTGTGGGCTCGTTGATGACGGCAAGCACATTCAGCCCAGCAATGGCGCCGGCCTGCTTGGTGGCGGTGCGTCGTGCGTCATCAAAATAGGCGGGAACGGTGATAACAACATCCTTGACTTCTCCCGCGCCGACAAACTGCTCCGCATCCTGGGCTATTTTGCGGAGGATGAACGCAGAGAGCATCTCCGGTGTGTATTCCTTGCCGCTGGGGCCAATGTGATTAAACTGCGGTCCGCTCTGTCCCATACGGCGTTTGATGAACTGCACCACGTTGTCCGGGTTGGTGGCGGCGGCATTCTTGGCATACTCGCCCACCAGCATGTCGTCATCCCCGGAAGGGGTAACGCCCGTAAAGAAGATCACGGAAGGCGTAATATCAAAGCCCTCCATGTTTTTCAGAATGCTGACCTCTTCGTTTTCATACAGCGCAATGGCACTGTTGGTCGTGCCAAGGTCAATGCCGAAGGCTTTTCTTTCCATAGAGTTCTCCTCCTTATTTTCTGGTCTGTTGGATATAGCTCTCGATTCGGGAGCGAAGCATATAGAGAGCACTGTCCGCAGATGTGAGTGCGTTGTTCGCATGATATAGCGTCGTCACGAGCTTTTGCCCAGGTGGCTGATCGCCAAAGCTGCCCTGGGTCTTCTGCATCGTTTCGATCACATAATTGCGCTCCCGCTCCAGCTTGTCCATGGAATCCTTTGCCCGTTCGCTCAGAGCGTTCAGCTGCTCACAGAATTCCTGTATATTCAATCCGGTATTTCCTCCGTAGTGTCCAGCTCCCGCGCGGCGGCCATAGCCTCCTTCAGCAGACTCATGGCACGCTCCAGTTCCTCCGATGCTCTGGTACAATAACCGTTCAATTCCTGATCCACTCGCAGATATGAACTCTGCGTGAGGGTCTGGATCAATGACGCAGTATTCTGCAGAACTGACTTCTCGTGACCCAAATTCGTCAGATTGCTGCGCAGATCGTTCAGGATGTAGGTTTTGGCGGAAGCCTTCTGATTGTTGACGACTCTCATATTACTTCTGCGCGCTGCGGATATAGTTGTCGCAGGTGCGGCCCAGGGTTTTCATTGAGGCGGCAGCCTGGGTCAGAGAACGGGCCGCTACGCCGACGGCCTGTACGGCAGTCTGTCCCGACTGGCTGCCGCGTACCAACGCGCCGATGGCATTTGCCTGACCGTTGAGCGCACTGCCGGCGGTCGCTGCCATGTTGGAAAGCTCTTCCGAGCTGTGCTTGATGGTCTGCAAGGTGCTGATCAATTCCTGTATAGATGGCATGGTGCTTCCTCCTTTATCAGATCATTCTCACCTGGGTGAGCTCTTCCTTTGCCGCGGAGAGCTTTCCGAGAGTATCGGAAACCTGCTGTTTGGTCTGCTGAAGCTGCTGGAGCATCTCTGCCGCATACTGTTGCGTGCTTCCGGAAAGCTCCGACTGAACCTGCTGGATTACCCGGTCAACCTGGCCATTATAGGCCTGCAGCTTGGTTACCTGGTCATCGATCTGGCGTTGGGCGGCTGTCACCGCCTGAATGAGCTGTTGTACCATGGACATACTGGATTACCTCCTATATTGTTATTTCATCAGTCCCAGATTCTGGTTCTAAACGCATTCACATCCTTTTGCGTAATCGGCGCATAAGGAATAAAGGGGATCTCCCCGGAGAATTCCACATCATCGATGATGAGACCTCGATTTGTCTGCGCCGACCAGCGCACGAAAGGATTGGTCAGCGACTGAATACTGCGCTCATCCATGCGCAGAAAGATTTTGGTGTTGAAGGCGTCACTATTGCCGTAGCCTGAAACCTGCGCTGTATACTTGGAGGACTTCACCCACCAGCCGATAAAGTGAATCCCCTTGGCGGGCCCCGTCTCCACCAGTGTTCTGAGCACAGTTCCCTGACCATAGGGGTCGCTTTCAAATTCCCAGCGATCCATCAGAGAGCCGAACACATAGATGCTGTCCCCCTGTGTGGGCTGATCCAGCAGCTGCTGTATCGCCTCGGTAAATTGCTCTTTTTTGATTGTTTCCAAGAAAAAACCGGCGTTTTCCATCAAGGCCGCAAACTGTGGAAACCGGCGGTCATAGGGAAGCGCATCGCCGTCAAAATCACAGAACAGAAAGCGCGCATTACCTCGCGGATGCTGCGCTGCCAGAGACGCCGCGGCGCTCTGCAGAATACCTACCGCCTGATTGCAGTCGCCGTCCGGTGTTCCAAAGACAGCGATGTTGCGGCCCGGTTCCTGCGGCAGCGGAATTTCAAGCCGTTCCCCGTCGATGGAGATTCTGTCTCCCAAAAGGGCTGCGGGGAATTTGGCGATCCTCCTCAGTCTGGCGATTTCCTCAATTCCCGCCGAGACAGTGATCCGCTTTTCACTCTCAAAAACAAATGGCGGTCTGGTATAGCTGCGCGCCTGCTCCCACATTTTGCGGCGGATGGGACGTAGGATCTTTTCATCGGCAAAGGCAATGACAGTTTTTCGGTTCTGGGACAGTTCGCCGTAGTCCAGATTCACCACGGATTCACGGGGTCGGACATAAGCGGCGGCGGCGTTGTTCATGGAAAGCACAGCACGCGCCTCGGATTCAGAGTTTTTCAGCGCAATACGGATGGGGATTTGGCTGAAAATACTATCTTTATTCCCGGCAAGCGCCATGTTGCCGATCAGCGTTTGAGACGCCAGAATGAAGTGAATCCCCGCCGCGCGGAAGAGCCGGACAGATTTCTCCAGTAGCTCCGCATTCTTCTTCCCTTCTCCATATGTATCATCGCCGAACATCATCTGGAATTCGTCGATGACCACAACGATCCGGGGCATCTCAATCTCCGGGTGATGCTGGCGAAGCTCGCGTATACTTTTCGCGTTGTGCTCCTTAAGCAGCTTCATTCGGCACTGATATTCATTAAAAAGGGAGTTGAGTACGGCCACGCCGAAGCTAACGTCGCTCTCCAGTCCAAGCGTACGCGCATGTGGCAGATAATCGTCTTGTCCGATATTGGAAAAGGCCTTGAAGGTAACGCCCTCCTTGAAGTCCAGCAAATACATCTGCAGCTCTTTGGGCGAGTACCGCATGCAAAGGCTGTGGATGATGACGGAGATGGCGTTGGATTTGCCCTGACCGACCGCGCCGGTGATAATCACGTTATGCCTCTGATTGACCTCGTCACCGATGGTGATCTCCATGTTGTTCACACCATATTTGCCGATGCAGAAGGTCAGCCCGTCCACACTGCTTTCGGTCCAGAGACGTTCCATATTGTGAAGTTCGGAAAAGAAGACAACCGGAAGCTGGGCCTTGTGGAGCTGAGCCAGAAACAATTCGCAGTTGCTGATGATTTTCTCAGCAGTTGGCATCGTATAGCTGACTGCACGGCCTCCGGCAACGGAGACAGAACCATCACCCGGCTCCAAGACGGTGATGTTGGGTGCGAGAGAGGAGACCTTCAATTCGATCTCCTTGCCGCCAGAAGTCTGATAGGCAATGTAAGTTGTGGAAATTATCAAGAAAGATATCCCTGCTGCCGGACCGCTGCGCAGCAGAAGCGAGAGCAGCGAAAGGAGCTCCTGTCCTGCAAGCCCCATGTCCATCGACAGGACCACCAGCTTATAACCTTCAATAGGACGCTGTACATCCTGTCGAAAAGCAAGCAGCGAGTCCTTTCGCCCCTGAATGACGTTCTGCACAGCTCGTATCTGCTGCTGTAGGTTTTTCAGCTGCTCCAGCAGCTGCTTTTCATCATTGACAAACTCTAAGATCTTCGACTCCCCTGCAGACAGGGCCGCAAAAGGGGCAAACACGCCGGAGAGATCCCCATCATACCCAAGCACAGACAGCTGACTGGGAGCAGTTTTCAAGATGGCCTCGCTGATAATTGTCCTGGCCAGCCTATTGACAGACGCGTCGTAGCTGTTATTGATCCAGAGATTGCCCCGGCCGATAAAATCGGCGGTCAATGCCTGAGGCGAGCCAATAGAGAGCCGGCTGTATACGTCCAGAATATTCGACATGATCATCCTCCCACTACAGGAATGCTGGCCTATGACCGAGTTTTTCCTACGCGGAGCCTCGGGCACTGCCGCAGACGCAGATACAATAATCCGACGCTATTATATAAAAGTTGAAAAAAAGTCGCCCCACACAAAAAGGTAGTTTCCGCAACAACCTCTTTGCGTGGGGCACATTTGGATTGGATTTAATACCGCGGCAGGATCAGCCTTTTTTCAACGACATCCGCCACAAGCTGGACCGTGCTGCGGAAGCCGGTCTTCTGCAGGATATTCTTCACATGGTATTTCACTGTGTTCGGCGAGACATAGAGCTGTTCGGCAATCTCTTCATAGCGATAGCCCTGCGCAAGGGCGCGGATCACCTCCAGTTCTCGCGTCGTAAGCTCATCGCTGCGGGCAAGACCGATCTGAACAACAGGCGTTCGATCCGGCCAGACGAAATTGCCCTTCATGGTCCTGTCGCAGATTTCCAGCAAGCCAATGTCTCCCTGCTCCTTATACCAAAAGCTGTCGCAGCCGCAGCCCCGCGCTTTCTGCAGGAACGAGTGCTCCGGCATGGAGGACATCATGATGATTTTCACCTGCGGACAGTGCTTCTTAATTTTTGCAGCTGCCACCAATCCGGATTCGTCATCAGCCGTACACACATCCATCAACACCAAGTCTATCCGCCCGCGCATACAGGCGATCTCAGCGTTGGCCGCATTTTCGATAGCGGCGATCACCACATAGTCCTGCGATGCGGAGAGCGTTCGCTCAAATATTTCCCGCGAAATAGCGGAATCCTCTACGATCAAAACATGGATCATGGTTACTCCTTTGGAATGGTCAGAATCAGCGTAACGCCGTCGCTGTTGTCGATTTGCAGCTGAGCGCCCTCCTGCTCGAGCCGTCGTCGTAGGTTGCCAAGGCCTCCGCCCTCCTGAATAGGGGCTCTGCTCTTTTGGCCATTGTTGCGGATCTCCGCATGATAATAGTTGCCCTCATCCCGGATGTCTATGGTTAGGCAATCCGCGCCAGCGTGTCTCACAGCGTTGGTAAGCGCTTCCCGAACGGCAGCATAGAGAAGCAGTAAGGGTTTCCTCTCAGAAGGCTGCCGCCCGTTAAAGCGTACCTGGCAGCCAATCATCCCGGCCACCTGCACCAGTTCTTTTTCCGGCGTAGTTCGGCTGTCCACACGGGTTGAGGCCGCATTCTCCATGTTGCAGATTACATTCTCCCAGGCGGCAAAAAGCTTTCCCATTTCCGGTGCTGTGCCCCTCTCGGCGAGCGTGTTGCGGCTCATAAGCAGCAGACGGCCGAAATCATCATGAATACGGATCTTGGCCTCGAGAATTTCCTTGTCCAGATTATTCTGTACAATGTTATGCAGCAGTTCCCGCTGGCGCTCGTGCAGTCCTTCGGCCTGGGCGTTGTTCTCTCGCAAACGATTCCGGTACCGGTAGAGATCGGTAATGTCCTCAGCCTCGTATTGTATGATCGGTGCTCTGCCCAACATCAGGCTCTGCCGCCTGAATTGCCATACTTCGCCGTCAGTCAGGCTACAGAGAAAGCTTTCTTGCGCTGTATTGGGGTTCACTGTGCTGAAACCGGTCTGCTCCCCCTCGGAGGTATCCGCCAGCTTCACTGACCGCAGCTCCTGCCAAGCCCGTTCGGCGTTGGTAATCGTGTGCCCGGTGAGCCGCGCGCAGAGGTCGTTCATCTTTTTGTTGGCGAGAATGGGCCGTCCGTCCGAAGCGGCAAAGCAAAGCCCGCCCGGATACGTGTCGATCGATTCCCGGATGGCGTGGTTCAGCGTCAGGCGTCTGCGGATCGCGTCAAACATAGCTGGCGCCTCCTTCCGTCATGCGCACGCAGAGGGCTCCGTCCTGCAGGCTTTGATCAACCGTGCAGCAATCTGGCGGAGTCAGCTCATCCATCTCCGGCCAAATTTGCTCTGTGCCACCCGAGAGTTGAAGCAGCACGCTTACGCTCTTTGCCTTCACCGAAACTGTTTTTCCGGAAAAGCGGACAGCCTCTAAAAGCTGCTCGAGCATGTCAAAGGCATAAATCGAGAACTCTGCAGAAAAACCGCAGCCGTCCTCCCAGTCCAGAGATGCGGGTGTCCCAATCAATTTCAGCGCCGATATCATGTCCTGAAAGCTCAGACGCAAATCTTCTCCGTTTACCTGTCCGCAATCTTTTTCGATTAGCCTCAGATTGCAGCGCCGTTTCACATAGGTTCCCAACACCACAAGCTGGCACAACAAATCGCGGTTCTCTTCTCCGGGACGGTATTGTATCACAATCTCCCGCATGAGGCGCAGCTCTCTTCGCACCTCGCCGGTGAGCACGTCATAAATACGGTTCTTGGCCTGGAGGCTGGCCTCTTGATCGCGGGTCTTCAGCTCCTCCATCAGCAGAACCCCTTCCTGCGCCAAGGCTTCTGCGCTTCGGTTCAGATCTTCAATTGTCGCCTGAAGGGAGGAGACGTCCTTGGTCCAAAAGAACTCTGCCCCTGTCACCCGATGGACATGCAGTTCCTTTCCGGGAGTCAAGTCCAGAAACCGCGCGTTGTGGAGTTTGCGAAGACGAGAGGTGGGAATTTCAGCCGCGTTCTTCGAAAGAAGCAGACTGTCATCCGGAAACAGCAGCTGCATTCCCACCGTAGCGTGCTCAAAGATGTCTCGGTAGTTGGAATTTACCGGTACCAGGCCAACATAGATATAGACTTCCCAGGTGAGAACTTCAGCGTAATACAGCTTGGCATACAGTTCGATCACCTCTTTCCCGGCAAGGGATGGGATGAGCTGCAGGGAGACGGCAAAGTATTCAAAGGAAAAGGCCAGCAGAAGCAGTGGCTCAAAAAGCGGCAGGGACCAGCGCAGAAACCCGTTGCGCGCCAGGGGACGGTTACGCCGAAAGATCACCAGAATCCGTGCCAACACCAACACTAGGCCCACCCCGCACATGATGAAGGTTCCTACATAGGGGTGAAACGCCAGGTTAGGCTGTACTTCCTCCGGCACGGTATAACAGACGAAATGGCGCTGCTCATCCGTCACAAACAGATAAGTCATAATCAACACTGGCACCAACAGCAGGTACCATTTTCTTGAAAACCGATAGTTATCCGCCTGCCCCAGGCCAAGCGCGGCGTAGAAGCCTAGAAGCACCATGGGCAGCAAGGTCGCCCCCACGCAGAATCCGCTGATACGCATCAGCAGGACATTCTCTGTAAAGAAGGTATCCTGTATAAATCGGATTGATAGACCCGTAAGCATGACGAGGGCCTCCAGCAGCAAGTAAACGCGCATGCTTTTCTGCGTCACCCGCACCTGAATCGATAAGATCCAAGCACCAATCAAAAGACAGTAGCAGGCATAAAGAATATACGTGCGCAGCCCATCGTCCGGAAGATAGCGCATGCTGAGCTGTCGATAAAGCGATACGAAAAACAGCAAAAGAAAGCCATAGATGTTATTCCGGATTTGCCTGCTCCTGACGGGCATGCCGCAGCCCTCCTTTCTCAGCTTGACTCCAATAATATATTAAAAAGATTATAACACAGCTTAATTCACTATGCCCCACACAAACAGATAGTCCAAATTTATAATGCTTTTATCAGCGCTCTTTCATTTTCCGCCCTTGTCACAAAACCACTTTTTCATTTTTGTGGCACACGTGGGAAAATGAATACCGGCAAAAAGCATTTCGATCTCATGCGAGGAAATGCTGTTGCTGGTACCCGGGAGGTTTCCAAAGGAGGGGCGGGGAGGCCTGTCTTTGGCACACGATCTTGCTCGCAAGGTCTAGTGTGTTATACCTTTTGTTCCGCGAGGCGGGCAAAGGGGTGATGCCGCCGTCTTGGGCAGCACACCTTTACCCGTCGAAAACGGCAGCCAAAAACTGCGAAGGCATGAGCAGAATTTGGCTGTCGTTTTCATGAAGGAAGCAAGGGCGAAATGAAATGCAGCCCGCGCTTCCGGCGGAACAAGAGGTATATAATTCTCCCGTCCCGCCGCAGCGACGTTTCTCAAAAAGACGCTTTCAAAATGAAAGCTCGTTTCTGATTTTTCGCCCGGAGTGCTTTCAAAATGAAAGCATGTCCTCTCATTTTCTCATCAAACCCATCGAATGATCATGCCGCGGTCAGAGCTCTTGCGCGGTGCATTACAGGAAAAAGCGCAAGCTTTTTCGATCTGCATCGGTGCTTCCCATTCGTACCAAAACGGAACCGTCAGCTTTTTCGGGAGTGTGTCACTTCCCAACGCCTGGATCTCCCTGATCGCGCGTTTTGCGAAGGGCTGGCTCTTGATATAGTCTCCGTCTGCGAGCTTCACGATCTCAGTCTCATTTCTCAAAAAGTCAAAACGGATCTCGCCCCATTCGCCGTCGTAGTCTGCCCAATAGGAATAGACTGCGGCGGCGATTTTTTTGTTTTTCTTCTCCTGAGAAACCAGCCGCAATTGCAAAACATGAAAGACC
>CACYWG010000005.1 GCA_902778115.1 Oscillospiraceae bacterium | reverse complement strand
GACCCGGCCTGCGGCACCTCGGGCTTCCTCGTGGCGGTCAGCGACTATCTCAAGGAAAACCGCAAGCAGGAGGTTTTCTTCAACCGCCAGAACAAGGATCACTATATGAACCATATGTTCCACGGCTACGACATGGACCGCACCATGCTGCGCATCGGCGCCATGAACATGATGACCCACGGCGTGGACAACCCCTTTATCGAGTATCGGGATAGCCTCTCCGACCAGAACCCGGACCGGGAGAAGTACAGTCTGATCCTGGCCAATCCTCCCTTCAAGGGGAGCCTGGACGCGGATATCGTCTCCACCGATCTTTTGAAGGTCTGCAAGACCAAGAAGACCGAGCTGCTGTTCCTCGCGCTGTTTCTGCGGATGCTCAAGGTCGGCGGCCGCTGCGCCTGCATCGTGCCGGACGGCGTGCTCTTCGGCTCCTCCACCGCGCACAAGGCCATCCGCAAGGAGCTGATCGAGGGCAACCGCCTCGAAGCCGTGATCTCCATGCCCTCCGGCGTTTTCAAGCCCTACGCTGGCGTGTCCACCGCCATCCTGATCTTCACCAAGACCGGCTACGGCGGCACGGACAAGGTCTGGTTTTACGACATGAAGGCTGACGGCTTCTCCCTGGACGACAAGCGCAGCGAGACGAAGGAGAACGACATCCCCGACATCATCGCCCGCTTCCATAGCCTTCCCCTTGAGGGGAAAATGCCCACGAAGCCAACCACGCCTCAAAGCCTTCCCCTTGAGGGGAAGGTGTCGGCGCAGCCGACGGATGAGGTGTACAACGAATCCGCCCGTGCCCGCACGGAGCAGAGCTTCTTCGTTCCGAAGGACGAGATCGTGGCCAATGACTATGACCTCTCCATCAACAAGTACAAGCAGACGGAATACAAGCCTGTGGAGTATCCGCCCACGAGCGAGATTCTGGCCAATATCAAGGTGCTGGAGGCGGAGATCGGGAAGGAGCTGGCGGAGTTAGAAGCTATGCTCGGGGAGTGAAGAATATGTTTAACTTAACTATCTGGGAATGTATATATGTTTTTTCGGTTTCTCTGCAACTGTCTGGCGCTTTGCTGTTGTTAATTAAATACTCTTTCGTGAACATTGAAAAAGGGATCCTTGAAGCCAAAAAGAAAGAGAACCATGTTGAAAATGGGAAGTTGATTCTGGGGAATACCCAACCAACGCCGTCTGAATATGCGGAAAACGTTTGGCTGAATCGCATTGCTTTTGCGCTTATTGCTTTAGGTTATTTACTTGGTGTATTTGGCGTAAACACAGGAAATAGGTTTGTGCTCTTTGCGTGGATTCTTGTTCTCTCTGTGGTGATAACTTCATTCTTTGCCGTTACGGCTAAGAAAAAAGGTATGGAGCAAGCAAATTGATATTTGTGGGGATGATGGGATGGAATACACAAAGCTAAAAAATTTAAACCGATATATAAGCGAAAGCGTAAACCCGATGAAAACACCGGATACCATATATGAAGTGTATAGTGTCCCAATATATGAAAGCGGACACCCCGAATATCTCCGAGGAGATGAAATCGGTTCAAGTAAGGTAAAGGTCCAAAAGAATGACATTTTGCTTTGCAAGATCAACCCACGTATTAACCGCGTCTGGGTTGTCGCCGATGAATCTGATTGCCCTAACATTGCATCTTCCGAATGGATCGTAATTAGAAACCCAGCGTATAATCCATCCTTTCTAGCGTGGTACTTTAAGAGCCTTAAGTTTAAGCAATTAATGGTTAGTGAGGTTACTGGAATAGGCGGATCTCTTACCCGCGCCCAGCCTAAAGCAGTAGCAGAATACCCGGTTCCTATTCTCCCGATTAAGGAGCAAAACGAAATAGCAAGTACCTTAGATAAAGCAGATCATATAATTGCTTTACGAAAGCAGCAACTTTCTGCCCTTGACGACCTGATCAAATCCCGATTTGTTGAGATGTTTGGGGATATAATCCAGAATGATAAGGGATGGCCTCAATACATTTTTTCAGACATAGCGACTTCACGCCTAGGGAAAATGCTTGATGCCAAGCAACAGACTGGAAAAAACAGATACCCTTATCTTGCAAATTATAATGTGCAATGGTTTAGATTTGAGCTTGAAAGCCTGAACGAAATGGATTTTGACGAATCTGATCGGGTGGAATTTGAGCTTAAAGACGGTGATTTGCTCGTATGCGAAGGTGGGGAAATCGGCCGCTGTGCCGTCTGGCATAACGAAGTACAGCCCTGTTTCTTTCAAAAGGCATTACACCGTGTAAGATGCAACACAAATATTGTATTACCTGAATATCTGGCAAGATGGTTTCAGTTTAACTGTGATCATAACGGCTTTTCAGCAATTGAGGGAGCAAAGGCTACTATTGCACATCTCCCGGGTGCTAAATTGAAAGCTCTACATGTGGTCGTTCCGCCGATTGATCTTCAACAGGAGTTTATTTCTTATATAAGGCAGATCGAAAAATCCAAATCTGTTATTCAGAAGTCCCTTGACGAAACACAGCTTCTGTTTGACAGCTTGATGCAGGAATACTTTGGTTGAAGGAGAGAATAGAGAATGGGCTCATACGATAAACTTAAATCAATAATTGAAGATATCGATATTCTAATTAGTAAAGGCGTCGAATCAACCGCTCCTGAGTTTATTGGATGGAAGACGAAAGCAGAGAGATTCCTTGTAAAGGAATATGGCCAAAATAGCTATGAGTTTCAAGAATTTAATAAATACCATTTTACACTTACAATTTACGCTGGAGGCACTTCAAGAAGCTCATTTGTTAAGGCATGTGCACGTGATCTATTGAAAGTTAAGGCTTTTTTCTCTGTTCTATTAGAAGAACTACAGGAAAACACAGAAGACCACTTTCAAATCAGCTCAGAAGAGACTAGAGAATCAATACTGCAATTAACTCAAAACAAAGCGCAAGAATACAAAGAGAAAAAATATCAAGTTTTTGTCAGTTCAACATATAAGGATTTGATTGAAGAACGTGCTCTAGTGACACAGTGTCTTCTTGATATAGGATGTATACCCGTCGGAATGGAGCAATTTCCTGCAAGTGGAATGAGCCAAATGGAGTATATCAAGAAAATGCTTGTTGACTGTGACTACTATATCCTAATTCTCGCAGGAAAATATGGTACCTGCGATTCTGACGGAATCAGCTACACTGAAAAAGAATATGATTACGCAATATCCATAGGATTGCCGGTTATGAGCTTTGTGTTCAAAGACATCGGGCTACTTCAACAGGCAAAATGTGAGGATACTGAAGAAGGCAGAGCTCGTTTAGAATCGTTTAGGGAGAAAGTGTGTAAAGAAAAACTGGTCAAAAAGTACACCAGTCCGCAGGAATTGCAAGCCCATGTTGCGATATCTATGCAAAAATGTGTAAAAGACTTTCCCGCTGTTGGTTGGGTAAGAGCAGATCGAGCAGATAATATAAAAATATCTGATGAAATACTTGGAGAAAAGATTGAGAAATATCTACATGACAACTTAGGCGTATGGGACGGCGGAAGCTACTAAGTAAAGGTTTATCAGATGAAGCTTGTAAGTTTTAACTCAATTCTTCAACCGCAGCAGATTCTGTGAGTAATGTGCTTGTCGAAAAACTGCTTAAAGGAGGTTACCCCATGACCAACTTTGACATTTTCCTCTCCGAGCCTAAGTTTGCCTCTTTCGCGGAGGTGGCGGTTTCGGCGGAGAGGATCCTGCAGATCGACCCCGCGGCCTGTGTGCTCAACTGCCGACGGGCGATGGATATAACTGTCCTTGTCGCAAAGCGAAAAATCTAAATCTGCCGTCGATAGCCCCTTGATGAAATACAGCTTTTGTTTGACAGCTTGATGCAGAAATACTTTGGGTGAGGTGTTTTTCGTGCTGATTATTACTGTGCTATCCTTTGCTTTCCAGATTTCTGGAGCGATAATTCTTCTAAATTGGAGCGTTTCAAACTTAGATAACAGGATTAAGGCAAAGTGCTTTGATCAACATACGTCGTTGACACTTGAAACTACATCAGACGGTATAAAAATTCGGCTTAGGAAGGACGACCTTCAAAGATACGCCATAGAACTGTACAAATCGGTTGTTGCTATTGCCAACATTTTAATTGGTTATTCCTGCGCTATATTTATGGAGGATAATATAGTATCTAAATATGTAACACTATTGCTTGTTGTTGTAGCTGTCGCTGCTATATTATTAGTCGAAAAGCTTGTGATAGAAAAGCTAGCAAGAAAAAAGTATAATGTCGATTTGCTATTAGGCGATAAAGAATATAAGATACCTTACGGAATGGTTGCCTTTAAGAAAATAGAGGGGAATGAAGATGAAACATGATATACAATCCCTTGACGAAACAAATCTTTCGATTGATAGCCTGATGCAGTAGTGTTTTGGGTAAAGCGAACAATGGCCGAAGAGAAAGTAAAACAACACTTCGTCCCTTGCTGTTATCTTGCGAATTTTGGAATCAGCGGGAACGATAAGAGAGCAACAGAGATTTATGCGTATGATACCAACACTTTCAAAACCCAACGCGCATCAGTAGAATCCTTTGCATTTAGCAATAACTTTTATAATCTTGATATTCCGAACAATCAGAAAGGATTGGAAGACTTCTTTTGTATTGTTGAAGGAGATTATAGCGAGATACTGAAACAGGTTCTCTCTCTGCCCAGAAATAAAACAATTAATAGAGAGCAGAAAGAAGCCTTGGCAGCACAATTTGCTATTCAGCATATACGAACAAAAGCTCATCGAGACCAGTATTGGGAAATACTCAAGGCACTAGCCCAAATAGTACCTGAAGCTAAGCTGAAGCATGTCTACAAAAGCAAGAAAGAGTATTTACGGTCACTTCATGTAAAAGAAATAATGTCTTTCGATTCTATCAGATTTTTTGCAAACCTACTTTTAGATCGAATATGGATTATCTGGCGTAATGAAACGGAGACTCCGTTCTACACTTCAGACAACCCGGTTTGTACCATTTTTCACGGGGATCCCCGTTCTTCAATTGCCGCTCCAGATGTTGAAATATACATTCCTCTTTCTCCCAGTATGGCAGTAAGTGCATACGATAAAAGCATAATAGAAGCGGATAGAGATAGAGCTGTTGCTGGTATTTGCGACAAAAGAATAATAGATGGATTTAATCTCTATTTGCTGCCCTATTGTACGCAGTTTGTGTTTTCAAATGAGGAATCATTTGATTCCTATAAATTAAAGGACTGATATATCACGCATGTATAAAAATGAATCATATAAGCTTGCAGAGTGTTTTCATCAAGTTGCTTGTGATATCTTTCCGGATGATATCTTTGACGAAGAGGATGACGGACATTGGTTCGTCCCTTACATAGTTAATCTTTCATTCGCATGTGAGTTGTACCTGAAATCACTATTGTCAGATGGTGAAAGCGAAGCGCACGGACACTTTTTAGTGGAATTATTCAACGAACTTGATAACAAGAATAAAAAGATGATTCTCGATGCACCTCAATTCAAAGGTGACGAAGAATTCGATGATAAACTGCATGAAGCTAACAACCTATTTACAGATTGGCGATATTGTTTTGAGCATAAAAAGCCTTTGTCCTTCGATTTCGTTTTCATCGAAAACCTTGCTATGGTATTACATGCTGTTGCGGAAAACGAGGTGACGCACTATGACCAACTTTGATAACTTCCTCTCCGAGGCCAAATTTGCCTCCTTCGCGGAGGTGGCGGTCTCGGCGGATAAAACATTGAATAACGAGCTGGAAATCTTCAAAAAATAACTATTTCTGTCATCCATGAGCCTCTTAACGAAACACAACTTTTGTTTGACAGCTTAATGCAGGAATACTTTGGGTGAGGTAAGATAAAAGATGATATATGGGTATCAACAGGAAGAATTGCGATCGTACTGTCGTAGTTGTATTGAGTCCTTAGAAATATGGTCACGGCGCATAATTCATGAGAAGATGGTAGAAACATATGGCGAAGGGTTCCTTGATTTGGTTTTAGATAATGGTGAATATTTGATAAAAAAAGATATTCGCAATCATGTTCATCAATTGAAATCAAGTGATTCTACCCGCATCAAAAGAACCGTTGATGCATTATTTTTGGATGATATTATTTATTTCTTATGTAATCCTAAATGGTATAGTTCACTATTTAAACCTGCTTTAGACATCGTGTATCCACAAGGGAAAGACGAGGCTCGAGAGTTCTTAACCCGACTAATACCTATAAGAAATTCATTGTCTCATTCCAACCCAATTAGTGTGCATGATGCGGAACGTGCGATTTGTTACACGCATGATTTCGTAGAGGGAATAAAACAATACTACAGAGATCGAGGCAAAGAACGAATGTGGAATGTGCCGCAGATAATTAGAATCACCGATTCAAGGGGAAATATCTTTACTGATCCAGAAAGCAGTGCGCTTGGAGCCCTTTATACTATAACCCCAGAGTTTCATTTGGGAGAGGAGTATAGTATCGTTGTTGATGTTGATCCTTCTTTTGAGCGAGAAAGCTACAAAATCTTATGGGAAATGCACGGTGCAGATATAAAAGAGGCACAAGATAAAAATACATTCCAAGTTAAGTTTAGCGAAAGGGACATAGCAGAACAATGCTATATCAGTTGCAAAATCTTATCGAATAAATCGTGGCATAGATATCACGATTCTGATCACACAGTCGTTTTTGTATTCAGCGTTTTACCGTTGTAAAATGGCTTTACTGTGCAATCAATATTCTATTATGCATAAAAGTGCTGAGGTGACCACCCCATGACCAACTTTGACATTTTCCTCTCCGAGCCCAAGTTTGCCTCTTTTGCGGAGGTGGCGGTTTCGGCGGAGAGGATCCTGCAGATTGACCCCGCGGCCTGCGTGCTCAACTGCCGCAGGGCGATGGAGTTTGCCGTCAAGTGGATGTACTCCGCGGACGAGGCACTCGAACTGCCCTGGGACGACAAGCTGGTTTCCCTCATGAGCACGGACGAGTTCCGGGATGTGGTGGGCGCGGACATGCTGCAGCGCCTCCACTATATCCGCAAGGTCGGCAACACCGCCGCCCACGCGGGCAGCAAGATCAGCCGCGAGCAGGCGGTGCTGTGCCTGGAAAACCTGTATATCTTCCTTGACTTTGTGGCCTACTGCTATGGGGAGAATTACGAGGAGCGGGCGTATGATCCGAATCTTTTGAACCCCATTCAAGAGCCGGCCGGAGGGGACTCCCCTGCTAAGGGAGTAGCGGAGGAAGAGGTCGACCTCGCGGCGCTCATGGCCGAGAATGCCGCGCTCAAAGCCGAGCTCACCGCCCGGCGCGAGAGCCAGCAGCAGAGCTATGTGCCCAAGCCCCTGGAACTGACCGAGTACAAGACCCGCAAGCTCTACATCGACGCGATGCTGGAGGATGCGGGCTGGGTCGAGGGCAAGAACTGGATCAACGAATACGAGATCCCAGGCATGCCCAACAAGTCCGAGGTGGGCTTTGCCGACTATGTGCTGCTGGGGGACGACGGGCGCATCCTCGCGGTGATCGAGGCCAAGCGCACCTGCGTGGACGTGGCCAAGGGCCGCCAGCAGGCCAAGCTCTACGCCGACCTGATCGAGAAGCAGCAGGGCCGCCGCCCGGTGGTGTTCCTCACCAACGGCTTTGAGACCCGCATCGTGGACAACCGGTACCCGGAGCGCCGGGTCGCGTCGATCTATTCCAAGCGGGATCTGGAAAAGCTCTTCAATCTCCAGCGCATGCGCTCGAGCCTCAAGAACATCATCGTGGACAAGCACATCGCCGGACGCTATTACCAGGAGGCCGCCATCAAGGCCGGCCACCGGCTCCGGCAAGACGCGCACGGTCATCGCGCTCGTCAAGGTGCTGCTGGAACAGGGCTGGATCAAAAACGTCCTCTTCCTCGCCGACCGCAACTCCCTCGTCACACAGGCCAAGCGCAACTTCGTCAATCTCCTGCCCGACCTCTCGGTGACCAATCTCTGCGAGGAAAAGGACAACTACGCCGCCCACGGGGTGTTCTCCACCTACCAGACCATGATGAACTGCATCGACGCGGTGCAGGACGAGGAGGGCAAGCTCTTCTCCGTGGGGCACTTCGATCTGGTGATCTGCGACGAAGCGCACCGCTCCATCTACAACAAGTATAAGGATATCTTTACATATTTCGATGCGCCGCTGGTGGGTCTCACCGCTACGCCAAAGGACGAGATCGACAAGAACACATACGATGTGTTCGAATTGCAGAGCGGCGTGCCCACCTACGGCTACGAGCTGGCCCAGGCGGTAAAGGATGGCTATCTGGTGGACTTCCTGTCCGTGGAGACCACGCTGAAATTCATCCAGCAGGGCATCGTGTACGACGAGCTGTCCGAGGCCGACAAGCAGGCCTATGAGGACACCTTCGAGGACGAAAACGGCGAGCTGCCGGAGAGCATCGCCTCCTCCGCGCTCAATGAGTGGATCTTCAACGAGGACACGATCCGCGAGGTGCTGAACGTCCTCATGACCCACGGTCTCAAGATCGACTACGGCAACAGGATCGGCAAGACGATCATCTTCGCCAAGAACCACACCCACGCGGAAAAGATCCTGGAGGTCTTCGGAAAGGAGTATCCGCATCTGGTCGGCTGGGCCAAGGTCATCGACAACTACATGACCTACGCCCAAAGCGCCATCGACGAGTTTTCCGAGCCCAATAAGCTGCCGCAGATCGCCATTTCTGTGGATATGCTCGACACCGGCATCGACGTGCCGGAGGTGCTGAATCTGGTCTTTTTCAAGAAGGTCATGAGCAAGGCCAAGTTCTGGCAGATGATCGGCCGCGGCACGCGTCTCTGCCCGGGACTGATCGACGGCGCGGACAAGGACAAGTTTTATATTTTCGACTTCTGCGGCAACTTTGAGTTCTTCCGCATGAACAAGGGCAAGCCCACCGCCAACATGATCGCCCTGGCCGGGGCCATCTTCCACCTCAAGGCGCAGATCGCTTTCAAGCTGCAGGATCTGGCGTATCAGACGCCGGAGCTGATCGCCTTCCGCAAGTCGCTGGTGGACGACATGGTGGAGAAGGTGCGCGAGCTGAACCGTGACAACTTCGCCGTCAAGCAGCACCTGAAATACGTGGAGCTGTATTCCAACCCAGATAACTACAGCGCCCTCACTTACGAGGACACCCTGCTCATGGGGCAGGAGCTGGCCCCGCTGATCGAGCCGGAGCATGACAACGCCAAGGCTCTGCGCTTCGACGCGCTGCTCTACGGCATCGAACTTGCGTATCTGGCAGGGAAGAAGTACAGCCGTGCGCGGCACGACCTCATCAAGAAGGTCGCTGCGGTGGCCAGCGTCGCCAACATCCCGGAGATCATGGCCGAGAGTGAGCTCATCGACAAGATCCTGCACACGGATTATCTGGACAACGCGGGCATCAACGAGTTTGAGCACATCCGCGAGAGCCTGCGTGATCTGATCAAGTACATTATCGCTGATCGCCCGATTTATGAAACGAACTTCGACGACGAGATCCTCGCTATGGATTGGAAGGAATCGGAGCTGGAGAATGACGATCTGAAAGACTACAAGGCCAAGGCGGAGTTTTATGTGCGCCAACACCAGGACAACGCCGTGATCGCCAAGCTCAAGAGTAATGTCCCGCTGACCGGCGAGGACGTGAAGGTGCTGGAAGGTATCCTGTGGAGCGAGGTCGGCACCAAGCAGGAGTACGAGGCCGAATACGGCGCCAAGCCCCTAGGGGAGTTCGTGCGCGAGATTGTGGGGCTGGACATGAACGCGGCCAAGGCCGCCTTCGCCGAGTATCTGAACGATACGAATCTGGACAGCCGGCAGATCTATTTCGTCAACCAGATCGTGGAGTACATCGTCCACAACGGCATGATGAAGGATCTGTCCGTCCTGCAGGAGACTCCCTTCACCGATCAGGGCAGCATCGTGGAGGTCTTCACCGATCTTTCGGTCTGGATTGGCATCCGCAAGATCATCGAGCGGGTCAATGCCAACGCCGTCGCGGCATAATGATGCGAAAAATGGTCTAATAATTTGGCACCGTATAGGGAGATCGCAGAAGCTGAAAAACGTTCTCCATACAGAAAGAAACAGAAGTGCGTCGCTTGAAGTGAAGGAGCATAAAATCGTTCAAAAATAGCATAAATGCACCTCTTTTGCCGTTTATAATCAGAGCGGTCAAAGCGGTGCATTTTCTTTTCTGTTAGGCGATACAGCTGCTGCGCGTTTTTTTGACACCCTAAATTTCCCCAACCATGATGATGGGCCTCGGCTGCAACGCGGCGGGCGTCACGGGCTGCCGTATCATCGACAGCGAGCGCGAGCGGCTGCTGGCGGTACTGACCAACGCCCTTGTGCCCTGCAACGGGCGCTTCCCGACACTGATCGCGCTCAGTGGCCTGTTTCTGGCCGGAAATGCCGGCGCGGGACGGAGCATGATCACGGCACTGTGCGTGGCGGCGCTGCTGGCACTGAGCCTTGGTATGAGCTTTCTGGCGACCTGGCTGCTCGGCCGTACGCTGCTGCGCGGGAAGGCCTCGGCCTTTGTGCTGGAGCTGCCGCCCTACCGCAGGCCGCAGATCGGGCGGGTGCTCGTCCGCTCGCTGCTCGACCGGACGCTGTTCGTGCTTGGCCGCGCGGCGGCGGTGGCGGCGCCGGCCGGCGCGCTGCTCTGGCTGCTGGGGAACGTCAGCGTCGGCGGCGGGAGCCTGCTGACGATCCTCGCCGGCGCGCTCGACCCGGTCGGATTGCTGCTGGGGATGGACGGGGCGATCCTGCTGGGCTTTCTGCTGGGCCTGCCGGCCAATGAGATCGTGCTGCCGGTGATCCTGATGATCTACAGCGCGGCGGGCAGCCTCAGCGAGCCGTCCTCGGCGGCGGAGCTCGGCGCTATCCTTTCCTCGCAGGGCTGGACCGTCTGGACGGCCGGCGCGGTGCTGCTGTTTTCCCTGTTCCACTGGCCCTGCTCGACAACGCTGTGGACCGTGAAAAAGGAGACCGGGCGCTGGAAATGGGTCTTTCTGGCGGCGCTGGTGCCGACGCTCTGCGGCGTCGGCTGCTGCCTGCTGCTGCGCCTGATCCATGCGCTGTGCGGCTGAAAAGAATAACCGGCCCATCCGAAAGAATGGGCCGGCTGCCGTCGGTGGAAAGGATGCAGGGTCAGTCGCTTGAGGAGGACGAGGACGAGGAGCTGGACGCAGATGCGGCCTCCCGGTCGCGGATCATGTGCTGGAGCGTGACGAGGATCGCGACGACGAACTTTTCGTACTCCGGCCGGTAGATATCAATGCAGTATTTGTCGTGCAGGGAGAAGAGCTTCTGGGCAATGACGGCGATGACCTGCCCGTTTTCGTCATAGAGCTCGAAGTTGAGGCCGAGGATGTTGCCGCGCAGCTGCCAGCCAAGGCCCTCGATGTTGGTGACGTCCTTGACCAGGTGGAACAGCTCGTTCGACAGTTCAAAGGCGGTGCCGTCCGCCATGGTGATGAAGTGACGCTCGTGGAGCGTGAAGAATTTCCGCTCGATGTGCGCCACGGGCCTGCCGGATGCGTCGAACACGTCGGTTTTGTCATGCAGGGACGGGAATTTGGTTTCCGCGCGGTAGACGACGTTCTCACCCGCGTCGGTGATCTCGATGCGGTGATGGAGCGTCATGACCTTGGTGCTGGTAAACAGCGAGCGCACGGGCTGGCCGAAGCGCTCCACATTGTTGACGTTCGCGTCCTCGCCGGCCTCGCGGAAACGATGGATCTTTGACAGTACGCCCATAATGAGTTCCTCCTTGATTGTTTGTTGTCGAAAATGATTATATCACGCAAGCGCAGAGAAGGAAAGACAGATTATGCGTGAAGCGGGAAGCAAGAGGATTCGACCCGCCCTGAACAAAAGCAAAACCCGGTGCAGCGAAAGGCCTAAGTTGTCGACAAGGCCTGTAGCGTTCGCACGGTTTTGCTTTTGAAAGGAGGAGCAGCGGAACGAGCGCGAGAGGACTTTTTTGCGCAATGCAAAAAAGTCGTCGCAAGCGATGTGCAGCTTGCGACGACGTGGCAGCGGGAGAAGGATTCGAACCCTCAGCGCCTTTGGCGCTTCGCGACGCGATGGAAATGATGTGAGGGTTCGAATTTCATGTTAAGCAAAAGAAAAACAGCCCATCCTTACGGATGGACTGTTTCCCTTTGGCAGCGGGAGAAGGATTCGAACCCTCACATACGGAGTCAGAGTCCGCTGTGCTACCTTTACACAATCCCGCTAAACGCAAAAGTTATTATATCCATTTTTGCGCATTTGTCAAGAATTTTTTTCATCTGCCGGTGAGGACTCCGGCACCGCCGTTTCTTCGGGAAAAAAAGGTTCCGGTTCGGGCTGGTTTTCCGGCTCTTCCGGCACATGTCCCGGCTCTTCCGGAGAAGGAATCGGCGTGTCCGGGATCAGCGGGTCATAGTAATTGACCAGCAGATCCACGCAGGCGCCGTAGCTTTTCAGACCGAGATCCTGGTTATAGCTGTGCAGGAAGCCCTCGTAGACCGTGTTGGACACGCTCTGCACCGGCGTTTCAAACTGTTTCCAGTATTCTCGCCCTGCGGCAAAGTCCGCCAGCACGGCCTCGTTCAGACGGCCGTAAACCCGAGCCCAGGCCTCCGGATCCGCCCGGCGCAGGGCGTTTCCGAGGTGGGTATAGGCCAGCAGGGCGGCGGAATAAACATAGTCGGGATCCCCGTCCTCCAGGCAGGCCAGCACCGCGACAAAATTGGCCTCCTGCTCCTTGGCCACGCCCCGCTGGTGCGCCAGCTCGTGCGCGACCGTGGAGGCGAAGAGCGGGGCCGGGAAGTCCAGATTGACGTTGGCCTCCGCGGTGAAGGGGAAGAAAAAGCCGGTGAAGTCCAGATAGCTCATCACCCGCGAGCACATCACGCCCTTGGCACGCAGCGCGGGCCCCTCCAGGCAGGGGAAATCCGCCTCCACGGCGCGGTAGAGCGCGGGCGAGCGGTCCAGGATCGCGCCGCGGTCGCCGGCATAGACGCCGTTTTCATCCCGCGCCACGCGGCCGCTGTACTCGCTGGAAAGCTCGGCAAAATACGCCGCCACGCGCTCGAGCTGCTCGACGGAGATCGGCTCGCTTCTGAGGCCGCTTTGCGCGATGAAATCGTCCCCGTAGTAATACACGCCCCAGAGCAGGCAGAAGCCGGCATAGACCGTAAGGCCAAGCGCCAGGAGCGTGGTGACCGTGCGGTAGAGGCGGAGGAAAAAGTGGGGCCGGGTGAAAAGCCGGACAAGCTGGGAGCAGAGATAATACACCAGCAAAAGGACCAGCAGCGCGATCAGCAGCTCCGCGACGGAAAAGGGGACCTGCCCCGTCTGCGTGGACAGCCACAGGTGCGCCGGGCGGACCAGATGCCCGCTGAGCCAGACGTTCAGGGCGCGGAAAGGCCGCGTCAGCAGGTGCAGCAGGATCAGCACCGCGCTGGCGAGGATCAGAAAGTGCCGGAAGGGGCACAGCTTATACCAGGCCCGAAAGCCGCTCTTGACTTTATCATCGGTGAACATGGCATCATTCTACGCCGCAAAATTCGACTTGGCAAGAGAAAGAGTCTGGAAAAAGAGACAGACAGGAGGCGGTCTGTAACCGCTTCCTGTCTGTTGGTTTTATTCGTCGAGCTTCAGGACGGCGAGGAAGGCCTCGGTGGGGATCGAAACGGTGCCCAGCTGGCGCATCTTCTTTTTGCCTTCCTTCTGCTTTTCCAGCAGCTTCTTCTTGCGGGTGATGTCGCCGCCGTAGCACTTGGCCAGCACGTCCTTGCGCATGGCGCGCACGGTCTCGCGGGCGATGATCTTGCCGCCGATGGCCGCCTGGATCGGCACCTCGAAGAGCTGGCGGGGGATATTGTCCTTCAGCTTTTCGCAGAGCTTGCGGGCGCGGGGATAGGCTTTCTCGCGGTGCGCGATGAAGCTGAGCGCGTCCACCGGGTCGCCGTTTAAGAGCATGTCCACCTTCACAAGCTCCGAGGGCTTGTACTCGGAGAACTCATAATCCAGCGAGGCATAGCCCTTGGTGCGGGCCTTGAGGGTGTCGAAAAAGTCGTAGATGATCTCGTTGAGCGGCATCTCGTAATGCAGCTCCACGAGGCGCGTGTCGAGGTACTGCATGTTTTTGTACTCGCCGCGGCGGTCCTGGCAGAGCGGCATGATGTTGCCGACAAATTCGTTCGGCGTGATGATCGAGACCTTGACGTAGGGCTCGTGCGCCTCCAGGATCTGGGTCGGGTCGGGATAGTTGTGGGGATTGTCGACCATGACGACGCTGCCGTCGGACTTGATGACCTTGTAGATGACCGAGGGCAGGGTGGTGACGAGCTCCAGGTCGAATTCGCGCTCCAGGCGCTCCTGGATGATCTCCATGTGCAGCATCCCGAGGAAACCGCAGCGAAAGCCGAAGCCCAGCGCCACGGAGCTCTCCGGCTCATAGCTGAGGGAGGCGTCGTTGAGCTTGAGCTTGTCGAGCGCGTCGCGCAGGTCGGGGTACTTGGAGCCGTCCTCGGTGTAGATGCCGCAGAAGACCATCGGCCGCGCCGGACGGTAGCCGGGCAGAGCCTGATCCGCGGGGCGCGCGGCCTCGGTGACGGTGTCGCCCACCTGGGTGTCCGCCACGTTCTTGATGCTGGCGGTGAAGTAGCCGACGTCGCCGGCGGCGAGCTCGTCGCAGGGATCGAGGCCGATCGGGCGCATATGGCCCACCTCGACGACCTTGTACTTCGCGCCGGTGGACATCAGCAGGATCTCGCTGTCGCGGCGGATGCGGCCGTCGATCAGGCGCAGGAACACGATGACGCCGCGGTAGTTGTCGTACTGGCTGTCAAAGATCAGCGCCTTGAGCGGCGCTTCGGGATCGCCCGACGGAGCGGGCACGTTTGCCACGATATCCTCCAGCACCGCGTCGATGTTGATGCCGGCCTTGGCGCTGATCTCCGGCGCGTCCTGGGCCGGGATGCCGATGATCTCCTCGATCTCGTCCTTGACGCGCTGCGGCTCGGCCGCCGGGAGGTCGATCTTGTTGATGACAGGCAGGATCTCCAGGTCGTTATCCAGCGCGAGATAGGTGTTCGACAGGGTCTGCGCCTCCACGCCCTGGGAGGCGTCCACCACCAGCACCGCGCCCTCGCAGGCCGCGAGCGAGCGGCTGACCTCGTAGTTGAAGTCCACATGGCCCGGGGTGTCGATCAGGTTGAGGGTATAGTCCTGCCCGTCGGCGGCGCGGTAGGTCAGACCCACGGCGCGGGCCTTGATCGTGATGCCGCGCTCGCGCTCGAGATCCATGTTGTCAAGGATCTGATCCTCCATGACGCGCTGCTCCACCGCCCCGCACTTCTCGATCAGACGGTCGGACAGGGTGGACTTGCCGTGGTCGATATGGGCGATGATGGAAAAATTCCGAATGATCTTCTGGTCGATCATGGCTTCACTCTCCGTCCGCAAACTCGGTCAGGGCCAGCTCCGCCCGGTCGGTGACGGAGCGGATCTGCTCCAGAAAGGTCAGGGCAGCCTTGAGCGTGCTGGCCGGCGCGTCCTGGCTGTCGCTGCGGCAGAGCAGATAGTCCGCCGTCACGCCGTAATAGTCGCAGGCGCGGCACACGAACTGCAGTCCGGGCTCGCGCGCGCCGTTTTCATAGTGGCTCAGCAGCGCCTGGCTGATGCCGAGATCGGCCGCCACCGTGCGCTGGCTCAGATTCCGCTGCCGGCGCAGGGCCGAGAGCGTCTGGGAAAAGCTTCTGTCCATGGGATGCACTCCTTTGCGATATAACAGAGCGTATTATAACGGATGAAAGAGCAAATGGCAACAGAAAAATCAAAAACCCTCCGGAAAAATCCGGAGGGTTGGGGGTGACAAAGCATCAGCCCTCGATGAGGATCTCAGCACCGTCGGGGATGGCCAGGGAATCGCCGATCTCCACGGCGTCCCACTGCGCCTGCGTGCCGGCATAGCGGATCGTTTTCAGCGCGCCGCATTCGAGAAAGGCCTCCGGACCGACGGACGAAAGGCTGGCCGGGAGCCGGACGGTCTCCAGCGCACCGCACTGGCGGAACATCGCCCCGCCGATCGCGGAGAAGCCGTCGGGAACCGCGACCGAAACCAGACTGTCGCAGCGCAGGAAGATTTCTCGCCCGAGCTCTCGCAGCCCGGCGGGCAGCTCCAGCGAATGCAGCTCGTAGCAGTAGGCGAAGGCCTGGTCGCCGAGGCTCTCCAGTCCCTCCGGCAGGGAGACTTCCTGCAGGCGGCTGCAGGAGAGGAAGGCCTGCTCCCCGATGGACAGGAGCGAGCGGGGGAAGCTCACGCTGCGCAGGAAGCTGCAGCCGGAAAAGGCCCGGTCCCCGATGCGCGTGAGGCTGTCCGGGAGCGTAAGGGAGCTCAGCTCATAGTTTTCGCAGAAGGCGCCGGGCGCGATCTCCTCCACGCCGCGGGGGACGCTGAAGCGCTGGCTGGTCTTGGCGCTGGGATAACGCAGCAGGACGCGCTTTTCCTTATCATACAGCACGCCGTCCGCGGCAGAGAAGGCGGGGCAGCCGCCGTCGACCTTGAAGGCGGCGAGACCGTAGCAGCGGGTGAAGGCCTCCGCGCCGATTTCCTGCAGGCTCGCGGGGAGGTAGAGCGTTTCCGTCAGCTGGTAGCCGCTGAAGGCGCAGGCCGCGATCCGGGTGACGCCCTCCGGCACGCGGAAGCCGCGGCTGCTTTTGGCGGCGGGAAAGCAGAGCAGCAGGCTGCGGTCGGTGCTGTAGAGCACGCCGTCAACAGAGACGTAGGCCGGGTTGCCCGGCTGCACGAGGATCTCCCGCAGCGAGCCGCAGCCGAGGAAGGCGCCCTCCGCGATCTGCGTGACCGAGGCCGGGACAGTGAGCGTCTCCAGGCGGCAGCCGTCAAAGGCGGCGGCGCCGATGGCGCTCAGCCCCTCCGGCAGCGTGATCGCGCGCAGACGGGTGCAGCCGCGAAAGGCCTCGGCGTCAAGCGAGGTGACGGCCGGATCCAGGACCACCGTTTCGATCGAAGCGCGCTCCTGCTCGGTGAACGCGCGCTCCAGCGCGGGCATCGCGCCGCTCCCGGAGACCGTCAGCACGCCGTTTTCCAGCTGAAAGCTGACGGTATAGTCCGTCAGCGGCGGGAGGAAGTCCGGCGCTTCCCCTTCGGGAGGCATGCCGCGGGTGAGCGCCTCCTCCGCGGGCGCGGCGGGTGCTTTCCCTCCGAGCCGGGGGAGGATCAGGATCAGCAGAACGAGCACGAGTACAGCCGCAAACAGCAGCGGGACAAAGGCTCTCCGACGGCTGCGGCGCGGCTGTGCCGGCTGTTGGTGTTTGCCGGTTTTCATGGCGAATCCCTCCCGAAACCTTTGGTTTTTCCTCATTATATGCGGTTTTCGGCGAAGAATCAAGAGCGGAGCGGAAGGCGGAAGGAAGGAAAGAAGAAAAAGTTCACAGATTTGTTTTAAAATATTGAAAGACCGACAGATTTCATAAAATAAAGTGCCAAATTTCAGCAATTTTCCAACTTGCTCACCAACACTTGCGCATGATAAAGTGTTGACAAGCAAGAGAACCCGGAAGAAAACACAACAGGAAGGAGGCATGCATGGAGCGGGAAGAGATCATACAGGATCTGCATGTGCAGATCGAAAGCATGGCCAGGCTGCACGTTCGGCACGGGCTGTATCATTCCGAAGGCTTTCGTAAGCGCAGAGAGCACGTGAGGAAAATGATCCGGGAGCACAACGTCGACGTCAGAAAAGAGCTGGATCCCATGGTCGGCCTGCTGTACAGGCGCTACTTTGACTGACACGCAAATCCCTCCGAGCACGGCCCGCAGGAACGGGCGGCGTTCGGAGGGATTTGCTGTTTTTATGGGTTCACCGCCTCGCCTGCTTCTGGCGGAGGGTGAGGGAGTCGGCGATCATGGCGATGAATTCGCTGTTCGTCGGCTTGCCCTTGATATTGCTCACCGTGTAGCCGAAGTACTTCTGCAGCACCTCGATGTCGCCGCGGTCCCAGGCCACCTCGATGGCGTGGCGGATGGCGCGCTCGACGCGCGAGGGCGTGGTGGAAAACTTGCGGGCGACCTCGGGATAGAGCACCTTCGTGACGGCGTTGATCATCTCCATGTCATTGATGGTGAGGATGATCGCCTCGCGCAGGTACTGATAGCCCTTGATGTGCGCCGGGACGCCGATCTCATGGATGATGTCGGTGACGGTGGCCTCCAGATCCAGCGACTCGCGCCGGGAGGCGTCCCGCGCAGGCTCGAAGCCCACGGCCGGGGCGCTGCGCATCGGGGCGGTCAGGGCGCGGATGCGGTCGAGCAGCGTGGGCAGCTCGCAGGGCTTGGGCATGAAGTAGTCCGCGCCGAGCTCGGAGCACTCGGCCACGATCCGCTGGCTGACAAAGCTGGAAAGCACGATGCAGGGAAGCCGGCTCCCGCTTTCGGACAGACGGCGCAGCAGCTCCAGCCCGTCCAGCTTCAGAAGGACCAGATCGGTTAGCAGGACGTCGGGCTTGAGCTCGGCGGCCAGCGCGAGGGCGTCGGCACCGTTATCGACGGCGGCGACCACCTCCATGTCGCCCTCGCGGGACACCAGATCTGTCATCGAGCTGCGGAAATCGGCATTGGCATCGGCTAAGAGAATACGAATTTTGGTTTCCATAATTTGTTTTCCTCCCTATGTGCGGCGCTTGGCCTGCGCTGAAGATTTTTACAGGAAATAACCCCTTGTCGAAGCAAATTTACCATAAATGACAATCGGAAACAAAAGAATTACGTCGAAAGGCGCGCAGAACTTGTTTACATAATATTTCATCGTTCCGACCAGCTCAACAGCATTCGACAAAAGAAAACTGACTTTTTTCGGGAGAGAGGGCAGTTTTTGTCGAATATCCATAAAATGACAAATATCGACAAAAGGAAGCCGCTGTCAGAGGACAGCGGCTTTCGTCGTTTTCGGTCAATATAGCTGCTCGAAGCTCTCGTAGTGGTCGCCGGTGTAGTAAATGAGGCCGTCGTTGGAGAAAACGATGCGCTCGGCGCCGCGCGATCTGGCTCCGAGGGTATTGACGTCGCACTCTGTCCAGACGCGGCCCTTCGCGCGGGGCAGCAGGCCCTCGCGGTTGCCGAAGCGGTCGCCGCCGATGCATTTGCCGGGGCAGCAGGGCTCGAGCGAGCCGCCGTTCCAGCCGGCGGCGCGGGCTTCGTCCTTGGTGATGAAGTTCGGGGGCAGATGGCCGTAGAGGTGGATATAAAGGGCGAGGTCCTCCTTGGTGGTATAGGAGCCGTCCTCATCCAGTGTCTCCTCCGACGGGGCGGACGCCTCCGGCGCCTCGTCCGCGGGCAGGACAACGAGACCCGGCGCCTCCGGCGCGCTCGTCGGCTCCTCCTCGAGTATGTCAGCAATTTCGGAGGCGGCGCGGAGCGCCTGACCGGGCGAGCAGGCGGTGAGCAGCGAAAAAAGCAGCAGCAGGGCCAGCAGGAGGCCCGTCAATCGAACAAGTCGTTTCATGGCAGTGATCCTTTGTCTGGATGGAAATAGCGGGTTTCGGTTGGGATGGGGAAGGCGGGCCGCCGGGGGCGTCGGCCCCTACGGGGGAATGCGGGATGCGGAGTGAGGAAGAAACCCTCAGTCGCTTCGCGACAGCTCCCTTTTGCGAAAGGGAGCCTTACGGAGGACGGGCCGCTGAGGGCGTCGGCCCCTACGGAAAATTCGGAAATGGAACTGAACAATTTTATTCATCATAACACGATTTGCCGCCGGGCGCAATCATTTCAGGATGTCATTGTTTTTTTCGCGCGGCGCCGCTATGGTGCATGGCGGTGAGGGAAAGGAGGCCGCTGAGGTGAGCGAGGGAAAACGGAGACAGACAACGGACATGCAGAAACTGGCGAGAAAGCTGCTGCGTCTGACGCTGGGGGAGGACGAGGAGCTGCGCCGGGAACTGGAGGCGCGCGGCGTGGAGCCCAATGGGGCCGGCGCGCTGCTGTATGCCCAGTGGAAGAGAGCCGTCAACGGCGATCTGAAGGCGGCCGCCTTCCTCCGGGATCTGGCCGGGACGGAGGAGCCGAAGAAAAAAGCGGCGCCGATCGATCTGCGGTCGATGAGCGACGAGGAGCTGCTGGCGCTGGCCGGGGAGGCGCCGCGATGAAGGCGCTGGCGCCCGAGGCGCTCGGGGAGCTGGCGCGGCGGGAGCTGGCCCGGCGGCACTTCAGCGAATATCTGGCCTACGTCCAGGGGCCGGGCTGGAAGCGCACGCGGCTGAGCGAATTCCTCGCCGCGCGGGTACAGGACTTTCTGGAGCTGCAGAGCGGACACGCCTACGACATTCTGGTGATAGAGACGCCGCCGCAGCACGGAAAGAGCTGCACCGTCACCGAGAGCCTGCCCGCCTGGTATCTCGGCCGCTATCCGGAGCGGCGGGTGATCCTGGCAAGCTATGACAGCGATTTTGCCGAGCGCTTCTGCCGCCGGAACCGGGAGAAGATCCGCGAGTACGGGCCGAGGCTGTTCGGCGTCGGCACGGGCAGCGTGGACCGTGCGCAGGAGCTGGAGCTGTCAAACGCCGGGGGACGGCTGATCAGCCGCGGCATCATGGCCGGCATCACCGGCAATCCGGCCGAGCTGATCCTCATCGACGATCCGGTGAAAAACCGGCAGGAGGCCGACTCCGCCGTCTTCCGCGAAAGACTGTGGGAGGAATGGCAGAACTCGCTGAAATCGCGCCTGGCGGCGGGCGGCAAGGTGATCCTGATCATGACGCCCTGGCACGAGGACGACCTGGCCGCGCGGATCCTGAGAACGGAGGACGACGCCGAGCTGCTGCGCCTGCCGCTGGAGGCGGAGGAGGGCGACCCGATGGGCCGCCGCCCCGGCGAGCCGCTCTGCCCGGAGCTGGGCAAGGACAAAAGCTGGCTGCGGCAGTTCAAGGCCGCCTACCTCGCCGATCCGAAGGGCGGACGGCGCGCCTGGACGGCGCTGTACCAGTGCGCGCCGCGCCGGGAGGAGGGCAACCTCATCCGCCGCTGCTGGTGGCGGCGCTATGACCCGGCGGAGATCCCGCGCTTTGCGGCGGAGATCATCAGCGTGGACGCCGCCTTCAAGGGCGGGGAGGACAACGACTTTGTCAGCGTGCAGGTCTGGGGCAAGCTGGGCGAGAACTATTATCTTCGCTGCTGCCTCAACCGGCATCTGGACTTTCCCGGCACACTGGAGGCCATCCGCACCGTCGCAAAGCTCTATCCCGCGGCAAGGTGCGTGCTGATCGAGGACAAGGCCAACGGCCCGGCCGTCATCCAGACCCTGCAGCGGGAGATGTTCTGCATCCCGGTCAATCCCCTGGGCGGCAAGCTTGCGCGCGTCAACGCGGTCGCGCCGGCCATCGAATCGGGCCACGTCTTCATCCCGCTGACGGAGAAGGCGGCCTGGGCCGAGGACTTCATCGACCAGTTTACAGCCTTCCCCGCCGGCGCGCACGACGACATGGTGGACGCGGCGACGCAGGCGCTCAGCCGCCTGATCTTCGCCGGCGGGACGCTGCCGCCGCCAAAGGCGCCGCGCGAGCGGCCGGAGGAGCGCGCCTTCAACGACCCGGGCGTTTTATTCGACCCGTATGGAGTTAATTAAAAACGGGGAAAGACACCTCATCAGTCAGCTTCGCTGACAGCTTCCCCTCAAGGGGAAGCCAACGGGGAAAATGCATCGACAGGAGGAAAAGCATGACGGAATTTGTATGCGGGCTGATCGGCCTGCTGCTGGGCGCGGCGGTCTTCGCGCTGGGGATCGTCTCCGCGCGCGGGACAGAACACGCACAGACCCCGCCCGCCGCACCGGATGCGGAGGAGCAGGAGCGGCGGCGGCAGATCGAGGCCGATCAGCGGGCCTTTCGCGCGCTGATGGGCTATAACGCGGACGTGGCCTACGGCACGGACCGCATGAGGGAGGACGGCGTATGAGGCGCGGCGACGAACAGAACCGGGCCTGGACCTATTACGAGCTGGGCCGGGCCTACAATAACTCCCTCACGCCCAACCAGTACCAGCTCGTCAACACGAACATCGAGTTTTTCGCGGGCAACCAGTGGCTGCACATCCCGGAGACGGAGGCCATGAGCCGCCTGGCCAGGCCCACCTTCAACATCATCAAGCGCATCGCCTCGCTGTTCGTTGCCTCGCTGACCTCGTCGGCGGCGACGGTGAGCTTTGAGCCGCTGAGCTACTACGACGGCGAGAACCTGGCCGAGCCCGAGACCAACGCCGCCGTGTACGCCACGGCGGAGGTGCGCAATCTCTTTGAAAAGTTCAAGATGGACTTTCGCGTGCGCGAGGCGCTGCTCGACGGCGCGCAGACCGGCGACTACTGCGCGCACTTCTACTGGGACCCGGACGCGCTGCCCTACGGCGGCGCCTTCAGCGGCTGCCGGGGCGAGATCAAAATGGAGCTGGTCGACGGCATCAACGTGATGTTCGGCAATCCCAACGTCGCGGACGCGGAGAGCCAGCCCTATATCCTGATCGTCGGGCGCGACACGGTGGAAAACCTGCAGGCCGAGGCGAAAAAATACCGCCGGAAGGGCTGGCACGGGGAGATCCGGCCCGACGCGGACGTTCAGGACCAGGCGGGTGTGGGCGGCAAAACGGAGCTTGCGCCCGAGGATGAAAAAACCGGCAAGGCGCTCTATGTGCTGCTGTACACGAAGGTGACGGAGGAGGAGAGCGTCCTCGATCCGAAGGGGCAGGCGGAGACGGAGCTTCTTGGCGGCGAGGACGGCGAGCCCGTCCCTGAGCGCGACGAGCTGGGGCGCGTGAAAACAGGCCCCGCGGGCGAGACGCTCTGGAAGCGGCAGGAGAAGAAGCGCAAGGTGACGCGCGTGCATGTGACGAAGGCCACGAAGGACGGCGTCATCTACGAGGATCTGGACACGGGGCTCAGCCGCTATCCGATCGCCTGGGGCAACTGGGAAAAGCAGAAAAACCAGTACCACGGGCGCGCGCTCGTGACCGGCATCGTGCCGAACCAGATCTTCATCAACTCCATGATGGCGCTGGTGTTCCGGCATCTGCAGCTGCAGAGCTTCCCGAAGACCGTCTACAACGCCGACCTGATCGCCGGCTGGGACAACGAGATCGGCTCGGCCATCGGCGTGCGCAATCTCCCGCCGGAGATGAACCTGCGCGACGTGGCGGCCAGCATCCAGCCGGCGGATATGTCCAATCAGATCATGCTGGCCATCGACAAGGCCCTCAGCTATACGAAGGAATGCCTCGGCGCGACCGACGCACAGATGGGCAACGTCCGGCCGGACAACACCTCGGCGCTGATGGTGCTGCAGTCGAGCTCCGAGGTGCCGCTGGAAAACGTCCGCGCGGGACTGCACGAGTGGCTCGAACAGATCGGCGCGATCTTGCTGGACATGATGGGCACTTACTACGGGCAGCGCCCGCTGGTGCGCGAGCGCAGCATGGAAGAGCCGCTGCTCGACGAGGCCGGCCGCCCGCAGATCGACCCCGTGAGCGGGCAGATGCGGATGCAGACCGTCACGCGCCGGGTGCTGGAGGATTTTGACTTCAGCCAGTTTAAAAATCTCTGGCTGAACATCGCCGCGGACGTCGGCGCGACGACCTATTACAGCGAGATCGCCATGGTGCAGACCCTCGACAACCTGCGCCGCGACGGCGTGCTGGAGGTGCTGGATTACCTCGAACGCATCCCCGACAAGCTGATCCCGCGCAGACAGGAGCTGATCGAGAGCATCCGTGCGCGCGAGCAGAAGGCCGAGGAAACGGAGCATCCCGCCGAGGGCCTGCCCGCCATGGGCGGCAGCCTCGACGAGGACAAGCTCTTCGGCGGCCTGACCGGCACGGTGCAGGCGCGCTACGACGCGCTGCCGAAGGTCGCGCAGCGGGCGCTGATCGGCCAGGCGGCGAAATAAAAGCAGGTTCCTCCATTGCAAAACAGCGTTTTGCAATGGGTTAATCTTTCTCACCATGAAAGGAGATAACGATGAGCGAACAGATCGAACAGATCGGACAGACAGCCGCGCCGGAGGAGGATCTCCTGCTGCCCGAGGGATGGACCGAGGGCGAGGACATCTTTGCCGGAGAGGCGGCCGGTGGCGGCGAGGACGGCGACGCCCTCCCGCCGCGGGAAGAGCCGACGGAGACGGCCCCCATCACGGGCGAATCGACGGCGGCGAGCCCTAAACTGCGCTTCACGGCCCGCGTCGATCATGAGGACCGGCAGGTCGAGCTCGACGAGAGCGAGCTGCCGGCGCTGTACCAGAAGGCGCAGGCCACGGAGCGCGCCCAGCGCAGGCTGCGCGAGCTCAGCGAGCTCAAGGAGGCCGACGCGGCGAGGGATCTCGGCGCGGAGGCGGAGGAGCTGCTGCGCGTGTTCCCGGAAATGCAGGGGCGCAGCATCCCCACGGAGGTGGTGCTGGAGAGTCTGCGGGGAAAACGGTCGCTGACGGCGGCCTTCGCCGCCTGGAACGAGCGGCAGCACCGGGAGGCGCTGGAAGCCCTGCGCCGTGAAAACGGCCGCCGTCTGGCCGGACGCCGCGCCGCCGAGCGCGCGCCGGTGCACGGCGTGAGCGGAGGCGGAAGCGCGGATACCAGACCGGGCGACCCCTTCCTCGCGGGCTTTGACAGCGAAGCCTGGTAGGCTTCAACGAAAACCCGCTTCGCTGGGCTTTTCGTTGAGGGGTTTCGCCCTGCTGCGCGCACTCGCTTGCGTGAGACGCTCGCACACTGGCAGGGCGCAAAGTGTGTTTTCCGAGGCGCATGTCCCCGGAAAACACGGATTTGGTTGATTTTTCGCGTTGCGACGCGAAAAACTCTGCGAGGCTTTTTTGACAGATCCTCAATCACAGAAAAAGGAGAGATGTAACTCATGGCAGGCGGAATGAACCTGGCAAGCAGATACCTCAAGCAGGTAGACGAGCGTTTCGCTCAGGAATCTCAGGCCATGCTGGCTCTGAGCAAGGATTATAAGTTCAAGGGCGGCAAGACCTTTATGGTCTACAGCCTCCCCGTCGTTCAGATGAACGACTACACCCGCAGCGGCGACCAGCGCTACGGCGTGCCGGCCGATCTGAGCCGCAGCGTGCAGAATCTGGAGGTCACGCGCGACCGCAGCTTCACCTTCATCATCGACAAGGGCGACAAGCTCCAGTCCGAGATGGTGTCCGACGCCGGCCGCGCCCTGGCGCGCCAGATCCGCGAGGTGGTCGTGCCCGAGTTCGACACCTACGTGTTCAAGACCCTGGCCGACAGCGCCATGGCCGCCGGCAACTACGCCGACAGCGCCATCGACAAGACCAACGCCTATGCCGCCTTCCTCGCCGGCATGGAGAAGCTGGGCGACAACAACGTGCCCTGCAAGGGCCGCGTGGCCTTCTGCAGCTACCGCTACGCCAATCTTCTCAAGCAGGACGCCGCCTTCGTCAAGTACGGCGACGCGTCCCAGGATATGCTCGCGCGCGGCGTGATCGGCGAGGTGGACGGCTGCCGCATCGTCAAGGTGCCCTCCAACCACCTGCCCGCCGGCACGGCCTTCATCATCACCCACGCCGTGGCCGCCGCAGCGCCCCAGCAGCTGGAGGAGTACAAGATCCACGACAACCCTCCCGGCATCTCCGGTTATCTGGTCGAGGGCCGCTTCATCTACGACTGCTTCGTGCTCAACGAGAAGATCAACGCCGTCTATGTGCACGGCGGCCAGGCGGGCATGAAGAGCCTGAGCGTGATCACTTCCGCGAGCGCGCCCGGCAAGAGCCTGCTCTTCGTCAACGGCGCGCTGGAGGGCGCCAAGCGCGTCTACGCGATGGCCGCCACCGCGGCCGCCCTGCCCGCCGTGACCTACGGCACGGCCGTGAGCGGCAGCGCCTGGACGGAGCTGACGGGCGAGAGCGCGGAGCTGACGCCCGCCGCCGGCATGAAGTTCCTGCGTGTGGCCGAGCTTGACGCGGCCAACAAGCCCATCGCCGTCGGCACCACCGTGCTGAACATCGGCTAAGCGGGCGAAACCATGCGGGAGCGGCGGGTGGGATTTTGATGGAGGTGACATGCAATGACCTACGGACAGGTCAAGCGGGCCGCGCTGCGGCTGCTCAACGCCAGCACGATCGCAGGCAGCGAGGTCCCGCTGAGCTATAACGACCAGGCCGATCTGGTGCTGGCCATGCCCTCGCTGGTGGACGACGCCGTGATGCAGATCGCAACGACCGTGAAAAAGATCCCCGCGGCCGTGTGCCTGGACAAGCTGGAACAGCTCGGCGCGGGCGGCGGCACGCTCTATACGCTGCCGGCGGACTGCTGGCGGCTGATGAACGGGGGGCTGCTGCGCGCGGACGGCGAGGGGCGCTGGCACGACTACCGGCTGCTGGGCCGTCAGCTGCTGCTGCCGGGCGACAGACCGGAGCTCTGGGCCGAATACTGGCGCTATCCGGCCTCGGTGGGCAATGAGCCGGACGACGACACACCGCTCGATAACAGCCCCGAGACCCACACGGCCATCCCCTACTTCGTGGCGGGGCAGCTGGTGATGTATGACGACGCCTTCCGCTACGCTGCGCTCCACAACGAGTGGGAAAGCCGCCTGCGCCGCCTGGGCGAGGCCGTGTTTACCGAGTGCAGCCGGGTGCGCGACGCTTACGCGGGCTTCGACTGCGGCGAGCTGTGGTGAGGGAAGGCGATGGAGAGAGGAAATTCCATGGCCCTGCCGGCGGCCAAGGCAGAGCGCAGGCTGAACTTTGAGCGGCTCTCCGGCGGACTGAACCTCTGGGAGCTGGATTACCGTCTCCGGCGCAGCGAGAGCCCGGAAATGAAAAACCTGATGTGGCGCGACGGCGCGCTCAACTGCCGCGACGGGCAGGTCTGGCTGGACGAGGCCGAGCGCGGCAGCGCATGGGCGATGGCGGACAGGCCCTTCCACGAACGCCTGGTCTTTCACGCGGGCGATAAGCTCTACGCCCGGCATCTGCGGGAGAAGACGACGGAGCTGCTGCTCGAAAACCTGCCGCGCAGCGCCGGCTGCTTCTTCCGCTACAACGAGGCGCTTTACTATAAGACCCGCGGCGCGTATATCCGCATCGCCTTAGACGCGCAGACGGACGCGCTGCAGGCGGAGGCGGTGGCGGCCTATACGCCGGTGACGCTCATCAACGCCGATCCAGACAGCGGCGCGGGCGATCTCTACCAGCCGGAAAACCGCCTAAGCGCGGAAAAGACCGTCTGGTTCAACGCAAAAAGCGGCGCGAAGGTCTATCATCTGCCGGTGGGCGGGATCGACGCCGTGACGAAGGTGACGGTCGACGGCGCGGAGCTGGACAGCAGCGCCTACACCGTGGACACTGCGGCAGGGACCGTGACTTTTCAAAGCGCGCCGCCGGTCACGACGCCTGCGGCGAACAACACGGTGCGCATCACCTATGCCAAGGCAAACCCGGAGGCCTATGCCAGCGTGATGGACTGCCGCTGCGCGGCTGTCTGCGGCGGCACCGGCGCGCTGTGCGTGGTGCTGGCCGGGAGCGAGGCCCAGCCCAACGCTTATTTCTGGAACGGCAGCCACATTGCGATGGACCCGGGCTATTTCCCGATGCCGCAATATCAGTTGGCCGGCGACAGCAGCGATCCGATCACGGCCTTCGGCAAGCAGCAGAGCTATCTGATCGTGCTGAAGGAGCACTCGATCGGCCGCACGGCGGTTTCCGAGACGAAGCTCGACGGGCGCGCGACGCTGGACATGCCCTTTGTGCCCATCAACAGCGAGCTCGGCTGCGACAAGCCGGGGACGCTGTGCCTGGTGGAGAACAATCTCGTCTGGGCGCACAGCCGCCACGGCGTGCTGCGCCTGCGCGACACGAGCGCGGCCTATGAGAACAACGTCGTCTGCATCTCCCGCAAGATCAACGGCGGCGGAGCGGTGAAGGGGCTGCTGGAGGATCTGAAGGAGGGCCCCGCCTGCGCCTGTGACGACGGACACCGCTATCTGCTCGCAGCCTCCGGCCATGCCTGGGTCTGGGACTATGAGCTGTCGGAGCCGGGGGATCCCGCCTGGTTTTACTGGACGGAGATCGGCGCCCGTGCCTTCGCCGTGGACGGCGAGCGGGTCTGCCACCTGGATGAAAAGGGGCGGCTGAGCGCCTTCGAGCGGGTCTACGCCGATTACGGGCGCGCCATCGAGAAGGTGTATCGCTTTGCGACCGAGCACTTCGGCGGCTACGACCGGCTGAAAAACGTCAATTCCGTGGTGCTGGTGATGCGCTCGGATACCAACGCCACCGCCTCGCTGAGCTATCTCACCGACCACGAACGGCGCGAAGACCGCAGCGAGCTGCGCGCCTGGAGCTGGATGCTCTCGCCGCGGAATCTGTCGTTCCGCTCGCTGCGCGGGCGCGGCTTTGCCTCGGTCTTCCGGCGCAGCTGCCGCTGCCGGGGCGTGAGGCACTTTGCGATGCGCCTGTCGAACGACCGGGTCGGGCAGGATCTGTCGGTCGTGTCGGCGCAGGTGTTCTATAATTACCAAGGGAGGCAGAGATAATGGCTCTGAGTACTTTTGAATACAGCAAAAGCTGGCGCAGCGCGCAGGATTTCCCCAGCTATGAGGAGAACGAGGAGCGCGTGCGCGACGATATGCAGTGCCTCTTCGACGAGGTGCGCGACGCGCTCAACCGCCTGGTGGGCGAGCTGAAGGCCGAAAACCTGCCCTTCGCACCGACAGCGGAGATCGACGCGTCCACGCTGCAGAATGCCCTGGAGCTGCTGCAGGCGCAGATCAGCGGCGCGGCCATCGGCCAGCTGCCCAACGCCTCGGTGACCACGGAGAAGCTGGCGGAGCTCGCGGTCACGGGCGCCAAGCTGGCGGAGCTCGCGGTCACGAGCGCAAAGCTCGCTCACGGCGCGGTGACGGAGGAAAAAATCGCGGCGGCCGCCGTGAGCGAAGCGAAGCTCGCCGACGGGGCGGTCACGGCGGGAAAACTGGCCGACGGCGCCGTCAGCGCGGCAAAGCTTGCCGGGGGACTGCTCGACGGCAAGGCCGACCTGGAGGGCGGCAAGGTCAGAGCCTCGCAGCTCAGCCTGGAACGCGTCGGCGTCAGCGGCTCGCGGGAGCTGCAGCTGAGCGACGAGGGGAAGCTGCTCAGCTGTGCGAGCGACAGCGCGATCGTTCTCACCGTGCCGAAAAACTCCGACGCCGCCTTCCCGGTCGGCACGGAGATCACGGTCTTTCGCGCGGGAAGCGGCGGCGTGACGATCGCAGCGGCGGAGGGCGTGACGATCTGTGCACCCGGCGCGTCCCGGGCGATCGGCGCGCGCTACAGCACGCTGCGCCTGAAGAAATGGGACGCCAATACCTGGACGCTGGAGGGCGAGGGCCTGGCCCCCGCGGGCTATCTGGATAACTTTTCCGCGGGCCTTGCGCCCGCCGGCGCGATCCGTCTGACACAGGGCGTGCATATCTTCGCCTCGGAGGCGCAGCTGCCGAGTCCGGGCGTTGCGGGCAGGATCTTCCTGGTCGCGGCGGAATGAGAGGAGCGGGACAATGGCGATCTACTATGTGCCGGGCGAGGCGGGCTGGAACGACAACGGGACGCTCGGCTCCGTCGCCCAGCTGCGGCTGAAGCTGGAGACAAGCTATCACGCGGCCGCCAACCGCAGCACGCTGACGGTCACGATGCAGGCCCGCGCGCCCAGATACGCCGGCCGCTTCCAGCTGCTCAACAACGCACTCGTCGAGCTCAACGGCAGCACGCTCTTCAGCGGCGGCGGGAGCGCATCCTTCGATTACTATGTCGACTTCGCCGCTGACAGCGCTTGGCACGATCTGACCGACGGAACGAGCGGCCAGACCTGCCGCTGGACGGCGACCGTGGATCACGCCGCCGACGGCAGGGCGACGGCGGCCTTCAGCGTGACGGCGAGGCTGTACTACAGCGAAAGCTATTTCATGACCTTCTACGGCCTGAGCGGCTCGCAGGCGCTGGATGAGACGAGAACGTTCAGCCTGTCGATCAGCGCCGGGACGGGCAGCACGGTCACGGTGCTGCGAAACGGGACGGCGCTCTCTAACGGCGCGGTGCTGAGCTACGGCGACCGGCTGACGGTGAATTTCGCGGCGCAGAGCGGTTATACGCTGCTGACACATACGCTCAACGGCGCAAGCTTTTCGAGCGGCGGCACGCATACCGTGACCGGCGCGGTCACGGTCGCCGCGACGGCGGTCCGCAAGACCTACACGCTGACCGTCAGCGCCGGGGCGGGCAGCACGGTCATGGTGCTGCGAGACGGAACGGCGCTCCCTGACGGCGCCGTCATCACGCACGGCGACACGCTGACGGTCCGCTTCGCGGCGCAGGCAGGCTATGAGCTGCTGACGCACACGCTCAACGGCGCGAGCTTCCCGAGCGGAGGCACGCACACGGTGAGCGGCGCGGTCGCGGTCGCCGCCACAGCCCGCCGCCTGGGCATCCTGCGCCTGGATACCGGCAGCGCGGTCCGGCGATACCGGCTGCTGCTGGATACCGGCAGCGCGATCGTGCCGGTGCGGATCTTTCTCGATCGCGGCGACAGGATCAGCGAGGCCGGAATATGATGGAGCAGGGATTGCAGAACGGAAGGGAGACGCCTATGACGAGACAGGAAACGATCAATAAGGCGGTGGACTGGGCGCTCGCCATGGCGCGGGACGCCCGGCACGGCTACGACCAGGAAAAACGCTGGGGGCCGGATTACGACTGCTCCAGCTTCATCATCACCGCCTGGCAGCAGGCGGGCGTGCCGGTGAGGGCATCCGGCGCGAGCTATACGGGCAATATGCTGCCCGCCTTCCTGCGCTGCGGCTTCCGCGACGTGACCAAACAGGTCAATCTGGCGACCGGCAAGGGTCTGCGCAAGGGCGACGTGCTGCTCAACACCGCGCATCACGCCGAGCTGTACGTCGGCGACGGACAGTGTGTCAAGGCCGGCAGCAACGAGCACGGCGGTGCGACCGGCGGCCAGACCGGCGACCAGAACAGCCGCGAGATCTGCGTGAGCAGCTATTACAACTACCCCTGGGATCACGTGCTGCGCTATATGGGCGGGGAAACGAACACCTCATCCGGCGCTGCCGCGCCACCTTCCCCTCAAGGGGAAGGCAAGGGGAGCGCGGACGGCATCGTGCTGCCGATGCTGCGGCGCGGCAGCCGCGGGGAGAGCGTGAAGGCCATGCAGGCGGTGCTGATCGCCGACGGCTTTGACTGCGGCCCGGACGGCGCGGACGGGGACTTCGGCCCCGCCACAGAGGCGGCGCTGCGGCGCTATCAGGCGGAAAACGGCCTGGAGGCGGACGGCGTGTGCGGCCCCATGAGCTGGAGAAAGCTGCTGGGGGTGAGCGGATGAACGAGCTGCAGGCCCTGAGCGAGCGGGTGCATGCGCTGGAGGAGCGGATGGCCAGGAAGGACACGGAGTTCGCGGTGATCAATACGAAGCTGTCCGCCATCCTCTGGGGCGTGGGCGTGATCGGCACGGCGCTGGTGGGTGTGCTGGTGAAGATGCTGTTCGGCGCATGAAAGGAGAGCATATGCACAACTGGAAGAGAAAACTGACGAGCCGCAAGCTGTGGCTGGCCGTCGCGGCCTTTGTCAGCGGCCTGATCGTCGCCTTCGGCGGCGCGGAAACTGCGGCGAATACCGTCGCCGGCGTCATTCTGCAGGGCGCGGCGGTACTGGGTTATCTGCTGGCCGAGGGACTGACGGACGCGGCCGCCGCCGCAAAGGACGAAAGATAAAAAAGAGCCCGATATGTTGGGCTCTTTTCAAAGGAGGACGCCATGGCGAAGGATGAGAAACAGAAGGAGAAGCAGAGCGCTTCGGGCAGCGCAACCGTGCGCGTGACGCAGGAGAGCGCGCCGGCGGACAAGCCGGACATCGACCCCGTGCCGGACGTGGATATCGACGAGGAGCGCAGGCTTCTGGCCGAACAGGGCGCGGCCGCGCGCGAGCAGGCCGAGCAGCGGATCGACAACGAGGTGGAGCAGGGCGTGGAGGCACTGCGGCGCGCCGAGGAGGACGCGCAGCCCGGCTTTCAGAGCCTGCGCGATCAGATCGCGATCGACGAACGGCAGGCGCTGGACAACCAGGCGCTCTATGCCGAGATGCGCGGCGACCGCGGCGGCATCGGCCAGGCGCAGGTCGCCTCCATCCAGAACACCGCCGCCGTCAACCGCCGCCAGGTCGGGCTGGAGCAGCAGCGCCTGGCCGCCGAGACGGCGCGGCAGATCGAGGATCTGCGCCGGCAGGGCGAATTCCGCAAGGCGGACAAGATCCTGGAGCTGACGCAGAAGCAGCTGTCGGAGCTGATGGAGCTGGAGCGCTGGGCGAAGGAGAAAAATCTGTCCGTCGCGCAGTTCAATACGGAGCTGGCCCGCTGGGAGGCGGAATACGCCTGGAAGATGAAGCGCTTCGGCATCGAGACGGAGCTGAATCTGGCGCAGCTGTCGGGCCTGATGCCGGACGGGACGCCGACCTTTGCCGCACGGCAGGCCGAGCGAAGCCGGCTCGCCGCCGCGGCGAAGATGCTGCTGGAGGCGGGCCTCGCGCTCACGCCGGAGCAGCTGGAGGCCCTCGGCTGGACCGAGGGACAGTACGAGGCCTATATCGATCAAAACAGCAGCGGCGGCGGGAGCGGGGCGGCTCCGAAGCCCGGCGTGCCCTTCCAGCTGCTGGCCTCCTGGGCCTCCGCGCTGCGGGGCAGCGAGAAGCCGGAGAAGGCCTATGCGAAGATCAAATCCTCGCCCATGTACGCGCAGATGAGCGAGGCGCAGCAGCGCTGGATCAGCGGCATCCTGCGCGAGCGCGGGATCGGCTGAGTTCCGCGGCGGGCAGATAAATAAGGATCGGCGTGACCGTTTCGGTCACGCCGATTTTTTGCCGCGGGGCGGGCCGCCGAGGGCGTCGGCCCCTACAAAAATAATTCGGAATTCGGAATTCGGAATTCGGAATGGAAGAGCGGGCATCCGGAGAGGCCGGTTTTATTGCAGGGCGCGGATGGCGCGCTCGATGTCCTCGCGCTCCTCACCGCTGACGATGCCCCATTCCTCGCGCATCAGGCGCAGTACCTCGCGGTAGGCCGCGATCGCGCCGGCTTTGTCGCCGCGGATCTCGCAGATGTGGGCGATGCTCATGGCACTGTCGGTGAATTTCGGCGAGGGCTGCAGCGCCTGGCCTTTGCGGTACCATTCGACGGCCTTGTCATACTCCTGGCGCTGGGTGTAGATGTCGCCCAGGGTCGTGGCGCAGCACCACTCGCTCTCGGCCAGGGATTCCAGCGCCTGAAGCTGCTGTTCGACCTCGGCCGCGTCTCCCGCCGCCAGGGCGATCTGGTAGCGGTACATCGGCACGCGAAAGCTCTTGTCGATGCGCGCCAGCTTCTCCAGCCAGTCCCGCGCCTCGGCGAGCCGGCGGTCGGCGATCAGATTATCCAGCAGCCACATGACGGCGCTGCGGTTGTCGGGATGGCGGCGGCAGTAGTCGCTGAACCAGGCGATCAGGGCGTGGTGGTTGCGCACGCACCAGTCGGGGATATAGCTGCCCCAGGCGTTGGCAAGCTCGCTGATCGCGTCGGGATCGCCGGCCTTCTCCACAGCCTCTTTGCCGACTGCTACGGCCAGCATCCGGTACTGCTCGGCCTGGTTGTTGTAGAGCTTTGCCAGCAGGGTCTTGGCCCGGCCCTCATAGTCCGGCTTTTCGGCAAAGGCCGTGAGCTGCTGTACAAGCTGCCGCTCCTCGGCCTCGCTGAACAGGCCGCGGGCGTAGATGTGGTTTTCGATGCGCTCCATCTGCTGCTCCGGGCTCATGGCGAAGAGCTGGTCGATGCTGACGCCGAAATACACGGCGATCTCCGGCAGCAGCTGCACGTCGGGGATGCTGTTGCCGCATTCCCACTTGCTGACGGTCTGCGCGGTCACGTTCAGCGCGGCGGCCAGGGCCTCCTGCGTCAGGCCGCGGTCATTGCGCAGCCGGCGGATCTCTTTTCCCATTTCCATGTGATTGACCTCCTTTGTCTGTCATGGCCAAAGCATAACAGACCGAAACGCGAAAAACCAGCGACCGCCGCGGGAGTCGACTCGCGCGGCGGTTGAGTTGCGGGGGCGGGAATCAGAATTTGATATCGTATTCAAATACCTGCCGCACCTCGTTTTGTGCTTCGCTTGAAAAAGAGGTGTTTCCGGCGCACTTCATTGCACTGAAAGCAGCGTCAAGGTTGGCGGCGACTTTTTCCGTGATGCCGGAAGAGTGGGTACATTTCAAAAAGAGATGTTGTTCGGTGATGGCGTTTTCCTTGTTTTCCAAGCGCATTTCGACCAAAGCCTTGATTTGCGGCTCGTTCTTGAAGAAGACAAGCTGCGGGCGGATCGGAGCATGCCCCTCAAAAGAAGTTTCAGCGGCGATCTCTCCGGCGGACAATTCATCAGCGGCAGAAGAGTAAGATCCCTGCGCCTTTGCATTGCCCGCTGCGGCTTTCCCAGAAAGGAGCGCCGATTCAGATTTTTTATGAAGCGTCTTCTTTTGCTCTTTGATCGTTACCTTAAAATAACTTGCACCCAGATCCTGAGCGATCCTCTGCAATTCACCGACTCGCGCCTGCCGCAGGTAATCAAAGAAGTAGTCGATGGCAATGTATTGCTGGGGATTGACAGGATTCATATAGTAGAACTCCTGGTTGTTGTCAGGATAGAATGACAAGCCCCATTCATTTACCTTATCGAGATAGACGGTGACGATACGAAGATCCTTTGCTAAGGTTTCATGCCCGATAGATCCTTCGCAGATGATATTGGATGCGTGTTTTTTGTCGATTTCGGCAAGTCGAATCATTTTAGACAGAAGAAAAACCCCGTCAGACAGGTTTTGAGGGAAGATCGGGTTAAGCGCGTCAAGATCTCGACTCAATTTTTCCTGCCGCTGCTTCTCCTGTAATTGGCGCTTGAGCTCTGCAATATCCTCCAAATCAAATTTCCCGTCGCCGGTCTGATCAAGGGAGCGTATCAGGGAATCAGCAGAAGCGGAGACCGTTTCTCTGGCCTTTGCAACATTTTCCTTCGCTGTTTCAAATCCGGACTTCGCTTTTTCAGACAGCCCGCTCGCCAGCCCCTTAAGATTGATAAGCTTCTTATCAGCCATTATTTCATGCCATCCTTTCATCCAGTTGTTTTGTCATAAGCGATGTATAATCTGCGAGTTGTGATCAGGAGCATCATTTCTCCACGGCCCAGCCCTTGAGGGGCAGGCGCTGCATGGCGCCGAAGATCTTGCTCTTCATGTCGGGATAGTCCGCGCTCAGCGCCGCGAGCAGCTGCTTGATCTCATAGCGCTTGCTGGTCTTGTCCATCGGGCAGGGGTTTTCCACGACCGGGAGATCGAGCTTTTCGGCGAGGTTCCGGATCTTCTGCTCCCCCGCGTAGACGAGGGGGCGGATCTGCGTGATGCCGCTGCGGTCGAGGAAGGTCACGGGCTGGAAGCAGCTCAGCCGCCCCTCCAGCAGCAGGCTCATCAGAAAGGTCTCCACCGCGTCGTCAAAGTGGTGGCCGAGGGCGAGCTTGTTGAGCCCGCGCTCCTTCAAAATGCCGTTGAGCGCGCCGCGGCGCATCTTCGCGCAGAGGGAGCAGGGGTTTTCCTCCTGACGCACGTCGAACACGACCTCCTTGATGTCGGTCTTGCGGCAGGTGTAGGGGATGCCCTCCGCTTCGCACAGCGCCGCCACCGGCGTGAAGTCCATGCCCTCGAAGCCGAGTTCGATCGTCACGGCCTCCAGCTCGAAGGGCTTGGGGTAGTAGCTTTTCAGATGCTTGAGCGCCAGCAGCAGCACCAGGCTGTCCTTTCCGCCCGAGACGCCGACCGCCACACGGTCGCCCGCCTCGATCATGCGGTAATCGTCCACGGCGCGGCGCACCGTGCCGGTAAAATCGTTGAGGATGTCGTTCATGCTTTTCTCCGAAAAAAACAAAAAATCAAAATCAGGATTAAAGAGGATTCGGAAGAATTCGAGAGATTTTGAGAGATTTGAAAATCAGAATTAAATTCTTTCAAAAAATCCGTTGACAGGCCTTGCCTCCTGTGGTATAAAAATAAAGCGCGTTCGGCGGAAGCGGCCCGATTTGGGTCTATTTTAACCGCCGAAGCTACGATTGTCAAAACATTTCACATTATATGGAGGCAAAGCTGATATGTCCACCACCATGCTCACCAAGGAGACCGTTGCCCGCAAGTGGTACGTCCTTGACGCAGCCGGCAAGCCCATGGGCAAGACCGCTGCGCTCGCCGCCGATCTGCTGCGCGGCAAGCTGAAAACCGATTACACTCCTCACGTTGACTGCGGCGATTACGTCATCATCATCAACGCCAAGGACGCCGTCCTCACCGGCAAGAAGCTGGAGCAGAAGTACTACCGTACCCACTCCGGTTACCCCGGCGGCCTGAAGGAGACCCAGTACAAGACCCTGATGCAGAAGAAGCCCGAGCTGGCCATGCGCCTGGCTGTCCGCGGCATGCTGCAGAAGAACACCATCGCTCAGTGGCAGCTCAAGCGCCTGCGCATCTTCGCCGGTGCCGAGCACGACCACGCCGCCCAGAAGCCCGAAGTCTGGGATCGCTGAGAAGGAGGTAACACACTATGGCAACCTACAAGACCAAGAAGCCCTATATGTACGGTACCGGCCGCCGGAAGTCCTCCGTCGCCCGCGTTCACCTGATTCCGAACGGCACCGGCGTCATCACCATCAACGGCCGTGACATCGACGATTACTTCGGTCTCGATACCCTGAAGCTCATCGTCCGTCAGCCCCTGGTCGCCACCAGCACCCTCGGCAAAGTCGACATCGAGGCCACCGTCGCCGGCGGCGGCGTGTCCGGCCAGGCCGGCGCCATCCGCCACGGCATCGCCCGCGCCCTGCTCCTCGTCGACGAGGGCAACCGCGCCATCCTGAAGGCCGCCGGTCTGCTGACCCGCGACCCGCGCATGAAAGAGCGTAAGAAGTACGGTCTCAAAGCGGCTCGTAGAGCTCCGCAGTTCAGCAAGCGCTGATCGAGACTCCAAGTGCATCAAAAAGCCCGGAAAACCATGGTTTTCCGGGCTTTTTCTGTTCTGTTGTGTCCACCTTACCAGTCGATGAAGGGGTTCTGGAAGAAGACGCGGGAGTCAAGGTCGAGCGTGAGCTTGGCGCTGCCGTACTTGTTGCCGAGCACGTCATACCTGCCCCAGAGATCGGCGCGGCCGTAGGACGAATTGTGCGCGGTGATCGGCGTGAGGTAGTAGTGGCCGTCCTCGCGGTTGAGGCCCAGAACGGCGCGCAGCGGCGTGACGAAGAGGTTGCCGGAGAGGTAGGGCACCGGGTCGGATACGTCGCCCAGGCGGCGGATCGTGCCCTCCCGGAAGCCGGCGGCCAGCAGCGGCGAGCCGAAGCAGACGACGTTGAGGATGTTGTATCCGGCCTTGACCGAGGGATCGGCCGAGACCTGCTGGGCGATCATGCCGCCGAGGCTGTGGCCGGCGAGGATGAGGTTCGAGCCGCGCGGGATGTTCTGCGTGATCACGCTGACCACATTGTGGTAGTAGGGGCTCTGGAGATTGAAGCCGGACAGGAGATCCGTGATCGCTTCGGTGGACTGGTTGAACACCAGCTCCGTGCCGGACAGGGTCACCAGATAGACAGTCTTGCTGCTCCAGCCGCTTTTCAGCGTGCCCTTGACGACGCTGATGGGGCCTTTTTCGCCGCCGTTGTAGCCGTCGCGCACGAGCTGATAGATCTCCGGCGCCGTGGTGAAGGTGCGGGTCGTCGCCGCATAGGCGACGGCGCCGCCCAGCAGCATGCAGACGATCATCACGATCGCCAGGAATTTGGTCAGAAAGCTGACCGACCGTTTTGTCATCGATGGCTCCTCCTTTTCAGTTTTGTAATTTTTTCCGTGTGATCCGGCGCGTTTGCCGCGCCGAATATTCCTGCTTGTTATCATATCATAAGGAAAGCGCTTTGTAAACCGGAATCGTCAGGACAGGAGGGAATCGGCGCTTTTCGCTTGCGGCGCGGAACGATCCGTGCTAAACTGTTGGCGATAATGATTATAGGATGGCGAAAAGCCAAAAAGCTTTTCGCCGCGCAGCTTTGCTGCGCAGCAAAACAGCCAGGCTGTTTTGCCATATACTCATTGCAATGAGCATCGGGCGAATGATTCAAAGAATCATTCGCTGCCAAACTTGTCGTTTGGCAGCGAAATCAATCGTACCATCGATTGATTTCGCTTTCCGATGATCATTATCACAACGAGGGAGGGATCGCTCATGGTACGCTGCCCGTATTGCGGCTATGAAAACGAAGAAGGATCCAAATACTGCATGGACTGCGGCAAGCCGCTCGCGTCCGGAACGCGGACGCGGCAGGAGAACGCGCAGCTGGCCGCCAACACCGGGCTGCTGCTCGGGCAGGCGGCGCGGAGAGCGCGGCTGGAGGCGGTTTATGAAGCCGATCAGCTCATCGGCGCGCGGGCCTACAACGGCGTGATGCTGGGCGTGCTGCTCTGGGGATTGATTATCAACGTGCTGCTGTGCTTCACGGTCGGGGACGTGTATCGCTATGTCGACCCCATCGTCTTTTTCATCGGCTACCTGGTCTGCGCGATCGCCGGCACCCTGATCGCGGGCAAGTCGCGCAAGCCGCTCGTCAGCTTCCTGGGCTATAACCTGGTCGTGATCCCCTTCGGTCTGACGATCTCCACGATGGTCGCGGCCTACGGCGGGATCGGCTCCCGCGTCGTGGCCGACGCCTTCCTGTATACGCTGCTGATCACGGCCGGCATGGGCGGGGCGGCCCTGGCCTTCCCCGAACTGTTCGACAGGCTCGGCGGCGCGCTGTTCGGCACGCTGATCGGCCTGGTCGTCTGCGAGCTGCTGCTGCTCGTGTTCCGCGTGAATCAGAGCGTGACGGACTGGATCGCCGCGGGGCTCTTCTCCCTTTACATCGGCTATGATCTGCACCGCTCGCAGCAGTTTGCCAAAACGCTGGACAACGCCGTGGACTGCGCGCTGGACATCTATCTCGACATCGCCAACCTCTTCCTACGCCTGCTTCGGCTCCTTTCCAGGAAGAAGGACTGAAATTTCATATAAAACCCGGGGCTGTGATCCGTTCACAGCCCCGGGTTTTTCCATTTCAGATGAAGAACTTTTTGTGCAGCGACTCGCGCAGCGGGCGGCAGGCGCCGATGACGATCAGCGCAAGGCCGAGCAGTGTGAGCACCGTGAGCGGGTAGAGCGACCACCAGCGCATCGCGATGCCGAAGCTCACCTTCAGCAGAAATTCGATCAGCACGCACAGGCCGCCGACCGCGATGACCGCGCCGCCGATCACAAACAGCGCGCGGTGCCGCTGCTCGCCGACGGCATAGCGCAGCAGCACGATCACCGCCTCGACGATCAGCAGCACGGCGCCGCCGACCGGGAAGGCGAAGGGGAGGAACCAGCGGCCGCCGCCGGCCAGGCACAGATACAGGCACAGGCCGAGCGCCGCCAGCACGTCGATCGGGAAGAAGATGACGGGATTGGGGCGCCGAAACCACAGCGGCAGGCAGATGATCAGATAGGCGGCCAGCAGACTGAAGGCCACCACGCCGCTCCAGCCGATCCGGCCGTTGAGGTGCTCGTCCACCAGCAGGCACACGAGCAGCGGGATGATAAACAGCACGCTCACGATGAACAGCAGCCCGCCGTGGCTGACCGTTTCCTCCTCGGCCCGCCGGGGATAGGGGAGCGCCTCCGGCTGCTCGCGCAGATCCGGATGGTAGACGCGCAGCCCGCACAGCGGGCATTTTTCCACACCTTTCTGCAGCTCTACGCCGCATTGAACACAGTACATGACAATCCCTCACTCATCGTTGGTTTCGATTTTGACGTGCAGGCCCATTTTCACAAGCGCGGTGAAAAACTCGCGCTCGAGGGCGGGCTCGACGCTGTTGCGGACGATGTTGAAATACGTCTTTCCCCGCCAGCTCGTGCAGCTGGCGTTGTAGGGGGAGCTGGCCTGCGGGCCGAGCACGAATTCCACGCGCTCGACATAAGGCGCCATCGCCTCCGGCAGCTCTACCCGGCCGAGATTGGACAGCGACAGGGTGGAGACGTTCTCTCCCACCGTGTCGAAGACCATGCGCATCACCAGATTTTTCAGCCCCAGCGGGACGATCTTGAGAAAGGGATTGCGCTCGTCCCGGACGTTGGGCGTGAAGATGGCGGCCATGTTCTTCGGCGTGATGGCCAGCTGCATCTGGTGGTGCACGATCTGCACCAGCTCCTCGAATTCGTAGTCCCCGAGGCGCGGATCGACGCCGATGTTGGCCACGGCGACGAAATTGCGCATCGTCTCTCCGCCGAAGAGGCGGCGCAGGTTGACCGGAATCTGCACGCGCACGGGCTTCTGCCGCTCCCGCCGGGGCTGTTCGGCGGCCTGCACGCGCAGAACGGACCGGATCAGCAGCGCGCAGAGCCAGGCCGTCACCGTGACGCCCGCGGCCTTGGCGCGCTTGTGCAGCTCCTCGCTGTCGAGGATGCCGAGGGTCACGTGCAGGAAGCGGTCCGGCTCGGGCGTACCGCGCAGGCGGTAGACGTTCCGGTCGTCCCGGGGCGCGGAGACCGGCCCGGCGTGCTCGCGGAAGCTGTCGACGAGCTCACTCTCGCGCGGCGGCTCGGAAAGATCCTTCACGCCGCAGGTCGCGGGCACCGCTGCGCCGTAGCGCAGGCGGATATATTCGGCCGCGAGCGTCTTGGCGAAGACCATCGCGCCGGTGCCGTCGGTGACGGAGTGGAAGTATTCCACCGCCATGCGGCTGCGGTAATACAGCACCCGGATCGCGCAGCGGCGCACGTCAGCCATCGTCATGCCGCGCAGCGGGCGGCTCGCGTCGGCCTGCACGGCGGGCGGCTGCGGCAGCTCCTCGAGATAATACCAGAAGGCGCTGCGCCGCAGCCGCACGATCACCGAGGGAAAGCGCGGCGCGACAGCGTCCAGCGCCCGCTGCAAAAGCGCCGGATCGACCGGGTCGGTAAAGCTAAAGGAGATGCGGTAGGCGTTGCTCCAGTGCCGCCGCAGCGCGGCGGGAAAGATGAGCGCGGCGTTATCCAGCCGCATCCAGCGCAGATCGCGCTTGTTTTGCTCCATGGAAAAGACTCCTGTCTGCTTGGCTTGGATGATATGGATTATACGCCCCATTTCGACATCCGTCCAGCCCGGGAGAGCGGAAGTAGAGCGCACGCGGCTGATCCGGGAGCGGGAGAGAGCCGTCTCCCGCCGGGAGAGAGGCGCGTTTTCCCTCTACCGGACGGCGAACAGGGGAGAGATGATTAAAATTTTTTAATTGATCCTGCATTTGGACCTTGATTTTACGGCGTCCGGCCTGTATAATAATTCTTGTGCTAAAAATGAAAACGAGCGGGAACGGCGGCTGCGCCGGATCCCTGCTCCGTCCCGGGAGGCCTTCCGCGTGCGTCCTGTCAGACGATTGCTGCTAACAGAATATCTTGTTTTTTTGATCCGCTCCTGATTTTAACAGGGGCAGATTTGGCTTTTTTCGGGGCCTGTCCCCGCGTGGATCGGAACAAGACAAAAGACAAGGAGGCTGTGTTGATGGAAAAGCTGTTTTTGCTCGGATTTCTCGGCGCGGCGCTCGGCATCGGCTTTGCGATGCTGCAGCGGCGGAGGGTCCTCTCGGTGCCGGAGGGGAATGAACGGATGCAGAAGATCGCCGCGGCGATCCGCGCCGGTGCCAACGCCTATCTCAAGCATCAGTATACGACGGTGTTCAAGGTCTTCGCCGTCGTGTTCGTGCTGCTGCTGGCCCTGGCCTTCGGCTCGCACGGCGCGATGCTCTTCCGGGTGACGCCCTTCGCCTTCCTGACGGGCGGCATCTTCTCGATGCTGGCGGGCTTCGTCGGGATGCGCATCGCCACCAGCGCCAACGCCCGCACGGCCAACGCCGCCAGCGAGAGCCTGGACAAGGGCCTGCGCATCGCCTTTTCCTCGGGCAGCGTCATGGGCTTTTCGGTGGTCGGGCTCGGCATGCTGGATATCACGATGTGGTTTTTCATCCTGCGCTATGTCCTGGGCTACAGCGATCCGAAGCTCATCGGCAGCATTATGGTCATGAACGGCATGGGCGCCAGCTTCATGGCGCTGTTCGCGCGCGTGGGCGGCGGCATCTACACCAAGGCGGCCGACGTCGGCGCGGACCTCGTGGGCAAGGTGGAGGCGGGCATCCCGGAGGACGACCCGCGCAATCCCGCCACCATCGCCGACAACGTGGGCGACAATGTCGGCGACGTGGCCGGCATGGGCGCCGACCTCTACGAGAGCTACGTCGGCTCGATCCTGGCGACCTTCTCGCTCGGCGCCGTCGCGGGCTACGGCTATGCGGGCATGCTGCTGCCGCTGCTGCTGGCCGTCTGCGGCGTGATCTGCTCGATCATCGGCTCCTTCCTGGTGCGCACGAAGGAAAATGCCAGCCAGGAATCCCTGCTGAAGAGTCTGCGCACCGGCACCTACACCGCGGCCATCCTGGCCGCCCTGCTGGCAGCGCCCCTGACCTGGCTGACGCTGCACAACTGGGGCATCTATGCCGCGATCCTCAGCGGCCTTGTCGCCGGCTGCGCCATCGGCTATTTCACCGAGTACTATACCTCGGACACCTATAAGCCCACGCAGGAGCTCGCGGCCGCGAGCGAAACGGGCAGCGCCACGATCATCATCGGCGGCCTCTCGCTCGGCCTGCGCTCCACGATGGTCTCGATCCTGATCGTCGCGGCGGCGGTGCTGACGAGCTTTTACGCGGCCGGCGGGCACATCGTCTTCGAGCAGGGCCTCTACGGCATCGGCATCGCCGGCGTCGGCATGCTCTCCACCCTCGGCATCACCCTCGCCACCGACGCCTACGGCCCCGTGGCGGACAACGCCGGCGGCATCGCGCAGATGGCGGAGCTGCCGGAGGAAGTGCGGCAGCGCACCGACGCGCTCGACTCCCTCGGCAACACCACGGCCGCCACCGGCAAGGGCTTCGCCATCGGCTCGGCTTCCCTGACGGCGCTGGCTCTGCTGGTGAGCTATGTGGACATCGTGCAGTCGAAAACCGAAGAGGTGCTCGACCTCGCGCTGACCAATCCCCTCATGCTGGTGGGCATGTTCATCGGCACGCTCCTGACCTTCCTCTTCTCGTCGCTGACGATGAACGGCGTGGAGCGGGCCGCGCAGTCGATCGTGCTGGAGGTGCGCCGCCAGTTCAAGGAGATCCAGGGCATCATGGACTACCAGGCAGACCCCGAGTACGCCCGGTGCGTGGCTCTGTGCACGCGCGGCGCGCTGCATGAGATGATCGCCCCGGCGCTGATCGCCGTCGCCGTGCCGATCGTGACGGGCCTGGTCCTCGGCCCGGTCGGCGTGGTGGGCATGCTGGGCGGCGTGTCGGTGTCCGGCTTTGCGATGGCGGTGTTCATGTCCAATGCCGGCGGCGCCTGGGACAACGCCAAGAAGTACATCGAGGCCGGGCATCACGGCGGCAAGGGCAGCGCCCAGCACAAGGCCGCCGTTGTGGGCGACACGGTGGGCGATCCGCTCAAGGACACCGCCGGCCCGAGCCTCAACATCCTCATCAAGCTCTGCTCCACGGTGTCCATCGTCTTCTCCGGGCTGATCCTCTGGTTCAACCTGGCGGGCCTGCTGTAAACTGGGAAAAACAGGTTGACAAACCGGGGGCAAAAACATTATGATAAAGGGTGGGCGATTTCCACCGAAGGCCGTCGGACGAGAGCCCGCGCGGCCCGAATATAGACAGTAAGCAACAAAAATCAGGAGGTTTTTATCATGGTAAAGAAATCCATGGACGGCAACGAAGCCGCCGCCTACGCAAGCTATGCATTTACCGAGGTAGCAACCATCTATCCAATCACGCCCTCCAGCCCGATGGCCAACCACGTCGACGAGTGGGCCGCCCGGGGCAAGAAGAACCTGTTCGGCATGCCTGTCAAGCTCATGGAGATGCAGGCCGAAGCCGGCGCCTGCGCCGCCATGCAGGGCGCGCTGGAAGGCGGCGCGCTCGGCACCACCTACACGTCCGCCCAGGGCCTGATGCTGATGATCCCGCCGATGTACCGCATCGCGGGCCTGCTGGTTCCCGGCGTGATGCATGTGGCCGCCCGCAGCGTGGCCACCTCGACCGTGTCTATTTTCGGCGACCATCAGGACGTGATGGCCTGCCGTCAGATCGGCTGGGCGCAGCTGGCGTCCTCCAGCGTGCAGGAATGCATGGATCTGGGCGCCGTGGCGCATCTGGCCGCCATCAAGGGCCATCTGCCCGTGCAGCACTTCTTCGACGGCTTCCGCACCAGCCATGAGATCCAGAAGATCGACGTGCTCGATTACGAGGACCTGCGCAAGATGCTCGACTGGGACGAGCTGCAGAAGTTCCGTGACCGCGCGCTCAACCCCGAGCACCCCACCATCCGCAACAGCGGCGAGAACGACGATACCTTCTTCCAGCATCACGAGGCCTCGAACCCGACCTATGACGCCTTCCCGGCGGTCATGGAGGGCGTGATGGCCCAGATGTCCGCCCTCACCGGGCGCGACTACAAGCTCTTCAACTACTACGGCGCGCCCGACGCCGAGCGCGTGATCGTCGCCATGGGCAGCGTCTGCGAGACCGCCCGCGAGGTCGTCACCTACCTCAACGAGCGCGGCGAAAAGGTCGGCCTGATCCAGGTCCGCCTGTACCGCCCCTTCTCCCTCAAGCACTTTACCGCCGCCATCCCGGCCAGCTGCAAAGTCATCAGCGCCCTCGACCGCACCAAGGAGCCCGGCGCGCTGGGCGAGCCGCTGTACGAGGACGTGAGCGCGGCGCTCAAGGAGGCCGGCCTCGACATCGAGCTGCTCGGCGGCCGCTACGGCCTCAGCTCCAAGGACACGACCCCTGCGCAGATCAAGGCCGTGTTCGACAACATGAAGGGCGAGAAGAAGAACCACTTCACCGTCGGCATCAACGACGACGTGACCTTCCACTCCCTGCCGGTCGGCGAGAACATCGTCACCTCCGGCAAGTCGATCATCTCCTGCAAGTTCTGGGGCCTCGGCTCCGACGGCACCGTGGGCGCCAACAAGAACTCCTGCAAGATCATCGGCGACAACACCGACCAGTACGTGCAGTCCTACTTCCAGTATGACGCGAAGAAGTCCGGCGGCCTGACGCGCAGCCACCTGCGCTTCGGCCACGAGCCGATCCTCTCGGCCTACTACGTCACGATGGCCGACTTCGTGGCCTGCCACAAGCAGAGCTACATGCACAACTACGACATCGTCAATGAGGTCAAGCCCGGCGGCATCTTCCTTCTGAACACCCGCTGGAAGGGCGAGGAGCTGGTGCGCAACCTCCCCAACCGCGCCAAGCGGCTGCTGGCCGAGCGGAAGGTGAACTTCTACACCATCGACGCCACCGACATCGCCGAGGAGATCGGCCTCGGCAACCGCACCAGCACCGTGCTGCAGGCCGCCTTCTTCAAGCTCTCCGGCGTCCTCCCCGTCGATGAGGCCGAAAAGTACATGAAGGAAGCCGCCGTCAAGACCTTCTCCCGCAAGGGCGAGAAGATCGTCAACATGAACCTGACCGCCATCGAGCGCGGCCTGACGGACGCCGTCAAGATCGAGGTCCCCGCCGAATGGGCGGAGCTGAAGGATGAGCCCGTCACCGTGGACGAGAGCCTGCCGAGCTACGCGCAGAAGGTGCTCGCGCCCATCAACCGCGCCAAGGGCGACGATATCCCCGTCAGCACCTTCACCGAGTACGCCGACGGCGTGATGCCCGTCGCCATGGCCCGCTATGAAAAGCGCGGCGTGGCCGACAACGTGCCCGTGTGGGATCCCGACAAGTGCATCGGCTGCAACCGCTGCTCGCTGGTGTGCCCGCACGCGGCGATCCGTCCCTTCCTCTTCACCGAGGAGGAGGCTGCCGCCGCGCCCGCAAGCTGCGTCACCAAGAAGGCGCTCGGCAAGGGCTTTGAGGGCCTGCGCTACCGCATCCAGGTGGGCGTGCTGGACTGCCAGGGCTGCGGCAGCTGCGTGAGCGTGTGCCCGGCCAAGGAAAAGGCTCTGACCATGGTCCCGCTGGACGAAAAGACCCTGCCCGAGCAGAAAAACTGGGATCACTGCCTGACGCTCAGCGAAAAGAAGAACCCGATGACCCGCTTCTCCGCCAAGGGCAGCCAGTACGAGCAGCCCCTGTACGAGTTCTCCGGCGCCTGCCCCGGCTGCGGCGAGACGCCCTACATCAAGCTGCTGACCCAGCTCTTCGGCGACCGCATGTACGCCGCCAACGCCACCGGCTGCTCCCAGGCCTACGGCTTCTTTGCCCCGACCTTCCCGCAGACCGTCAACAAGCGCGGCTTCGGCCCCGCCTTCTCCAACTCCCTGTTTGAAAACAACGCCGAGTTTGCCCTGGGCATCAGCCTCTCCGCCGCGCAGATGCGCGAGCAGACCAAGCTGCACGCCGCCGCCGTGCTGGAGCAGAGCGCCGACGAGAAGCTCAAGGCGGCCCTGAAGGCCTGGCTCGACGAGGGCGACGATGAGGAAAAGACCGTGGCCCTGTCCGACGCGGTGCGCGAGGCGCTCGCGGAGACCGCCGAGCAGAGCGACGACATCACCTACCTCCGCAGCAGAGAGGACACCCTGACCAAGAAGGCCGTCTGGATGATCGGCGGCGACGGCTGGGCCTACGATATCGGCTACGGCGGACTCGACCACGTGATGGCCACGGGCCTCGACCTGAACGTGCTGGTCATGGACAACGAGCTCTACGCCAACACCGGCGGACAGGCCTCCAAGGCGACCCCGATCGGCGCGAGCGTGCAGTTCGCCGCCGCCGGCAAGTCCACGCCGAAGAAGGACCTGGGCCTGATCCTCTCCAACTACGGCTACATCTACGTCGCGCAGATCAACCTCGGCGCCAACCCCGAGCACGCCATCAAGTGCCTCAAGGAAGCGGCCGCCTATCACGGTCCGTCCATCGTCATCGCCTACACGCCCTGCATCAACCACGGCCTTACGAAGGGCATGTCCAAGGCCATGGAAGAGGAAAAGGCGGCGGTGGAATGCGGCTTCTGGCCCCTGTTCCACTACAATCCGGAGCTTGAGGACGAGGGCAAGAACCCCTTCGTGCTCGATTCCGCCGAGCCCAACGGAAAGCTGCGCGAGTTCATGATGGGCGAGAACCGCTTCGCCTCCCTGACCCGCACCTTCCCCGAGCGCGCCGAAGTCCTCTTCGCCGAGGCCGAGGCCTTCACCGCCAAGCGTTACGCCAAGTACAAGAGACTGGCCGGCAAGGACTGACGTCTTCAACGAAAACCCGCTTCGCTGGGCTTTTCGTTGAGGGGCTTCACCCTGCTGCGCGCACTCGCTGCGCTCGCACACTGGCAGGGTGCAAAGAGTGTTTTCCGAGGCACATGTCCCCGGAAAACACGATTTGATCTCTTTTTTCGCTGCGGCGAAAAAACTCTGCGAGGCAATTGACAAAGAAAAAGGCCGCCCGGAGACCCCGGGCGGCCGGATCAGAAACAAGGAGAATCATTATGGATTTCAGCGCGCAGTATCAACAGAAGCTCACCGACGCGGCCTCGCTCGCCGCGCGCGTCGAAAACGGCTGGACCATCGGCATGGACGCCGCGCTCGCGCAGGCCCCCGGCTTTGCCGAGGCGCTGGCGGCGCGCGCCGCGAAAAACGAAGTCAGCGGCGTGTGGGTGCACACCCTGCTGGACGTGTATCCCTTCGCCTTTTACCTGGATGAAAGCCTCAGCGGCAAGCTCAACGGCATGTCCTGGTTCTCCGGCGGCGGGGCGCGCAAGGCCGTCAACGCGGGCTTTGCCGACCTCATCCCCGGCTATTACCGCGATATGCCCGGCCACATCCGCCGCGCCTGGGACTATGACGCTGTAGTGCTCGCCGCGTCCCCGATGGATAAGCACGGCTATTTCTCCCTCTCCTGCACCAGCTCCTATTCCGAGGCGATGCTGGACAAGACCGGCCGCGTCTACATCGAGGTCAACCGCGAGCTGCCGCGCGCCGTCTGCGGCACGCAGGTGCACATCAGCCGCGTGGACGCGATCATTGAAAACGACCATTCGCTGCCCGTGCTGCCCACGGCCGCGCCCGATGCGCTGAGCACCACCATCGGCGGCTACATCGCCGAGCTCATCCCCGACGGGGCCTGCATCCAGCTCGGCATCGGCGCGATCCCCGACGCGGTGGGTGCGGCGCTGAAGACCAAGCACGACCTCGGCATCCACACCGAGATGTTCACCGATTCGATGGTGGAGCTGATCGAGTGCGGCGCGGTGAACAACTCCAAAAAGCAGATCCACCGCTACCAGAGCGTCACCACCTTCGCCTACGGCTCCCAGCGCATCTACGACTACATCGACGACAACCCCGGCATCGCCATCCTGCCCGTCGACTACGTCAACGATCCAGCCGTCATCTGCCGGAACGACAACATGATCTCCATCAACGCCGCGCTCGAGGTCGACCTCTTCGGTCAGGTCTGCGCCGAGAGCGTCGGCACGAAGCACATGTCCGGCACCGGCGGCCAGGTGGACTACGTCCGCGGCGCCTGCCAGTCGAAGGGCGGCAAGAGCTTCATCGCCTTCTCTTCCACGGCCAAGGGCGACACGATCAACAAGATCAAGCCCGTGCTGACCCCCGGCGCCATCGTCACCACCAGCAAGAACGACGTCGACTACATCGTCACCGAGTACGGCGTGGCGCATTTGCGGGGCGAATCGCTGGCCAGCCGCGCCAGGCAGCTCATCGCCATCGCGCACCCCAATTTCCGCGACGAGCTGAGATTTGAGGCCAAAAAACGCGGCATGCTGATCTGAACAGACAGGAAAACGCAGCCTGTCCCGACAGGGGACAGGCTGCATTTTTGCGTGATCGGCAGGCTTTACAAATTATGCCATGTTTGTTCACGCCCGGTTCACAGAAATTAGCACTCATCGCTTGACAGTGCTAATTCAAGTGCTATAATAATCATCGAACAGAGGAACAGAGATCAAAACAGATAGACCTCCGATCCCGATGCTCAGGTAACAAAAGACGTGTATGCTAAGGAGGTATGACTTATGTTGCCGAGTATTTTTGGAGAGAGTTTGTTTGATGACTGGATGGACTTCCCGTTCCAGAGCCTGGAATCCGACGTGGATCACAAGCTGTACGGCAAGAACGCAGCCCGTGTGATGAAGACCGACCTGAAGGAACACGACGACGGCTATGAGCTTTTGGTGGACCTGCCGGGCTTCAAGAAGGATCAGATCGATCTGCAGCTGCAGAACGGCTATCTGACGGTCAGCGCCGCCAAGGGCGTGGAGGCTGATGACAAGGACAAGAAGGGCAGGATCGTCCATCAGGAGCGCTACACCGGATCGATGACCCGCAGCTTTTACATCGGCGAGAACGTCAGGGAAGAGGACGTCAAGGCCAGCTTTGAGGACGGCGTGCTGAGGCTGGACTTCCCGAAGGAGAAGCCGATGAGCCTGCCCGAGAAAAAGAAGATACAGATCCAATAAGCATAGAAAATGCCCCGATCCGAAAGGATCGGGGCATTTTTTGTATTTCGGTCTTACAGAACGTGGACCGATTCGGGATCGAAGACCAGCGAGCAGCTCTCGCCGACCTGGTAGATGCGCTTGTTTTTCGGGTTGTGCTCCTCGAGCTTGACGAGCGTATCGCCCACCATGACGTGGTAGTTCTGGTAGGAGCCCATGAAGCAGCTGAGAACGACCCGGCAGGGGAGCCCGCCCTCGTCGGCGAGGGTCGCGGCCTCGGGACGGAGGACGACGGTGTATTCCGTGCCGGCCTCCATGCCGTCGCGCCCGGGCACGCGCAGCGGATTGCCCTCCACGTCCAGCGTGACGTACCTGCCGTCTTTTCCGGTCATCCTGCCGCGCAGGAAGTTCGCCTCGCCGATGAAGTCGGCCACGAACTCGTCCACCGGGTGGTAGTAGATCTCCTGCGGGGTGCCCATCTGCGCCACGACGCCCTTGTTCATGATGATGATCTGGTCCGACAGCGCCATGGCCTCGGACTGGTCATGGGTGACATAGATGGCGGTGATGCCGACCTCCTGCTGGATGCGGCGGATCTCGGTGCGCATCGTGACGCGGAGCTTGGCGTCGAGGTTACTCAGCGGCTCGTCGAACAGCAGCACCGAGGGCTCGATCACGAGGGCGCGCGCCAGCGCGACGCGCTGCTGCTGGCCGCCGGAGAGCTGGTTGGTCATGCGGCTTTCCATGCCGGCAAGCTCCACGAGCGCGAGGATCTTCGTCACGCGCTCTTTGATCTCGTCCTTCGGCACCTTGCGAAGCTTCAGGCCGTAGGCCACGTTGTCGAACACGTTGTAGTGCGGCAGCAGCGCGTAGCTCTGAAAGACCATCGCGGTGTCGCGCTTATTCGGCGTCAGCTCGTTGATGGGCTCGTCGCCGAGGTAGATTTCGCCCTCGTCGGGGCTTTCAAAGCCGGCGATCATGCGCAGCGTGGTGGTCTTGCCGCAGCCGGAGGGCCCCAGCAGCGTCACGAAGGAGCCGGGCTCAATGGTCAGCGAGGTATCCTTGACGGCGTAGAAGTCCTTGCCGGTCTTCGGATCCTGATAGATTTTGGAGATATGGTCCAGACGGACGCCTTTTTTCACTTTCTCCATGGCTTAATCCTCCTTGTTGATTCTGCTGGTGCCGAAGTGCTTGATGAACAGGTTCATCAGCAGCACCGCGCCGTAGGTGATGATGATCAGGATGGTGGCGAAGGCGCAGGCCAGGCTGAAGGCGCCCTTTTCCGCGAATTCGTTGATCTGCACGGTGATGAGCAGGAAGCTCGGCGTGACGAGCAGGATGATGGCGGAAATGGCGGTGATGCTGCGCACGAAGGCGGTCACGAGGCCGGAGAGGAAGGAGTCCTTGATGAGCGGGAGCGTGACGGTCATGAAGACCTTGAAGCTGTCGGCGCCCATGTCGTAGGCCGATTCCTCGATGGACTTGTCGATCTGCCGCAGGGCGGAGATGCCGCTGCGCGTGCCGGTGGGCAGCGAGCGCACCACGAACACGATGATCAGGATCAGGCCCGTGCCGTAGATGCCCTGCAGGATGCCGGTGTGGAACAGGCCCCCCGAGAAGCCGCGGATGTAGCCGACGCCGAGCACGGTGCCGGGCACGGCCATCGCCAGCATCGAAACCGCCTCGATGAAGCCCTTGGCCCTGAACTTGCGCTTGACGACCAGGTAGGAGATGATCATGCTCAGCAGCGCCGTGATCGGCGAGGCGATCAGCGAGAGCACAAAGGAGTCCTTAAAGGCCTTGAGGCCGTGGTACTTGGTAAAGACCTGCGCGAACCACTTGCCCGTCAGCGGGAAGAACTTGTAGCCCCAGGTGGGGAAGCAGGCGCCGATGGGCACGCAGATGTACATCATGATCACGAACAGCGCGCCGAGCGAGCAGAGGATCGTCAGCGGGATCTTCACGCTCTTATCCTCGATCAGCATGCGGGCGCGGCTGGCCTTGCCGGTGAGGGTCGCGGCGGTCTTGGCCTCGAGATAGTATTTCTGCACCGCGAACATCGCGAGCGTAATGCACAGCAGCACCACGGCCATCGCCGCGGCGCCGGCCTTGTCGTAGGCGCCGGTGATCTGCAGGTAGATCGTGGTGGCCAGCGTATCGTAGGAGCCGCCGATGATCATGGGGTTGGCAAAGTCCGCGATCGACTCGATGAAGGTCACAAGGAAGGCGTTGCCGAGACCCGGCAGCATCAGCGGCAGCGTGACGCTGGTGAAGACCTTCCAGCGGCTGGCGCCCATGTCGCGCGCGGCCTCCTCCAGCGAGGGATCGATGTTTTTCAGCAGGCCCTTGAGCATCATGTAGCAGACCGGGAAGAAGGTCAGGGTCTGGACGATGACGATGCCCCAGTAGCCGTAGACGTTGTTGTCGTAGATTTTCAGCAGAAAGCGCGTAATGAGGCCCGCCTTGCCGAAGAGCATGATCATCGACAGGGAGAGCACGAAGGGTGGCGACACGACCGGCAGCATCGACACGACCTTAAAGAGGCCGCCCGCGAACTTGTTGAGCCGCACATAGACCTCCACATACGCAAACAGCAGGCCGATCAGGGAGGACAGGATGCCGACCACGAAGCCGACCTTGAGGGTGTTCGTGATGGCGCGGGTGAAGGTGGGCATGGCGAAGATGCGCTGGAAGATGCCGAAGCTGAAGCCGCCGTCGCCCACAAAGCTGTCCACCAGCAATATCGCCAGCGGATAGAGGATAAACAGGGTCAAAAAGGTGATCAGCACGACGATGGTGGTGACCATGATGGGGTCGGCCATCAGTTTTTTCCGGTCCAGCGCCGCGCCCTGGCCTCTTGCCATAAAAACTGCTCCTTTCTTTCGGAACTATGATAAAACAAGGATGGCGGGAGACCCGCCATCCTTGCGGCAGAGTATGTGAACTTACTCGGTCTTGAAGCGGTCGTCGCCGCCGTTGAGAGCGGCCATCACGTCTTCAACGTTCTGCTTGGTGTCGGCAGCGGCCTTGGCAAAGTCATAGCCGTCCCACACGAGGCTGGGATCGAGGCCGAACTTCGCAGCAGCCTCGGGCTGCTTGGCGTTGTCGATGACCAGGAACTGGTAGGAGCCGTTCTGAGCGGCCAGCTCCACGCAGTCGGGGCTGAGGGCAAACTCCATGAAGAGCTTCGCGGCGTTCATGTGAGCGGCGCCCTTGAAGATGGCCACGGGGCCGATCTCGCAGGCGGTGCCGTCGGAGGGAACGATCAGCTGGACGTTTTCATAGCCGTTGTCGACGATCTGGGTGATGCCGTCATGCAGGAAGCCGATGCCGATGACGCACTCACCGGTGCCGACGTTCTTGCTCGGGCCGGAGCCGGACTTGGTATAGATCTGCACGTTCTTGTCCAGGTCTACGAGGTACTGGATGCCTTCGTCATGGCCCTTGAGCTGGATCATGAGGTTGGCGACCAGTTTCGGGGTGCCGGCGGTGTTGTAGTTGGACAGCCAGATCAGGCCCTTGTACTCGGGCTTGAGCAGGTCGTCCCAGCTCTTGGGCGCTTCGAGGCCCAGACGGGTCAGCTCGTCGGTGTTGACCATGAAGCCGAGCAGGCCGGTGTAGATGCCGTACCAGTAACCGTTGGGATCCTTATAGATGTCCTTGGTCAGGTGAGAGGCGTTTGCAGGGACATAGCTGTTGTCCAGCAGGCCGTCAGCCGCAGCGGTATCGTAGGGGTTGTTCGTGCCGCCGAACCAGATGTCGGCAGAGGGCTTGCCGTTTTCCTCAGCGATCTTGGCGGGGACTTCGCCGGTGGACAGACGCTGATAGGTGGTCTTGATGCCGTACATCTCCTGGAACTTGTTGCAGGCGGCGGCGAGGTAATCTTCCTCGCAGGAGCCGTAGACGACCAGCTCGCCATCGGCCTTGGCGGCGGAGACGAGATCGCCGGCCGCTTCCTGGGCGGGCGTTTCGGGCGCTTTCTGGCCGCCGCAGGCGGCGAGCGCGAACACCATCAGCAGCGCAAGGATCAGTGCAAGTGACTTTTTCATAATTTCCTCCTTCTTTCGATCGGAAAGTCCGGCCGAGCGGATCGGCCTCGCTTTCGGCTTTTTACGTTGGCCGCGGGATGCGGCCGCCGATAACACTGATACTATAGCACTTTAGCGTGGTTATTTCAAGCACTTGATACAATTTTCAGCTTGTGGGCGCGCCGCCGTTTGGAAACTTTGACGGGGCGGAGGATCCGGTTGAGTTTTTTTCGCGGGGATGATACAATATCATTATAAAAACACGCGGCAGACCGCGGAAAGGATGCGCAGCGATGAACGATATCAACAAGCCCCTCGGCCCGGAGGATTACGCGGAGCCGGCCTGCCTGCTGTGCGGCGAGCCATACGGCGCAGAGCCCGCGATCCGCGCGGTGCCGCAGCAGCGGATCGTCGAGAAGCTGGACGAGTATATGAGCCGCCGGGACTATGCCGGGGCGGAGCGCCATCTGCTGTACTGGATGGAGGAGGCGCGGCTCGGGCGGGATCTGCGCGGGCAGCTGATGCTCTCGGGCGAGCTGATCGGCCACTATCGCAAGACCGGGAACCGGGACAGGGCCCTTCACTTCGTGGACGAGGCGCTGCGCCTGCTGGGAGAGCTGGATTTCGAGGGCTCGGTCAGCGCGGGCACGACCTATGTCAACGCCGCCACGGCCTGCAGCGCCTTCGGCGACAACGAGCGGGCGCTTTCCCTGTTTGAGAAGGCGCGGGCAGCCTATGAAGCCTGCGAAAACGTGCGGCCGGAGCTGCTGGGCGGGCTGTACAACAACATGGCGCTGGCCAATCAGGCGCTCGGCCGCTATGACGAGGCCTTCGCGCTCTACGACAGGGCGATGGAGCAGATGGGCAAGCTCCCCGGCGGCGCGCTGGAGCAGGCGATCACCTGCCTGAACATGGCCGACGCCGTCGCCGCGCAGGAGGGACTCGAGGCGGGGGAGACGCGCATCTTTGCCCTGCTCGACCGAGCCTGGGATCTGCTGCAGGACGAGGCCGCGCCGCGCAACGGCTATTACGCCTTCGTCTGCGAGAAATGCGCGCCCAGCTTTGCCTATTACGGCTATTTCCTCGCATCCGACGAGCTGCAGAAGGAGGCGGCGCGCATTTATGAAAGGTCTTGAGCTGTCGCGGGCCTATTTTGAGCAGTTCGGCCGGCCGATGCTCGAAGAACAGTTTCCCGATCTGCTGCCCTGTCTCGCGGTCGGGCTCTTCGGCAGCGGCTCGGAGTGCTTCGGCTGGGACGATGAGCTGTCCCGCGACCACGATTTCGAGCCGGGCTTCTGCCTCTTCCTGCCGGAGGAGGAGCTCGTCGACCGCCGGCGGGAATTTCTGCTCGAGCGCGCCTACGCGAAGCTCCCCAAGGAATTTGAGGGCGTGAAGCGCGCCCTGCTGCAGCCGGTGGGCGGCGCGCGGCACGGCGTGCGGCGCACGGCCGAGTTTTTCACGAAGACCCTCGGCTCGCCGAGCGGCGCGCTGACGACGGAGCAGTGGCTGACGCTGCCGGAGCAGGCGCTGGCCGAGGCCACGAACGGCGAGCTCTTCTTCGACAACTGGGGAGAGGTCAGCCGCATCCGCGAGCAGCTCGCCTTTTTCCCGGAGGATGTGCGTCTGAAGAAGCTGGCCGGACGGCTGCTGCTGATGGGACAGGCCGGGCAGTATAATGTCAGCCGGTGCCTGGGGCACGGGGAGAGCGGCGCGGCGCAGCTGGCGGCGATCGAATTTGCCGACAGCGCCATGGCCGCGGCCTTTTTGCTCTCGCGGCGCTACCGGCCCTACTACAAGTGGCGCTTTCGCGCGCTGCGGGAGCTGCCGCTGCTTTCGGCGCTGGAGGAGCCGCTCGTGCAGATCCTGACGACGCCCTGTGACGGCGAAAAGCTGCGGACGATCGAAGCGGTCTGCGCCGCTGTGGCCGCCGAAGTGCGGGCGCAGGGCCTGGCGGAGACGGAGAGCGGGGACCTCGAACGCCTCGCCTACGCGGTCAACGACCGCGTCAGAGATCCGGAACTGCGGAACATGCACGTCCTCGCGGCGGTGTGAGAAAACGAAAAATGAGACCGGGAAGTTTTCTTCCCGGTCTCTTTTTAGGTTCTGTTAAGGCAGAGCGGCTAAGATGGGCTCATCCCGAACGAAAAGGAGTGATCCCATGAAACATTGGAAAGCAATCGGCACCTTTGCCTGTGTGATGATATTGCTGGGCTTTTCGGTCTATGCGCTGCTCGACGCGCTGGCCATCAGCCGCGTCTATGCCGTCGTGGAAACGGAAAGCGCCGCGCAGACGGAGGCCGCCCGGGCGCAGACGCTCTCCTGCCGGCGCACGGCGGAGGACACGGCGGAGGACACGGCGGAGGACACGGCAGAGACAGCGGAGATCCGGATCGACACTTACCGCGTCCATGACACCACGGTCTACGTGGCGGACATCCGGCTGGGCGCATCGCAGAGCCTGCAGACGGCCTTTTCCGCCAGCAGCTACGGCCGCCATGTGACGGCGGCGACCTCCGAGACCGCAGAGGCCGTCGGGGCCGTGCTGGCGATCAACGGCGACAATTACGGCGCGCAGGAGAAGGGCTATGTGATCCGCAACGGCGTTCTCTACCGCGATACGGCGGCGAAGGGCAGGGAGGATCTGGTGATCTGGGCCGACGGCAGCTTCTCGATCATCTGCGAGGACGAGATCACGGCGCAGGAGCTGCTGGAGCAGGGCGCGGTGCAGGTCTTTTCCTTCGGCCCAGGGCTGCTGGAGGAGGGAGAGATCACGGTCGGCGTGTCGGACGAGGTGGGCCGGGCCAAGGCCAGCAATCCCCGCACGGCCATCGGCATCCTCGAAGAGGGGCACTATGTGCTCGTCGTCTCCGACGGCCGAAGCGAAGAGAGCGAGGGCCTGAGCCTGTATGAGCTGGCGGAATTTCTGCAGGGCCTCGGCGTGCAGACGGCCTATAATCTGGACGGCGGCGGCTCGAGCACGATGGTGTATCAGGGCGAGCTCGTCAATCAGCCGAGCGGCGGCAAAGAGCGGGCGGTCACGGACATCATCTATATCGCGTAAGGAGGCGAGCGCATGAACCATCCATTTGTCAAGCGCTGCCTGATCGCCGCGGCCGTGCTGCTGCTGTTCGCGGCGGTCTATGAGTGCTTCAGCCACGGCGTCATTTCCGCCTTTATGGTCGGCGCCTTTCTGATCCCGCTGCTGGGCGGGGCCCTGCCCGGCCTGCTGCTGGAGCGGCTTCCGGTGCGGCGAAGGCCCGGCGGGCCGAGCCGCTGGCTCTGGGGCGCGGGCATCACGGTGCTGACGGCGGGCAGTCTTTTCCGCGGCGTGCTGGAGATCTACGGCACGACAAGCCATCTCTGCGCGGTCTACTGGATGTCCGGCGGCGCGCTGTGTCTTGCGGGCCTGCTGTCATACGCGCTGCGGCTGAAAAAGGCCTGCGGAGAATAAAAAAGAGCTGTGGTTTTCCACAGCTCTTTTTCCGTTGACCGGATGTGCTTTCAGATCGGCAGCAGGGCGCGGGCGATGCCGAAATAGACCAGCAGGCTCAGCGCGTCGACGATCGTGGTGATGAAGGGGCTGGCCATGACGGCCGGGTCGAAGCCGATCTTTTTGGCGGCCATCGGCAGCGTGCAGCCGACGATCTTGGCGATCAGCACCGTGACGGCCATCGTGAAGCAGACGACGAAGGCGGTCAGGAGCGTGATGTCGGAATTGCCGAGCAGGAGCCGGTCCACCAGCAGGATCTTGCCGAAGCAGATCAGCGCGAGGGCCAGGCCGCACAGCACCGCCGTCCGGATCTCCTTCCAGACGACGCGCGGCAGATCGCCCAGCTCCAGCTCGCCCAGGCTCAGGGCACGGATGATGGTGACGGAGGCCTGCGAGCCGGAATTGCCGCCAGTGTCCATCAGCATCGGGATGAAGGCCGTCAGCACGACCTGCGCGGCCAGCGCGTCCTCGAAGCCGGTGATGATCATGCCGGTAAAGGTGGCCGAGATCATCAGCAGCATCAGCCAGGGGATGCGGTGCTTGAACAGATCCCAGGCGCTCGAGCGCAGATAGGTCTTCTCCGAGGGGAGCATACCGGCCATCTTCTCGATGTCCTCCGTGGTCTCTTCCACAAGGACGTCCATCGCGTCGTCGAAGGTGACGATACCGACCATGCGCGCGTCCGTGTCCACGACGGGCAGCGCCAGGAAGTTGTATTTCGAGAGCATCTGCGCGACCTCTTCCTGGTCGGTCAGGGTGCTCACGGAGATCACGTTTTCGTCCATGATCTCCGAGACGGGCTTTGCGTCGTCCGCGCACAGCAGCAGGTCCTTGACGGACACGGTGCCCAGGAGCTTGCGCCCCTCGGTGACGTAGCAGGTGTAGATCGTCTCCTTGTCCACGCCCGTCGTGCGGATGCGGGCGATGGCCTCGGCCACGGTCATGGAGGGCCTCAGGGAGACGTACTCCGTCGTCATGATCGAGCCGGCGGAGTTTTCGGGGTAGCGCAGGATCTCGTTGATCTCCCGGCGCATCTGGGGGTCGGTCTGGGCGAGGATGCGCTTGACCACATTGGCCGGCATCTCCTCCACCAGATCCGCCGCGTCGTCGACGTAGAGCTCGTTGACCAGCTCGTGCAGCTCGCGGTCGGAAAAACCGCGGATCAGCAGCTCCTGCCGCTCGGGCTCGAGCTCGGCGAAGGTCTCGGCCGCCGTTTCCTTCGGCAGCAGGCGAAACAGCAGCGGGATGCGCTCGTCGTCCAGCTCCTCGAAGATCCCGGCGATGTCCGCCGGCTCCATCGTGACCAGAATGTCCTTCAGGCTCTGGTACTTCTTGTCCTCCAGCAGCGAGCGGAAGGTTTTTTCCAGGGTCAGGGGATTGAGTGCCATCGGGATTTCCTCCTCTCTCTTGGATCGCGTCCAGATTCGGAAGTCCGACAGACGGGCCGATCGCCCGGATCAATCAGCGAAGGCGGACACGGACGGACCGTGGAGCTCCGCGCGACATCGGCCCGGCAAACTGCCGGTACTACTTCCACCGTCCATGACGTCTCCTCCTTTTTGATATGAAATATGCGGCCTTCGGCCACTTTTTAGAATACCATGCCGCACGCCTTCCTGTCAATAAAAAACAAAAAAGGATGATCGCGAATCTTTGGGGAGAAAAAGTTATGCCTTCCCCTTGAGGGGAAGGTGCCCCAGTTCGCAAACTGGGGCGGATGAGGTGGAAATTGACTGCTTCAGGGCAACTTCGCTTAAACGGCAAGGGCGTCACCTCATCCGCCTCGTCCCTCGCGGGGGATCGGGCCGAGCCACCTTCCCCTCAAGGGGAAGGCTTTCCGCATACGCCCGTTGCCGTTGCTCTATAACGCATCAATGAGTCGCAAAATCAAAAAAAGAGCCTGCGGAAGCAGACTCTTTTGGATGCGGAGATCGGCCTTACAGGCCCAGGTTGCGGGCAACGCCGGTGACAAAGTCCTGGACGTTGGTGACGATGCCCTTGGCGGCGAGGCTGCCGCGGTCCGAGAGCTTGTTGACGGTGAATTCCGCCACGTCCACGCAGTAGAAGTAGACCTGGCGCACGGTGCCGTCCGGGAGGACGCGGAAGGAGGGGGTCATGTTGCCGACGGCGATGGAGTGCAGCATCGTGGCAAGGCAGATGACGGTCGTGGCGCTGCGGACCTGGGCGCGCATGGCGTCCTGGGCCTCGTAGACGTTGCCGATGACCTCGGGCAGCGGGCCGTCGTCGCGGATGGAGCCGCAGAGCACGAAGGGCACGCCCTTTTTCACGCAGCTGCAGATGATGCCGCCCTCGAGCTTCTCCTGCTCGATGAAGGCCGGGATGCTGCCGCACTGGCGCACGCGGTTGATGGTGTCGAGGTGGTTGTGGTGGCCGCCGGGCATGTTCTCGAGCGTGCTGATGTCCTGGCCGAGCGCGGTGTGCAGCCAGGCGCCCTCCAGGTCGTGGGTGGCCAGGGCGTTGCCGGCCATCAGGCAGTGCACATAGCCCGCCTCGACGAGCTTTCCGAAGGCCTCCCTGGCGCCGGCGTCGAAGCTGAGCGCGGGGCCGGCGACCCAGACGATTTTGCCGTGCTCGCGCTCATAGCGCAGCAGCTCGCTGATCTCGCTGTAGTCGCGGGAAAAGCCCGTCTCGCGGGAGCGGTTCTGGCGGAAGGCGAAGAGCTCCCGGCCGTTCGCCGTCTCGTTGAAGCCGTCGGCGTGCACGTAGATGCCCTCGCTCGCGTCTTCGCTGCGATTGACGACGACGAGGTCGCCCTTCTTCAGATGGCGGAATTCCTTGACCGCGAAGCGCCCGTTTTCATAGACCGCCACGCAGTCCATGCGGCTCTCCTCGGCCATCAGCCACTGGCCGTTTACCTTGAAGTACTCCGGGAAAATGCTCATCGCGTGGAAATGCTCGGGCGCGGCGTGGTCGCAGGGGCAGGGCATCAGCGTCACGTCCGGCGCGTTGACAAAGCGCGGCTCGGAAAAATCGGGTGCGGTGTAGGTTCTCAGCGCGAAAGCCATGGTCGAAGTCTCCTTATGTCGTATAAAATTTGATTGATCGAAGAAAGATTATGCTGTCACAGAATTCATGCAATCGTTTTTGCCGTAGCTTTGCCACGGCAAAAACTCACTAAGGCGAGCAATGCGAGCCCTCGCGCCGACCAAACGAGGCGGTCCCCCGCAAGCCGAGTGCGATGAGCGCGAGTCACTCAACGGCGAAACGAGTTTCGCCGTTGAAGGCTTAAAAGCCGAGGTTGTCGTTGACGAGGATCACGTGGATGCGGCCGGTGTGGCGGGAAAAGCGCGTGACGAGGAACTGGCAGCAGATCGTGTCCGGGGACTTGCAGTTCATGCAGGAGCCGGTCTTGGCGCAGGGCGTGGACAGGCCGAAGCGCTGGGCGTTGATGGGCGCGGCGACATTTCTCGCGCGCTTCATGGCGGCGTCCACGTCGGGGCAGACCTTGTTCATGCCGACGATCAGCACCAGCTTTTTCGGCCCGAAGGCCAGGGCGGAGACGCGGTTGGCGTTGCCGTCGATGTTGACCATGATGCCGTCCTCGGTAATGGCGTTGGCGCTGGCGAGGAACACGTCCGCGTCGTAGGCGGCGAGCATGGCGGCGCGCTTGTCCTCGACGAGGTTGCGGTCCAGGAAATTGTAGTTGCCTTCCTTCAGCGCCTGCGGCAGGCCGATGTCCCAGACGCTCTGGCCGCCGCCCATCGTAATTAGGCTCCCCTCCGGGATCAGCGAAAGCGCGATCTTCTTCGCCTCTTCGCGGTCGGAGGCGTAGTAGCCGCTCATGTTGCGCGACTCGAGACCCTTGATGACCTTCTGCGCGAGCAGTTCGTTTCTTTTGACAATGTTTTGATCCATAAAAATGCCTCCGATCGTGACCGATATGCGGTCTGATTAAGCAAATCATAGCATGTTTTTTATGGGAAATCAAGCCGGGCGAGAATGTCATTGTTTTCTCCGCCGGACGCCGCTAAGGTCGGGTCAAGGAGGTGGATCGGATGAAAGAACATACTGCGCCGCCGGGCGTGATGATCTACCGCGGCAGCCGGGAGCTGATCGCGCAGCTTCCGCCCGAGAGCGTCAAGGCGCTGCTGCTGGCGATGCTCGACTATGACGGCACGAACGGCCCGGACACGGAGGAGCCGCTGCTGCGGCTGGCCTGGGCGGCGATGCGCGAGCGGCTGGACCACGACCGGGAGAGCTATGCCCAGACCTGCCTGACGAACAAATACAGCCGTTTCCTGCGCGAAGCCCGGCGGGTTCTGCCCCGGGAGAACGTGCCGGACTACGAGACCTGGTACGAGACGAGCGAGCAGGGCAGCCTGAGCGCGACAAAGACCCTGCTGCGCCTCAGCGGAGGGGAACGCGCTTAGACGGGACTAACCAACGAAACACAATTGCAAAAGAAAAAACAAAAACAAAAAGAATGGTAGTCTTAATATCAGAGGAAGGCGTGCCAAAAGTGCCGGATCCCTGTGGAAAAGAGCCGGAACTGTGGGAAAGGCTGTGGAATAATGCCGGCGCCGTGGAAGATCCTGTGGAAAAATCATCCGCCCGCCAAGCGGGCGGTTTTTCACAAACGGGCATAGCACTCTGTTCCTCGCAGACGCGTCAAACGTGTCATACGATCTGTCGGCTGTGATGAGCTGTTTTGCCGTTTCCTTGTTTTGCGCTGTGAGATTCATTGGCTTCCCCTTGAGGGGAAGCTCCGCGCAGCGGTGATGAGGTGTTTTTCCTCAGCTTGTCTCCCACCTCATCCGCCCCAGTGTGCGCACTGGGGCACCTTCCACCTCGCAATCACAGATTACTCGGCGCTTTGGCTGCAAACGCGCCACCGGCGCATTTGCTTAACGCGTCGCGCCCCTCCAGGGGAAGGCTTTTGGGGCGAATCTACGCTTCCCTTTTTCTCGTTGCCTATGCTCTTTTAACCACAGGCTCGGACTGTGGTTTTCGGAACATAAAAAGAGGAGGGGCCGTTCGTCACGATCCCTCCCATGTTTAAAACCAAACGGTCAAAGCGTGCGGCTCATTCCCTGCCCTGCACGCGCTCGCGCACGCTCTGGATCAGATCGCCGATGCGCTCGGTGACTTTCTCGCCGTCCACGGCGGTGCGCACGTTGTCCGGACCCTCGAAGAACAGCGCCAGCGCGCCCGGGCCGACATGGCAGCCGGTGACGGGCTCATAGTCGACGTCGATGATTTCCTTCGGTGGGCATTTGCGCTTGAGAAGCTCGATCAGCCGGTCCGCGTCCGCGCGGCAGGCGGCGTTGACCACGCCGATGGTCTGCGTCTCGGGCGCGACGGCCAGGGTCTCGTACTTCTCGGCCAGGGCCTCGATCGAGCGCTTGCGGCCGCGCAGCTTGGCGAAGGCAACGATCCTGCCGTCCACGTCGCCCTTGAGCAGAGGCTTGATGTTCAGCACGGTGCCGACGATGGCCGAGAGATTGCTCAGCCTTCCGCCGCGGCGCAGGAACATCAGGTCGTCCACGGTGAAAACGTTGCACATGCGCGTGCTCAGGCGCTCCATGGCCGCCACGGTCTCCTCGAAGCTCATGCCGCGGTCGCGGCAGGCGGCCGCCTGCAGGGCAACCAGACCCTCGCCCAGGGCGGCGCCGCGGGTGTCGATCGGGCGGACACGGCGGTCGGGGTAAGTCTCGCGCAGCATGTCGGCGGCGATGTTCGCGGAGTTGTAGCTGCCGCTGATGCCGGAGGACATGCTGATGAAGATCACGTCCTTCCCCTCGCGCAGCCAGGGCTCAAAGAAGTCGGCGTACTGCTGGGGGCTGATCTGGGTGGTGGTGACGATCTGGCCGGCCTTCATCTCGCGGTAAAAGTCCGCGCCGTTGAAATTTTCGATATCCAGGCAGACGCGGTCCTCCCCGTTGACGGTATAGGTGAAGGGGATCACGCCGATGTTGTGCTCGTCGGTGAGTCTTTTGGGCAGGTTGCCCGAGGTGTCGGTCAATACGGCAAAAGACATGGGGTTCATTCCTCCTTGGCTGTTGCTGCGGCCGCCTTCGGCCACAAGCCTATCATAAACATTTTCGCCCGAAAAAGGCAAGCTACTCCCGCTTCCCGCCCGGTAGAAGCGGCTGCATTGTGCTCTACCAATCGTAGAATCACGGCAAAAAGGTTCTCTCTTTCCGCAAAACCGCTCGAAAATCGCAACAAAAAGCGGACGATCATTGACCGTCCGCTTCGGATGCCCGGAAAGGGAATTTTATTTGGCTTTGCGCGCGGCGAGCTGGCGGCAGATGTCGTCATACTCGTCCTCGTCGAGGGTGTAGTGCTTTTTATAGAGGATGTAGGACAGGAACATCAGCAGGCAGGGCAGCACGGTCATCACGAGCATCAATCCGTTGGTCTGGCCCGGCTGCACGCCCCGGAGCAGGGCGTCGATGGCCTCGGCCTTCTGCTCGCCGGAGATGAGGCCCTGGTTGGCCAGCTGCTCCTGCTCGGCGATGCCGTTGGTATACTTCAGCAGGCCGAAGACGATGTAGGTACCGCTGGCGATGGCGATGGTCAGCGCCGAGGCAAGCTTCGTGAAGAAGGGGCGCAGCGAGGAGATGATGCCCTCGTCGCGCGTGCCGCAGCGAAGCTCGTTGTATTCGACGGTGTTCATGATGGAGATCATCATGATGAGGTAGAAGCCGTACTGGCCGAAATTGGCCAGCATGTAGCCGAGGGTGACGGCGATGAACTTGAGGTCAAAGCCCGCGACGGCGGCCAGGCCCTTCGGCATGAACAGGCCCGCCAGCAGCATCAGCGCGTAGCCGACGGCGGACACGAGCATCAGCAGGTCCATCAGCTTTTTGCGGCGCATATGGCGGGAGATGGCGGGGTAGAAGATCATCAGAAAGCCCGTCACGAACATGCCCAGCATCTGGAACATCGTGAAGAAGCCGCCCTGGTAGCCGAAGTCGACGTAGATGTAGGTCGAGCCGACGCCGGCCATGACGATGCCGTTGCCGATCTGCTGGATCAGGAAGATCAGCGCGATCCACAGCAGCTGATCGTTGCCGGTGATGGTGGTCCAGATCTTCTTGAAGCTGACGGGCGGGACGGGGTCGGCGTTGTAGTCGCGCTGCTCCTTCGTGCCGAAGATCGTGATGGCCAGGAAGGCCGGGCCGAGGATCGCGATCACCAGGGCAACGATGCCGTAGGCCGTGACGGCGTTGCCGCCGATGGCCTGGTCGCCGGCGGTGAGCATCGGGATGAAGGCCGCGGCTGTCATGCCGCCGATGCCGGCGAAGAGCGTGGCACGGGAGGTGAACTGGTTGCGGGTGTTGGCGTCGGAGCTGAGCGCGGGCACCATGCCCCAGAAGGCGATGTCATGCATCGTGTAGGTGATGGAATAGAGGAAATAGATCAGCCCGAAGAACCACACGAAGGGCCAGCCCTGCAGCTTCGTGTTGAAGGCGGCGTAGATGACCAGCGAGGTCGTCACGATGCCGATGGCGAGCCAGGGCTTGAACTTGCCCCACTTGCTGCGGGTGCGTTCGATGATGTTGCCCATGACGGGGTCGTTGAGCGCGTCGAACACGCGCGCGGCGACCATGATGCCCGCGATGGCGGACAGCTGCGCCGGCGTGAGCTGGCGGGTGAAGAGCACGAAGGAATAGAGGTAGCTGGTGACAAGGGTGTACATCATGTCGCGCCCGACGGTGCCGAGCGGGAAGAGGATGAGGTTTCGCCTGGTGATGCGTTTGTCTTCCATGGTTCACTCTCTTTTCTGTATTGAAGATACCTTTATCATAAATCACCGGCGGTAAAAAGGCAATCACGAAAAGAAAAAAGACGGAGCGAAGCGACACCTCATCAGTCAGCCTTGCGGCTGACAGCTTCCCCTCAAGGGGAAGCCGTTCTCAAGCCTTCCCCTTGAGGGGAAGGTGGCCGAGCGAAGCGAGGTCGGATGAGGTGGAGACGAGAACAAAAAAGCAGGGCGCCTTCCTTGCGGAGGGCGTCCCAAAGACAGCAGGAAAATTGACTGGGCCAATCAGCGATGGTATAATGACTAAAGAAAATCGGGATTTGACAAAGAGGGGTTATGGATGATGGAGATCAAGAAACTGACAGAGCCCGATTACGATATGGTCATTGAACTGTACAAGGAACTGGATGAATTTCATGTGCAGGCTCGGCCGGACTACTTTGTGCATCGGGACAAAGATGAAATATATCCCAAAGATGCTTTTACTCATAATTTAGCTCATCCCGGCGTTTTGGAGCTTGGCGCTTTTGAGAATGAACAGCTTGTGGGTTTTGCCAGGGCATCTCTTTGGGAAGAAAGCGGCATGGTCAAGGATGTAAAGACTGTATGCCTGGATAATATCTATGTTTTACCTGCCTATCGTCGCGAAGGAGTTGCAACAAGGCTGTTCGCAGAGGTCGAGTCATGGGCAAAGGAACAGGGAGCTGTTCGCCTGGATTTGCATACTTGGGATTTCAACAAGAATGCCATCGCTCTGTATCAGGCGATGGGGATGACGCCCCAGCGCTATGTATTTGAAAAGAAGCTGTAAAACAGGAAGCGATCGGGCTAACTCCGGTTTGCTGAGATACCGCGACGAATAAAAAAGCCTTCCCCTTGAGGGGAAGGTGGCCCGCAGGGCCGGATGAGGTGGAAAACCCTGAATCAAAAGAACAACCCCATATTAAGAAAAAACGCGCAGAAGCTGCGCCGCGAGATGACGAAGGAAGAGCGCCGACTTTGGTATGACTTCCTGAAACAGCTTCCGGTCACGGTCAACAGGCAAAAGGTCATCGGACCTTATATCGTGGATTTTTACTGTGCCTCGCGCAATCTTGTCATCGAATTGGACGGCTCACAGCACTATGAGGATGAGGGCGCCGCTTCCGACCGGGAAAGAGACCATGCGCTGAGCCGGCTTGGGATCACCGTCGTGCGCTACTCCAATGACGACGTCAACCGGAATTTCGACGGGGTGTGTGCCGACCTTTTGAGGCGGCTTGATCTGACGGGGATCGAGTGATTGCCGAAAGACACCTCATCCGCCCCAGTGTGCGCACTGGGGCACCTTCCCCTCGAGGGGAAGGCCTGACAATGGCTTCTCCTTGAGGAGAAGCTGTCAGCCGCAAGGCTGACTGATGAGGTGTAGAAGACGACAAAAAAGACGGCCGGGAGGCCGTCTTTTTTCATAAGCTAAAAACTGAAAACTGAAAACTCAGATCTCGTCCGTGCCGCGCAGCTCGCGGATGCGGCTGAGGATCATCTTCTCGTTGTACAGCAGGAACAGCAGCGCGCCGATCAGGCAGGTCACGGTGGCGACGACGGCGGTGGCGCGGTACTGGCCGGGCAGGACGACGGATTCGCCGTTCACGACCTGCGCGACGGTCATCGAGGTGAAGACGACCATAGCGATGGCCTGGCCCATCTTGAAGGCGAAGGTGCGCGCGGCGAAGAACATGCCGCTGCGGTCCTCGCCGGTCTCGAGGCGGCTCAGCTCCGCCACGTCGGCCACGCAGGCCTGCGGCAGGATGCCGAGGATGGCCATCGGCACGGCGGCGCAGACGGCGACGATGAAGCCCCAGTAGAGGCCCTGGCCGCAGATCGAGGTGATGAGGAAGACCAGCGAATAGGTGAAGAAGCCGGTGACGATCAGCTTTTTCTTGCCGATCTTCGGGGCCAGCTTGTTGACCACCGGGTAGAGCAGCACGCTGATGAAGGTCATCGTGGCGGTCAGCAGGAAGGTCCAGGTGTCCTCGATGCCCATGAGCTTGGTCTCATAGAAGGCAAGGCCGGTCTGGAACAGGGTCAGGGCGAAGAAGTAGATCACGTCCGAGTACACGAAGCGGCGGAACTGCCCGTTTTTGAAGGTTTTCAGCAGGGAGCTGAAGGCCGGGGTCTCGCTCGGGCGGGAGTCGATGTATTCGCGCTCCTTGATGTAGAAGGAGGGCACCAGCATCGCGATGCAGGCGATGGCCGACATGATGGCGACCGCCATGCGGATGGAGCCCGCCTGGCCGAAGGAGCCCTCGAGCATGCCGGCGAGGTTGGGGAGCATGAAGGAGATGCTCTGGCCGGCGATGAAGGTGAAGGAGATGTAGGTGGAGACGTTGATGCGGTGCTCCTGCGTGTCGCCCAGCTCCGCGATCAGCGCGTTGTACGGCGTGCAGAAGATGGTCATGAACAGGTAGAAGCACATCAGAATCACGAACAGCAGCACGTCGTTGAGGGCGTTGTTCGCGGTCTGGGGCACGGTGAAGAGCGCGATGGTGATCAGCGCGAAGGGGATGGCGATGGCGCGCATGAAGGGGATGCGGCGGCCGCCCTTGTAGCTGCTGCGGTCGGACCAGCCGGCGATCAGCGGGTCGGTGATCGCGTCGAAGATGCGGCCGACGGCCATCACGAGGCCGAAGAGCGTCAGCTTGAAGAGGATGGGATTCTGCGTGATGCCGGAGGCGAAGATGCCGGTGTTGGGGTTTTGCGCGTCGGGAGTGCCGGTGTAGTAGTACACCATCCAGTTGGTCACGATGCCGGACAGCAGGCTCCAGCCGAACTGACCGACCGCGAAGATCCACAGGAGCTTGTTGGTGATCTTTTTCATCCGATTTACGATCCTTTCCGTTATTTTCAAAAAGAAATCAGCGCAGCTTCCAGTTTAAAGGAAGCTGCGCTGATTGTCAAGCCGGGTCGGGCTCCATCCGGATCAGGTAATAGCCGTCGCGGCCCTCCTGCTGGACGGGCGTGGCCTCGGCCCAGCCGCTGGATGTTTTCGTGATGCGGCCGGTCCTGGCCATGGCCTCGGCCTCGGCGGCGCTCAGATAATAGAGCGCGCCGTCCATGCCGCTTTGCCAGTATTCGTCCAGGTTCAGCGTATAGACGTCGTAGCGCAGGCGCACGCTGCCGCCCGGCAGCTGCAGGCAGTCGCGCACCACGGCAAAGGCGTTGTATGCCTCGCCGTCGGCCGCCGGGGCATAGAAGCGCCCGGTCTCGGGCCGCCACTCCATGTGCCACAGCTCGCTCGTCTGCGCGCTGTCGGAGGGGTAGATCTCCCGGCCGAAGAAGTGGCGGCACAGCTCGTTGACCGTGTCGAGGCCGACGGTCTCATAGCCGTCGATATAGCGGATGGCGCTCTGGCGGTTGATTTTGCAGAACAGCCGCACAAAGTGCGCCAGCTCGAAATCCGAGCCCCCGTCGCGCGGGAAGGTCGAAACGCCCTGCTCGATAAAGTCACTGACGAAGATGTTGGCCCAGTAGAGGCTCGCGCCGCTCAGTTCCTTCGTGTCGAAGGTCCAGGTGATCGAGAAATCCCTCAGGTCAACGTAGTAGGGCACCGCGGGCTCGATGCTGTGGTACCAGATCACCAGCTCGTCCGGGCCGTTCCAGGCCATGTCCGAGGGCCACCAGCAGCTTTCGGTCGCGCTGCCGTAAAGGCTGAGGGTGTTTCCCTCGCTGTCGCAGGCGAAGAAGTCCGGCCCGTACCAGCCGCAGAGATAGACGCTGCCGTTGCGCTCGTCGATCAGGCCCGAGATGCTCGCGCCGCCGAAGTCCCCGTTTTCCCACAGGGTCTCGCCGTCCGACAGGCGCAGGCAGACGACGGTGCCGTTATGGTTGAGGTAATAGCGGTCCTGCCAGGCGCCGATCGGCTGGATCAGCGTCAGCTCGGTGCGGTAGTCGGTGGCGTATTCCTTCTGCCAGACCGTCGCTCCGGCCTCGGATACGCCGGAAATGAGCACCTTTTCGATCTCGCCGCTGTCCTGCCGCTCCATGACGACGCGCACGGCGGGCGCGGGCGAAGGGGTGACCGGCGGCTCGGTAAAGGGCTGCGGCTCTTCGGTGACGGCGGGCGTTTCCGGCGCAGGGGTCTCGGCGCGCTCCGTGCGGTGGCGCTCAGCGGGCGAGGAAGCGTCCTCGGCGGGCTTGCCGCCGCAGGCGGACAGCAGCAGCGCCAGGCACAGCAGCAGCGCGGTCAGACGCAGATGTTTTTTCATCGGGCAGACCTCCTTCAGTTTGCCGAAATGGCCCCCTTGCCTAAAGGGGGCTGTCAGCCGCAAGGCTGACTGGGGGATACTGTTGTCACAGGCGCGGAGGATCGATATCCCCCCGCCCCTTCGGGGCACCCCCCTTTAGGCAAGGGGGGCTTTTTTGTATGCGGGGTTTTCGTATCCCGCCCCTTCGGGGCACCCCCCTTTAGGCAAGGGGGGCGTTCGCTTTTTTATTCTTCCATCTCGTTGATGCTCACGGCGATGCCGCCGTTATCGAGCACCTCCACGAGCGCCCAAGTCAGGCGGCGGCCCTTCCCGGCGGTGCCGGGATTGACCAGCTGCACGCCGCCGAGCTGCTGCTGCTCGGCGTGGTGCGTGTGGCCGAAGAGGGCGAGCGCGCAGCCGCGCTCCTCGGCAGCGTAAGCCAGGCGGTCGAGCCCCCAGTCCACGCCGTAGCTGTGCCCGTGGCAGATGAGCGCCTTCACCGGGCCGAGCGGCACGATGTCGGCCAGCGGCGCGATGGGCGCGAAGTCGCAGTTGCCGCAGACGCGGTACAGCGGGATATCGGGAAATTCCTCCTCGATGCAGAGCGTGTCGCGGTCATGGTCGCCCAGATGGATGATCAGATCGGGGCGGCAGCGGCGCAGGGCCTCGAGCATCGGGGCGGTGTTGTGGTGGGTATCGGAAAAGACGGCGGCTCTCATGGCGCACCTCCTGTCGAAAATCGCGGTATCATTGCCCGGGCGGGCGAATAGAATGGACTAAAGGAGCGTGGTATCGATGCAGGATCTGGAAAAGCTGGCGCAGGAGCTGCAGCGCAGCGGTCAGGCGGGGCAGCTGAAGCATTTGGCCGCCTCCGCCGACGGGCAAAAGCTCGGCGGGATGGTCGATCGGGCGGCGCTGGCCGAGGCGCTGCAAAAAGGCGACGCGAATGCGCTCAAGAGCGTCATGGCCCGGCTGCTTTCCACCGCCGAGGGGCAGCGCCTGAGCGCCGAGGTGCAGAAAATGCTGCAGGGGCAGGGCCATGGATGATCTGGAGGGCCAGATCCGGCAAGTGCTGAACGATCCGGCGCAGATGGCGCAGATCATGGGCATGGCGCAGTCGCTGATGGGCGGGGGCGGAAGCGAGAAGCCGCAGGAGTCCCCGCCGCCGGCGCCGTCAGACGGCGGGCTGCTGGGGAAGCTGGGTTCGCTGATGGGAAAGCCTTCCGGCAGCGGCAGTCAGCAGGCGCTGCTGCAGGCCGTGCGGCCCTATCTGTCCGAAAAGCGGCAGCGGAAGATCGACCGCGCGATTCAGATCACGCGCATGGCGCACCTGGCGAAGCTGGCCATGGAGGGACTGGGGGGATCGGAGCATGCCGAAACGCTATCAGGGCAACAGCGGACGCTATGACTGGCTGGGACCGCCGCCCGGACGCGACCCGCCGCCTCCGCAGCAGCCGTTTGAGCCGCCGCCGGAGCATCATGCGCCGCCTCCGCCGCCTGTCCACGCGCAGGGCGGAGAGCATGCAGCGCCCTCCGGGCCGCTGGGCCTGCAGCTGCTGCCGAAGCTGCTTGGCGAGCTCGAGACCGAGGACTTCATCCTCCTGCTGCTGTGCTGGCTGTTATACCGCGAGAGCGGCGACAGCGACTGGCTGATCGTACTGGGAGCGCTGATACTGGGGTGAAAGCCCAAAGCCTTCCCCTTGAGGGGCGCTCAATCCAAAGGCTTCCCCTTGAGGGGCGCTCAATCCAAAGGCTTCCCCTTGAGGGGAAGCTGTCAGCCGCAAGGCTGACTGATGAGGTGTCTTTCGGCGATCACTTGATCCCCGTCAGATCAAGCCGCCTCAAAAGGTCTTCACACACCCCGTCAAAATTCCGGTTGACGTCTTCATTGGAATAACGCACGACCGTGATCCCAAGCTGGCTCAGCGCATGGTCTCGCTCCCGGTCCGATTCAAGGCCCGCATCTTCATAGTGCTGTGAGCCGTCCAGCTCGATCGCGAGCTTCGCAGAGGCACAGTAAAAATCCACGATGGAATGACCGATGACCTTTTGCCTGTTGACCGTAATGGGGAGCCGCTTGAGAAAGTCATACCAGAGCCTTCGCTCCTCTTTCGTCATCTCGCGGCGCAGCTTCTGCGCGTTTCCCCTTAATTGGGGGTTGTTTGTCTGATTCAAGGATTACCACCTCATCCGACCTCGCTGCGCTCGGCCACCTTCCCCTCAAGGGGAAGGCTTGAGGGGCGCTCAATCCAAAGGCTTCCCCTTGAGGGGAAGCTGTCAGCCGCAAGGCTGACTGATGAGGTGTAAACGCCGCTGACGCAACCGCCACCTCATCCGACGCGGCTGGCGCCGCGCCACCTTCCACCTCGCAATCACAGATTGCTCGGCGCGTTTGCTTAACGCGTCGCGCCCCTCAAGGGGAAGGCCTTTTTTCCCATCATATCATATCGAAAAAGGAAAATAAAGATTGCATTTGACCGGCCTTTAGCATAAGATAAGCGCGAAATCCATGCGAGGTGCGCTATGAAACATTCTTCCCTGATCGGCGACCGCAGCTTTTACCGCCGGGTGCTGGCGGTGATGACGCCGATCCTGATCCAGAACGTCATTACGAATTTCGTCTCCCTGCTCGATAACCTGATGGTCGGCCAGGTGGGCACGGAGCAGATGTCGGGCGTGGCCATCGTCAACCAGCTGCTCTTCGTCTACAACCTCTGCCTCTTCGGCGGCATGGCCGGGCCCGGCATCTTCACCGCCCAGTTCTTCGGCCGCGGCGACCGGGACGGCATCCGCCACACCGTGCGCGCCAAGCTCCTGGTGGGCCTCGGCTCCTGGATCGTGTTCTCGCTGGCCTTCCTGTTCGGCGGCAGGGAGCTGATCGGCCTGTTCCTGCACGAGGGCGGCGAGGCGCTGGACCTGCAGCAGACGCTCGAAAGCGGCCTCGGCTACCTGCACGTGATGATGCTGCAGATGCCGGTGTTCATGCTGCAGCAGATCTATGCCAGCACCCTGCGCGAGACCGGCGAGACCCTGCTGCCGATGAAGGCGGGCATCCTCGCCGTGTTCGTCAATCTGGTCTTCAACTACATCCTCATTTTCGGCAAGCTCGGCGCCCCGGCCATGGGCGTGACGGGCGCGGCCGTCGCGACGCTCATCTCCCGCCTGGTGGAGCTCGGCGTCATCCTGGGCTTCACGCTGCGGCACCGCGAGCGCGTGCCCTACCTGCAGGGCGCGCTGCGCAGTCTCCGCGTGCCCGGGGCGCTGCTGCGGCAGATCGCCGTGACCGGCGCGCCGCTGCTTTTGAACGAGCTGCTGTGGTCGGCGGGCATGACCGCCCTCAACCAGAGCTACTCCCTGCGCGGACTGGAGGTGGTCTCCGCGATGAACATCTCCTCCACGGCCTCCAACCTCTTTTTCTGCGCCTTCTTCTCGATGGGCAGCACGGTGTCGATCATGATCGGCCAGCTGCTCGGCGCGGGCGAGCTGGAGCGCGCCGTGGACGAGGACCGCAAGCTGATCGCCTTCGCCGTGGCGCTGTGCACGGCCGTGGGCGTGCTGATGTTCTTCGTCGCGCCGCTGCTGCCGGAGCTGTACAACACGACGGACGCCGTCAAGGCGCTGGCCGTGCGCCTGCTGTGGGTGAGCGCGGCGATGATGCCGGTGCACGGCTACACCAACGCCTGCTATTTCACGCTGCGCTGCGGCGGCAAGACGCTCATCACCTTCCTCTTTGACAGCGCCTTCGTCTGGGTGATCAACATGCCGGTGGCCTTCGTGCTTTCGCGCCTGACGAGCGTGCCCATCCTGCCGATGGTCATCATCGTCAGCGCCCTTGACCTCATCAAGTGCGCCGTGGGCTTCTTCCTCGTGCGCAGCCGGAAGTGGGTCAATAATCTGGTGGCCGGGTAAATCTCTTGCACCCGGCGGGCAACTGTGCTATGCTAAAAAAAAGAACGCAGCCGAAATACAGAAAGGGTGTGTAACAATGAAAGTATGTCCGAACTGCGGCGCAAGCTTTGACGACATGCATAAATTCTGCAGCAACTGCGGCACGCTTCTCAACGCGGTGAGCGAGGAGAAGCCCGCCGTGCCGGAGACCCCGGCAGAGCCGGAAACGCCCGCGCCCGCCGTCGAAGAACCGGCGCCCGCCGCTGAGGAAGCCGCGCCTGTCGCGCAAGAGCCTGTGCCCGAAACACCGGCGGAGCCGGAAAAGAAAGCCGCAGAGGAAACGAAAAAGCAGCCGGAGAAAAAGAAGGTCGGCGTCGGCCGGCGGATCCTGGCGGTGCTGCTGTGCCTGCTGCTGTTCGTCTTCCTGACGACCGGCACGCTGGGCTACGCCGTCCGCCGCGCGACGACCGAGCAGGGCCTGAGCGCGATCCTCGAGGACGTGAACATCGCCGGGATGCAGGCCGCGCCCTTCTTCGACGACGTGACCGAGGAGCTGACGCTCAGCGAGCTTTTGAGCGAGGACCTCTCCGGCGTTGGCCTGAAGATCGGCGAATCGTCCGTGGCCAAGATCCTCAACAGCAGCGGCATGAAGAACTACCTGTCCGGCCAGCTCGCGCTGCTGTGCGCGGATATCTACCGCGGCCGCACGAACTATGAGTTCGATCCGGATACGCTGCGGGTCGAACTGCAGGAGGGCAAGACCGCCCACGTGCTGCAGAAGGAAAAGGTGGAGCTGACGGCGGCCGAGGCCGACAAGGTCGTGGACCTGCTGACCGGCTACGGCATCGTCGACGCGCTCAGCCGCGACACGATCAAGGACGACATGCCCGCCGTCAACCGGGCCATGAACATCGGCCTGAGCTGGGTGCTGATCATCGCGCTGCTGGTGCTCGCGCTTGCCATGATCGTGCTGATCTTCATCGTCAACCGCGGCCGGATCGGCCTGAGCTTCGGCGATATCGGCGGCACGGCGCTGGCCGTCGGCCTGATCCTGACCCTCGCCGCGGGCGTGGCCAAGATCCTGCCCGGCCTGTGGCGGAAGATCTGCGGCGGACAGGAGCTGGCCGCGGCCATGTCGGGCGGCGTGCTGACCCACAACATCCTCATCAGCCTGATCATCCTGGGCGTCGGCCTGGTGCTGGCCGTCCTCGGAAAGCTGATCCGCGGGAAGAAGCACAAAGAGCCCGCCGCGCCCGTCGAGGAGTAAGTCATGTAAGAACGGTTTTTATTCTTTCGCTTTGCGTCTACCGCGAGGTGTTTTGCAAAAAGAATAGTGTCAAATCAAAAAAGCCTGATTAATTCAGGCTTTTTTCGGTGGATATATGAAGCGCGAGGCGGGCATTTCCCCTGACCCCTCGCACTGCTCTGCTGTTTTTTCTGTTTGCTCTCAATGTAACACCGATGAACAGACCCAATAACAGAAGGGAAAATATGATGAGAAGAAAACCTTACATAGATGCAGCGAAAGGCGTTGTGGTCTTGCTGATGCTATTAGCACATTGCCTGCCTGCTTTGCACGGAAACATAGCAGCAGAACTTGCAAGGAATTTGATCAACGCTTTTCATATGCCGTTCTTTTTCATCCTAGCCGGAAGTCTAAAGAGCCAAAATGCAGAACCATTTCTGTTGTTTGTAAAAAGGAAAACCAAAAGGCTGTTGATCCCTTTTCTTGTTGCCAATCTCCTTTTCTTGGTTCTGGACATGTTTGACCCTGAAGTGAACGTCGGAACCGGTACGATCGTTCAGAAATTATTTATTGCGATGCTAAACGGAGGTCAAAGTGTAAGCTGGTTTCTTCTAACACTTTTCTTTGTTGAAGTGCTGTTTGAGCTGACAAGAATAATGGCAGGTAAGTACACAATCTGTTTTGCTGTTATCTATGGGATCACAGGTGTTGTTCTCGGAAGACTTGGGATAAATTATCCGCTAAAAATCGGCACGGTGTTTACTGCGTTATCTTTTTATGGCCTGTCGTTTATATTCAGAGGAAGACTGGATTACGAAAAAAAAGAGAATATTATTCCCCTTTGGCTAACATTTATCTTATCTGCAGCAGGAATGATCATGATTTCCGGCGGCACATGGGAAATGGTCGAGAACGATTGCTCTGACTATCTGCTGGGTTCATTGAGTGCTTTTTCAGCGTCCCTGGGAATCGTGCGATTACTCCATATAGTCTCTGAAACGCCCAGACTCAAACTGCTGTATGGCTTTTTCAGCTTTGTTGGAGTCCATTCTCTGTATTTTTATCTTTATACAGGTTTTTCTGCGACATTCATTATGCATCTTCTGGAAACAATCATCAGTCTTCCTTTTTCAATAAAGATTTTCATTTACCTTATCGTCTTCTTTTCAATATACGGTATTGTTTTTGCGATCGAACGCCTGAAGGCAAGAAACGCAATCACGGGATAAATGCGCGAATGTAGCATAATAAGAAGCGGTCACTTCGTTTGAAGTGGCCGCTTTTTATGATTACATAGTGTCAAGGAAAAGCGTGCCGCCGGTCATTTGTGACCGGCGGCTTTTTGCTGCCCCTTATTTCTGTTCGTTGTATTGTTTGATCGCTTTGGCGAGAATGTCCATCGCGCGCTCGAGCTGCGGCACGTCCAGCACATAGGCCATGCGCACCTCGTTGACGCCCTTGCCGGGCGTGGCGTAGAAGGGCGCGCCGAAGGCGAACATCAGCGTCTCGCCCCGATCCTCAAATTCCGTCAGCAGCCACTGCTGGAACTTCTCCGCGTCGTCCACCGGCAGCGCGGCCATCACGTAGAAGGCGCCCTTCGGCTCGGCGCAGACGACGCCCGGGATCTCGCGCAGCTTCCGGAGCATCGTGTCGCGCCGCTCGCGGTAGAGCTTGCGCATCGCGACGAAATATTCCGAACCCACCGAGTAGAGCGCGGCGGAGGCCAGCTGATCGGCCATCGTGGAGCTCAGGCGGGTCTGGCACCATTTGAGCGCGTGGCCCATCAGGGTGCGGTTGCGGGAGATCAGCATGCCGATGCGCGCGCCGCAGGCGGAAAAGCGCTTGGAGACCGAGTCGATGACGACGACGTTGTCCTCGTAGCCCTGGTATTGCAGGGCGCTCATCAGCGGCTCGCCGTTGTAGGTGAATTCGCGGTAGACCTCGTCGCAGATGAGGAAGAGCTTGTGCTTTTTCGCGATGTCCAGCATCAGCTTCAGCTCCTGGGGCGTCAGCACGGCGCCGGTGGGGTTGCCGGGGTTGGTGATCATGATGGCGCGGGTGCGGCGGTTGATGCAGGCCTCCACGCGCTCGCGGACGGCGTAGCGGTAGCCCTCCTCGGGAGAAGTCGTCAGCGGGTGCACCTTCGCGCCGGTCAGCTTGACCATGGTGGCATAGTTGGGATAGAAGGGCTCGGGGATCACGATCTCGTCGCCGCTTTCCAGAATGCAGGCCAGCAGCATCTGCAGCGCCTCGCTGCCGCCGTTGCTGATCAGAATATCGCCCTGCTCCAGCTGCACGCCGAAGCCCGCGTAATAGTGCTGCACGGCCTCCAGCATCTCCGGCAGGCCGTTGGACGGCGCGTAAGAGAGCACGGGACTCGAGAAGCTCTTGAGCGTCTGGTAATAGATCTCCGGCGTGGCGATGTCCGGCTGGCCGATGTTCAGGTGGTAGATATGGACGCCGCGCTGCTCCGCTTCCGCGGCGACGGAGGCGAATTTGCGCATCGGGGACAGGCCGCAGCTTTCGATCCGGGAGGAAAACTTCATGAGAACACGTCCTTTCGTCAAGGTTTTCATCCGATGGCCCTTGAATGGCCTTAACTTAATATATAACACAGGAAAGACCTCGATTCAAGCAAAGATTGCGCCCAAAGGCGAAGGGTGGTATACTGTCAGATCAGGAAAGGGAGGGGTCATGTGGAAAAACGGAGAAAAGCGCCGATCCTGTTTCTGGAGGAGACGGCCTCCACCAATCTGGCGATCCGCCGCCTGGCGGAGCAGGGCGCTCAGGACGGCAGCGTCCTCTGGGCCGCCCGGCAGACGGCCGGGCGCGGAAGGCTCGGCCGCAGCTTTTCCTCGCCGGAGGGCGGGCTGTATTATTCGATGCTGCTGCGCCAGAGCGACGATCCCGCGCGCGACCTGCAGCTGACCCCGGCGGCCGCCGTGGCGGCGGCGCGGGCGCTGGAGCGCGTGTGCGCCGTACGCTGTGGGATCAAGTGGCCGAACGACCTGGTCTGCGGCGGCAGAAAGCTCTGCGGCATCCTCTGCGAGAGCTTTATTGCGCAGGCCGGGCGCTTTGTGGTCATCGGCATCGGGCTGAACGTCAACACGGCGGACTTTCCGCCGGAGCTGCGGGAGATCGCGGTCTCCGTCCGGCAGCTCACGGGGAAGCTGACGCCGCTGCCCGCGCTGGCGGAAACGCTCACGGAGGAGCTGGACGCGGCCGTGGCAGCGGCGCGAAGCGGCGATAGCGCGCTGCTGGAAGACTATCGCGCGCGCTGCGTGACCGTCGGGCGGGAGGTGCTGCTCCTGCGTGACGGAGAAAGCCGGGAGGCCTTCGCCCTCGGCGTGAACGAAGATTACTCCCTGCGCGTCCGTCTGCCGGACGGCGGCACGGAGGATATCCGCTTCGGCGAAGTGTCGCTGAGAAATGCGGAGTGAAGAAAACAGCGGGCCGTCGAGGGCGCCGGCCCCTACGATACTGACGAAAACGGGAGGCGATGGCCTCCCGTTTTCGTCAAAGGTTGAGCGCCTGCGCGACCTCGCGGGCCGAGAGCGCCAGGCTGCGGGCGAATTCCTCGTTGTCCGCGTGCACGGCGATGCGCACGGCCGAGCGGGAGGGAGAGGGCCGGATCTGCAGCCGGTAGTTCGGCGCGGAGAGGGTGAGGCCGTCGGAGTAGTCCGCGCCCAGCGGCAAAAACAGCTCCGAGAGCGTGCCCATCAGCTGCGCCCGGTCATGGCAGGGACAGTCCAGCCCCTCGGGCTCGCCCTCCGGTTTTGCTTCGCCCGCCTTGGCGGGCACGGCAAAGGCTTCCCCCGGCTCGAGCTTCAGCCGGCCCTCCAGCGCGTCGACGCAGCAGCGGTAGTAGGCCAGCGGGCTTCCGATATCGCACCAGTAGCCCTCCATCGCCACGCCCAGCAGCTTTTCGCCGCGCCGCAGCAGCAGCGGAAAGAGGTCCCTGGCAAAGTCAAAGGGCTTTCCCTCCGGCACGGGCGCCATCGCGCGCGGCGAGAGGACGTAGATGCCGGTGTTGACGAGGTCGGTGACGACCCGCGACCAGCCGGGCTTTTCCACGAACGCGCGCACCAGTCCCTCCCCGTCGGTGACGGCGAGGCCGTAGGGCAGCGGCTCGGGCGAGCGGGCGAGGGCCAGCGTCGCCGCGGCGCCCGCGTCCCGATGCGCGCGCACAAGCGCGGCGAGGTCGTAGTCGCAGGCGGCGTCGCCGCTGATGACGAGGAAATCCCCGTCCCCATAGAAATCCGCGCAGTTTTTCACGCCCCCGGCGGTGCCGAGGGCCTCTTTTTCGACGCGGTAAGTCAGTGAAAGACCCAGCGCCGACCCGTCGCCGAAGCGCGCCATGATCTCCCCGGCGCGGTATTTGACCGCGGCGCAGACCTCGGTAAAGCCCTGCCCGGCCAGCAGGCGCAGGATGTGCTCCATCACGGGCCTGCCCAGCAGCGGCGCCAGCGGCTTCGGCGTCTCGCCGGTGACCGGGCGCAGCCGCCGCCCCTCGCCGCCGGCCATGATGACAGCTTTCATGCGATCGCCCCGTTTCTCTGTTTTTATATCGCTATTATCCCTTGATTCCGGCAAATTATTTGTTGTAATGAAGAAATGAATTTGGTATAATATACTATCCATCCTTTTGGCCTGAAATTTGACCCGATTTTTTGCAGAGGAAGGAGGCGCGTCCGTGAACAACAAACTGCAGCGGCTTGCGGAGCCCGACGGCAGACTGTATCTGATCTTTCTGGTCGCCTTTGCCGCGGCGTCGCTGTTTTTCAAGCAATACATCCTGGCCGCAGCCGAAGCCGCGCTGATCCTCGGACTGCTGATCTATTCCCATTTTGCCCGCCGCCGCCGGAAAAAGCAGCTGGCCGCGCTGATCGAGGAGGTCACCTACGACACCGAGAACGCGAAAAACAACACCCTGATGAATTTTCCGCTGCCGATCGCGGTCTTCCGCCTGGACGACAGCCGCATCGTCTGGGGCAACGAGATGTTCTTCAACCTCGCCAAAGAGAAGGGTTCGCGCGTGGACGCGCGCATTTCCGACATGGTGCCGGAATTTTCCGGCAAGTGGCTGCTGGAGGGCAAGAACCGCTATCCGAGCCTGATGCAGGTGGACGGGCGCAAGTACCAGATCCACGGCAACATCATCCGCTCCGAGCGCGCCGACGAGAACAGCGCCTTCATGGGCATCACCTACTGGGTGGACGTGACGGACTACGACAACACCCGCCTGGAGTACGAGGCCTCGCGCCCCGTGGCGGCGGTGATCGTGATCGACAACCTCGACGAGATGGGCAAGAACCAGACCGAGCGCGTGCGCAACGACATCCGCGACTCGGTGGAGGACCGGCTCAACCAGTGGAGCGAGGAGTGCCACGGCATCCTCAAGCGCTTCGACCGCGACCGCTATCTGCTGCTGTTCGAAAAGCGCTATCTGGAGGCGATGAAGGCGGACAAGTTCCGTGTGGTGGAGGAGATGCACCAGGTGGCCAGCCCCAACGGGGTCAACGCCACCATCAGCATCGGCCTCGGCGTGGACGCCGGCGGCTTCGGCGAGGCGCTGCAGTTTGCCAACATGGGCGTGGAGCTGGCGCTCTCGCGCGGCGGCGACCAGACCGTGGTGAAAAACCGCCTGAGCTTTGAATTCTACGGCGGCCGCGGCAACGAGGTGGAAAAGCGCACCAAGGTGAAAAGCCGCGTCGTGGCGACGACGCTGGCGGAGCTCGTGCGGGATTCCTCGCGCGTGCTGGTCATGGGCCACCGCTTCGCCGACCTCGACAGCGTGGGCGCCGCCGTCGGCGTGTGCTGCCTGGCGAGAAAGTGCGGCGTGAAGGCCAACATCGTCATCGACCTGGAGAAGAACGCCTCCCATGCGCTGCTCGACCGGCTGCTGCAGGAGCCGGAATACAAGGACTGCTTCATCGCGCCCGAGGATGCGCTGCTCCGCTCCGACGGGAAGACCCTGCTGGTGGTGGTGGACATCAACCGTCCCGCCCAGGTGGAGGATCCCGACCTGCTGGAAAGCTGCAACCGCGTGGCGGTCATCGACCACCACCGCGTCGGCGCCAACTACATCCAGAACGCCGTGCTCAGCTTCATCGAGCCCTACGCCTCCTCGGCCTGCGAGCTGCTGACCGAGATCCTGCAGGAGGTGGCCGAGCCCGCCGACATCCTGCGCTGCGAGGCGGAGGCGGTGCTGGCCGGCATCGTGCTGGACACCAAGAGCTTCACCATCCGCACCGGCGAGCGCACCTTCGACGCGGCGGCCTACCTGCGCCGCTGCGGCGCCGATACGGCGGACGTCAAGCGCCTGCTGCAGCGCGACATGAGCGACGCCGTGGCCAAATACCGCATCATGCAGGGCACGGAGCTCTACCGCGGCGTGGCCCTGGCCGCGCCCGAGGAGCCGCAGAACCGCGTCGTGGTCGCCACGGCGGCCGACGAGCTGCTCAACATCTCCGGCGTGGACGCCTCGGTGGTGGTCGCGCAGGACGAGAGCGGCACGGTGTTCGCCTCGGCGCGCTCCATCGGCGAAATGAACGTGCAGATTTTGATGGAAAAGCTGGGCGGCGGCGGCAACCGCAGCGCGGCGGCCGCGCAGTTCGGCGAGATCGGCGTGGCGGAGGCGGCGCAGCGCGTGCGCAAGGCCATCGACGAATACATCGACAATTAAGAAACCGGAATCGGAGGAACAGATATAATGAAAGTGATATTCAACGTGGACGTGAGAGGACAGGCCAAGAAGGGCGAGCTGAAGGAGGTTTCCGACGGCTACGCGCGCAATTACCTCCTGCCCCGCAAGCTCGCCACCGAGGCGACCGCCGACAACATCAACGCCCTCAAGCTGAAGGAAAAGGCCAAGGCCGCGCAGATCGCCAAGGACAAGGCGAAGGCCGAGGAATACGCCAGGAAGCTCGGCGCGGTGCAGGTCGTCGTGCGGGCCAAGGCCGGCGGCGCGGGCAAGCTCTTCGGCGCGGTGACCTCGGAGGCCATCAGCAAGGCGCTCAAGGAGCAGTTCGACATGGACATCGAGAAAAACAAGATCGTCCAGGACACGCCCATCAAGAGCTTCGGCGCCTACACGGTCAAGGCCAAGCTCGGCTTTGAGGTCAGCGGCAACATCAACGTCCTCGTCGTGGAGGGATAACAGCAAAATGGCCCCCTTGCCTAAAGGGGGCTGTCACGCGAGCGCAGCGAGTGTGACTGGGGGATATTAAAACGACGGCAAAAGAATCCCTCCGTCACGGCGCTTGCGGGAGACGCGCCGCGCCACCTCCCTTTAGGCAAGGGAGGCTTATGCGGGAGGAGCAAGCGCCTCTCCTGCCAATCCAATCCCGCATTTCGGATGTTAAAGAGGTATTCACTATGGATGAACTGCTCGGCAGACGGGTGCCGCATTCCGCGCCGGCGGAGCAGGCGGTGATCGGCTCCATGCTCATCGACCCCAGGTGCATTCCTGAGGTGATCGACAAGCTCAAGGCGGAAGAATTCTATATCAAGCTCAACCGGGACATCTATGAGACGATGTTCGCCATGTTCTCCTACGGCATGACGATCGACCCGGTCACGGTGCTTGACCAGATGAAGGTGCGCGGCGTGTACGACGACAGCTGCGACGCCTATATGGCCGAGCTCATGCGCGTCACGCCCACGGCCGCCAACGTCATGGAGTACGCCGCCATCGTGCGCGACCGCGCGCTGCTGCGCCATCTGGCCGAGACGGCCGATGAGATCAACAACATGGTCTACGAGGGCGCGGGCGAGGCCGACAGCATGCTCGAGGCGGCCGAACGCAAGATCTACGCCCTGCGCCAGGGCCGCAACGTGGGCGGATTGCTGCCCATCGCCACGGTGGTGCAGAGCACCATCGACGAGCTGAGCGCGGCGGCAGAGTCCGGGAAAAGGATCCCGGGCCTGGAGACCGGCTTTGCCGATCTCGACCGGATGATCCTCGGCCTGAACAAATCCGACCTTGTCCTGATCGCGGCGCGCCCGGGCATGGGCAAGACGAGCATCGCGCTGAACATGGCGCTGCACGTGGCGATGAACAACAAACAGGCCGTCGTCATCTTCTCGCTGGAGATGAGCCGCGAGCAGCTGGTCACGCGCCTGCTGTCGCGCGCGGCGCTGGTGCCGCTGCAGAACCTCCTCACCGGCCAGCTCAACGAGCGCCAGTGGGCCAGCATCGCCGAGGCCGCCCAGGCCCTCAGCGCCACCGATATCCGCATCGACGATAACCCGACGCTGACCGTGTCGGATATGAACGCCCAGTGCCGCCGCGTGCCCAATCTCGGCCTCGTGGTGGTGGACTATCTGCAGCTGCTGCAGTCTTCCGGCAGCGGCTACGGCTGGTCGAACGAAAGCCGCACCCAGGCCGTCAGCGACATCAGCCGCATGATGAAGATCATGGCCAAGGAGCTCAACGTCCCCGTGGTCACGGCCTCGCAGCTCTCGCGCGCCAACGAAAACCGCCAGGACAAGCGCCCGATGCTCTCCGACCTGCGCGAGTCCGGCGCCATCGAGCAGGACGCGGACGTGGTCATCGGCATCTACCGCGACGGCTATTACAACAAAGAAAGTGAAAATCCCACGCTGGCCGAGGCCATCGTGCTGAAAAACCGCAAGGGCGCCACCGGTACGGTGGAGCTGACCTGGCTGCCGGAGTACACCTCCTTCGGCTCGGTGGAAAGACGGCGGGATGACGAATACTGAGTTCCGGGACCGCCCGGGCGATCCCGCGTTCTGGGACGCCTGGGACATGCTGCCTTCCGGCGCGCGCGTGCTGTGCGCCGTCTCCGGCGGTGCGGACTCCATGTGCCTGCTGCAGCTGCTCCATGGCCTGGAGGAGGAGCGGGGCATCCGCGTCTTCGCCGCGCATTTCGAGCACGGCCTGCGCGGGGAGGAATCCCTGCGGGACATGGCCTTCGTCGAGAACTGGTGCCGGGAACAGAAGATCCCCTGCCTCGCCGAGCGCGGCGATACCCGCGCCCTGGCGGAGAAAGAACATCTGGGCCTGGAGGAGGCGGCGCGGAAGCTGCGCTATGCCTTTCTGGAACGGGCGGCCGATCACTTCGGCTGCGACCGCATCGCCACGGCCCACACCGCCGACGACAACGCTGAGACAGTGCTGCTGAACCTTGTCCGCGGCAGCGGGACGAAGGGCCTTGGCGGCATCCCGCCCCGCAGAGGAAATATCGTCCGGCCGCTGCTGGAGACCGATCGGGCGGAGATCGAGGCGTATCTGAAGGCGCAGGGCGTGCCCCATGTGGAGGACAGCAGCAACGAAAGCCTTGACTTCAGCCGCAACCGCCTGCGCAGAGAGATCCTGCCGCTGCTGCGGGAGATGAACCCCGCCCTGAATGACGCGCTCGGCCGCACGGCCGCGCTGCTGCGAAGGGATGATTCTTTTTTGCGCGGCCTGGCGGAAGAATGGCTGGACAGAAACTTCGACGGGGAAAGCCTGCCGCTCTCCAAGCTGCGGAAGCTGCACCCCGCCGTCGCCTCGCGCGCGGTGAAGAAGCTCTGTCCGCGAAGCCTCAGCGCCGCGCAGACCGAGAGCGTGCTGCGCTTCGCGGAGGGCACGGAGCTGGGTTATCTCGACCTGCCCGGGCTGCGCCTGCGCCGCGAGCAGGGGAGACTGTATCTGCAAACTGAGCAGCCGCCGGAGATCGTCCCGCGGCGCATCGAGATCGGAAAAACGACCGAATTCCCGGAGCTGGCCCTGCGCGTGCGCGCGGAAAAAGCGCCGGCGGGCGGCAAAGAAATTAACAGTCCGTTCAACTCTTTTTGTTTCGGGTATGAGAAAATCAAGGGCGATATCGTCGGCACGGGCCGCCGGCCGGGGGATCGGATGCATCCCGCGGGCCGCGGCGTCGGCAAGAGCCTGAAAGCCCTGTTTCTCGAATCCGGCATGACAAGCACCGAGCGCAGCCGCGCTCTGGTCTTTCGCGACGGCGAGGGCATCCTCGCGGTGTATCCTCTGGCGCTCGACGAGCGCGCCGTCCCCGCGCCCGATGAGGAGATCCTGCTGCTCACCGTGGAAAAGATGGAATAAAAATAGGAGAAAACAGGCATGAAAGAAGATATCGAAAGAGTTTTGATCAGCGAAGAGGAGCTGCACGCAAAGGTCGCCGCGATGGGCGCGCAGATCTCCCGCGATTTTGAGGGCATGGATCCGCTGTTCGTCGGCGTGCTGAAGGGCTGCTTCATCTTTATGGCGGACCTGCTGCGCTGCGTGGACATCCACTGCTCCATGGACTTCATGGCCGTCTCGTCCTACAGCGGCGTCAAGTCCACGGGCACGGTGCGCATCAACAAGGACCTGAGCGAGGACATCGCCGGGCGGCACATCATCATCGTCGAGGACATCCTTGACTCCGGCGTGACGCTCAATTATCTCAAAAATTTCCTGCAGCAGCGCGGCCCGGCCTCGATCCACATCGCCACGCTCATGGACAAGCCCGCCCGCCGGAAAGCGCCGGTCTTTGCGGACTACTCCTGCTTTGAGATCCCCGACGCCTTTGTCGTGGGCTACGGGCTCGACTACAACGAGCGCTACCGCAACCTGCCCTACATCGGCGTGTTAAAACGCGAGATTTACGAATAATACTTTTGGGAAACGCAGAGCAAACCGCCGCGTCGGACTGCCCTGCGCTTCCCGAGGGCAACGACAGATACCCCAATTAAGGAAGTGACCGCTTTTTGAAACCTCAACGCAACCGTTCCCGGGACATCGGCTTTTACGTTCTGCTGCTGGTGATCCTGGCTTCCACGCTCTTTCTCCTGCTGCGCACGCCCGCGCAGGATCCGATGATCTATTCCGATCTGGTCGATCTGTTCCAGAAAGAGAAGGTGCAGTCCTTCGTCACCGAGGGCAACGACATCGTCCTCAAGCTCCACACCGGTGAGACCGACGAGGTCACCGGCGAGGAAAAGCTGGAGACGAAGGAATACAGCCTCATCAGCTTCTCCGTCTTCTACGAGGACTTCCACGAGCTGATCGCCGAGCAGCGCGACAAGGGCATCATCGAGGAATACGACTACAAGCCGGGCTTCACCGCGCCCTGGTGGCTGGGGATCATCCCCTATCTGCTGCTGTTCGGCGTGATGATCTGGCTCTGGTATTCGATGATGAACAATCAGGGCGGCGCCGGGGGCGTGGCCCGCTTCAGCAGGGCGCGCACCCGCCTCGGCAGCGAGGAGAAGAACAAGAAGACCTTCGCCGACGTGGCCGGCTGCGATGAGGAAAAGGAAGAACTGGCCGAGATCGTCGACTTCCTGAAGGACCCCAAGGCCTATACCGCCATGGGCGCGCGCATCCCCAAGGGCGTGCTGCTGGTCGGCCCTCCGGGCACCGGCAAAACGCTGCTGGCCAAGGCCGTCGCGGGCGAGGCGAACGTCCAGTTCCTGTCGATTTCCGGCTCGGACTTCGTCGAGCTCTACGTCGGCGTCGGCGCCGGGCGCGTGCGCGACCTGTTCGAGCAGGCCAAGAAGCTCGCCCCCGCCATCGTCTTCATCGACGAGATCGACGCGGTCGGCCGCCAGAGAGGCAGCGGCCTCGGCGGCGGACACGACGAGCGCGAGCAGACGCTCAACCAGCTGCTGGTGGAGATGGACGGCTTCGGCAGCAACGAGGGCGTCATCGTCATGGCGGCCACGAACCGCGCCGACATCCTGGATAACGCCCTGCTGCGTCCCGGCCGCTTCGACCGCCAGGTCTATGTCGGCCTGCCCGATATCCGCGGCCGCGAGGAGATTTTGAAGATCCACTCCCGCGACAAGCAGCTGGCCGACGACGTCGACCTCAACTCCATCGCCCGCGGCACCCCGGGCTTCTCGGGCGCGGACCTGGAGAACCTGATGAACGAGGCGGCCCTGCTGGCTGTGCGCCGCAAGCACCGCTTCGTCACGATGGAGGACGTGGAGGAGGCCATCCTCAAGGTCGAGATGGGCCCCGAGAAGAAGAGCCGCAAGGTCAGCGACAAGGCGCGCCGCCTCACGGCCTACCACGAATCCGGCCACGCCGTGGCCGCGAAGTTCCTGCCGCACGTCGACCCCGTGCACTATATCACCATCATCCCGCGCGGGCAGGCCGGCGGCTTCACGCTGATGCGCCCGAACGAGGACCTGGAGAACTTCACCTCCCGCAGCGAGATGTTCGAGACCATCGTGATGAGCCTCGGCGGCCGCATGGCCGAGAAGCTCTTCCTGGACGACATCTCCACCGGCGCCTCCGGCGACATCCAGCAGGCCACGAACCTGGCCCGCAGCATGGTCACCCGCTACGGCATGAGCGAGCGCCTCGGCCCCATCCTCTACGACAGCGCCGACCACTCCATCTTCATCGGCCGCGACTTCGGCACCACCAAGAGCTATTCCGAGGAGACCGCCGCCGCGATCGACGAGGAAGTGAAGAAGATCTTCGACAAGGCCGCCGCCGAGTGCGAGCGCATCCTCACCGAGCACCGCGAGCAGCTGATCGCCGTGGCCGAGTACCTCCTGGCGCACGAGACGATGGAGGGCGAGGAGTTCGACTACTTCTTCGAGCACGGCGAGTTCATGCCCGAGTCCGCAAAGGACGCGAAGAAGGCCCGCAGCGATTCCACCATCGAACGCCCGGCCCGCAAGATCGCCCGCTTCGACGAGGATCCTCCTGCCGAGCAGCGCCCGGAGCCGCCCGCCGGGCAGACCGAGCCTCCCGCGGACGACGCTGAGACCGCCGAATCGGACAAAAAAGAATAAAAGCGCCAAAAACGCAGGGTTTCGCCCTGCGTTTTTTGGCGAAACGGGGCCCAAATAACAGTTGACAGGGCAGGGGCAAGCCTGTTAGAATAAGTTGTCTCAATTGGATACAAGTAGAGTTTCCAAAGCAAGATAGCGACCGCCGCAGCGATGCGGCCAAGGCCACACGGACAGCCGGGTCGAATGCCGATGATCCGCGGAATGCGGCGGCAACTTCGTTGCCTTATTGATTGAGTTAAAAGCTCAGTTTCATGTAAGTTGGTTACTTTATAACCGGTGCCGCAGGGCACACTAACTTGTGAAATGGTCAATAAGAGTAAGGTAAGCTTTTTTGCTCGAAAAACTCTGATACCAGAGAGACGGGAAACGCCGCACCCATTGAAAGAGCGGCGCGAAACGGTCTGCAACAGGTGACGTGTGCTTTCGGCACACGTCACTTTTTCATTTTGCGCGGGAGGGTCAGCCATGAAAAAGATCGTCGAGCTGAAAAACGTCAGCAAATCCTTTGACGGGGAGCTGGTGCTCGATCATATCAACCTGGATATCTACGACAACGAGTTTCTGACGCTGCTGGGCCCCTCCGGCTGCGGCAAGACCACGACGCTGCGCATCATCGGCGGCTTCGAGAGCGCCGACGAGGGCGACGTGATCTTCATGGGCGAGCGCATCAACGACGTGCCGCCGCACAAGCGCAACGTCAACACCGTCTTCCAGCGCTACGCGCTCTTCCCGCACCTGAACGTGTACGAAAACGTCGCCTTCTCCCTGCGGGAGAAAAAAGTGCCGAAGGACGAGATCCACGAGCGCGTGACCGAGATGATCAAGCTCGTGGCGCTCTCCGGCTTTGAAAAGCGCAGCGTCACCAGCCTCTCCGGCGGCCAGCAGCAGCGCGTGGCCATCGCCCGCGCCCTGGTGAACCGCCCCAAGGTGCTGCTGCTGGACGAGCCGCTGGCCGCGCTGGACCTGAAGCTGCGCAAGGACATGCAGCAGGAGCTGAAAAACATCCAGAAGGCCACCGGCATCACCTTCATCTTCGTCACCCACGACCAGGAGGAGGCCCTGAGCATGTCCGACACCGTCGTCGTCATGTCCAACGGCCGCATCCAGCAGATCGGCACCCCGATCGACATCTACAACGAGCCGGTCAATGCCTTCGTCGCCGATTTCATCGGCGAGAGCAACATCGTCGACGGCGTCATGCTGCGCGACCGCAAGGTCAGCTTCTCCGGCCATGTGTTCGACTGCGTGGACAGCGGCTTCGGCCCGAAGGAGCCGGTGGACGTGGTCGTCCGTCCCGAGGACGTGGACATCGTGCCCGAGGACAAGGGCATGCTCAAGGGCGTCGTCACCTCCGTCACCTTCCTGGGCGTACACTATGAGATCATCGTGGACATCAACGGCTTCAAGTGGATGATCCAGACGACGGACTTTGTGGACGTGGACGAGCACATCGGCCTGTATATCGAGCCGGAAGCGATCCATATTATGAAAAAGAGCGAGTACTCCGGCATGTTCGGCGACTATTCCTCCTTCTCGATGGAGCTGGACGAGATCGGCGAGCTGGAGCAGATCGAGGAGCTGGCCGAGGAAGCCGCGGCGGAAAGCGAGCCGGAGGCATGAAGAAGGATACCAACAAATCCGGCCTCGGCCTGATCCGGAGCTTGGCGCTTGCGCCGTACTCGGTCTGGGCGCTGCTGTTCATCATGGTGCCGCTCATCTTCGTGGCCTACTACGCCTTCACCGACAACAACTACCAGTTCACCACCGAAAACCTCAGCCGCTTCTTCACCGCCACCTCCCAGGTCAGCGACGGGGAGGCGACGCGCGAGGTGCGCACCTACCTGCTGATCTTCGTCCGCTCGCTGAAGCTGGCCGTGATCTCCACGGCGATCTGCCTGCTGATGGGCTATCCCTTCGCGCTGCTCATCTCCCGCGCGAGCGCCAGGACCCAGGGCATCCTCATCACGCTCATCATGATCCCGATGTGGATGAACTTCCTGATCCGCACCTACGCCTGGATGACCATCCTGCAGGACACCGGCATCCTCAACGGGCTGCTCGGCGCGCTGCACCTCGGCAAGATCCACATCATCGGCACCGAGGGCGCGGTCGTCATCGGCATGGTCTACGACTACTTCCCCTATATGATCCTGCCGATCTACTCCGTGATGGCCAAGATGGACGTCAAGCTCATCGAGGCTGCGCGCGACCTCGGCTGCAGCGGCGCGGGCGTGCTGCGCCGCGTGATCTGGCCGCTGAGCCTGCCGGGCGTCATTTCCGGCGTGGAGATGGTGCTGATCCCCTCGATCTCCACCTTCTATATCTCCCAGAAGCTCGGCAACGGCAAGTTCTACCTGATCGGTGACGCGATCGAGAGCCAGTATGTGGCCAACAACCTGCACTTTGCCGCCGCCATCGCCTTTATCCTGATGCTGGTGCTGCTCGTCGGCATGGCGCTGCTGCAGCGCGCGGCCAACAAGCGCGCCATGGCGTAAAGGAGGGGAGAGAGATGAAAACAGCCTCGAAAATCTACACCGGCCTCGTCATGCTCTTCCTCTTCGCGCCGATCGCGATTTTGCTGGTCTTCTCCTTCAACGGAGCCAAGAGCCTGTCGGTCTTCTCCGGCTTCTCGCTGCACTGGTATGAGGAGCTTTTCCGCGACTCCGAGACCCTCGGCGCGGTGAAAAACACCCTGATCCTCGCCGTGAGCGCGGCGCTCATCTCCACCGTGATGGGCACGGCCGCCGCCGTCGGCATCCACCGCCTGCGCAATCGCTATCTGCGCCTGGCGCTGGACACCGCGACCAATATCCCGATGATCAACCCCGACATCATCACCGGCATCTCCCTGATGCTGATGTTCGTCTTCGTCGGCCGGCTCTTCGGCGCCGCCACGAGCCTGAACTTCGGCACGATGCTGATCGCCCACGTCACCTTCTGCCTGCCCTACGTCATTTTGCAGGTGCTGCCGAAGCTGCAGCAGATGGACCAGGCGCTGCCCGAGGCCGCGATGGATCTCGGCTGCACGCCGCTGCGCGCCTTTCTGAAGGTGGAGATCCCGGAGATCTTCCCCGGCGTGCTGACCGGCCTCATCATGGCCTTCACCCTCTCGCTCGACGACTTCGTCATCAGCTACTTCACCTCCGGCAACGGCTTCCAGACCCTGCCGATCCGCATCTACAACATGACGAAAAAGACCGTCACCCCGAAAATGTACGCGCTGGCGACGATCATCTTCTTCGTGATCCTGGCGATGCTGCTGCTGTCGAATCTCCTCGACGCCAACACGGCCCAGACCGTGAAAGAGGCCAGGGAGAAGAAGAAAACGCGTAAATAGTGCTTAGTGCGTAGTGCTTAGTGCGTAGTGCGTAGTGCTTAGTTTTTAGAAATAACAGGAGGACAAACCATGAAAAAGATTCTTTCCGTGCTTCTGATCGGCGCGATGCTGCTGGCGCTGCTGGCTCTGGCCGGCTGCGGCTCCAAGGACACGCTCACCCTGAACGTCTACAACTGGGGCGAGTACATCTCCGACGGCTCCGAGGGCTCGCTCGACACGATCAAGGCCTTCGAGCAGTGGTACGCCGAGACCTACGGCCAGAAGGTCAAGGTCAACTACACCACCTATGCCAGCAACGAGGACATGTACGCCAAGCTCTCCAGCGGCGCTGTGAGCTATGACGTGATCATCCCCTCCGACTATATGATCGCGCGCATGGCGGCCGAGAACATGCTCCTGCCGCTCAACTTCGACAACATCCCGAATTACCAGTATATCGACGAGAGCTTCCGCGGCCTCTACTATGACCCGCAGAACACCTACTCCGTGCCCTACACCTACGGCGTGGTCGGCGTGATCTACAACGCCGCTGTCGTCGACGAGGCCGACGTGGGCGACTGGGATCTGATGTGGAACGACAAGTATGCCGGCCAGATCCTGCAGTTCAACAACCCCCGCGACGCCTTCGCCACCGCGCAGTACAAGCTGGGCCTGGACGTCAACGCCACCGATCACGCGGTCTGGGACCAGGCGCTCAGTGAGCTGAAGGCCCAGTCTCCGCTCGTCAAGAGCTACGTGATGGACGAGATCTACAACATGATGGAGTCCGGCGAGGCCGCCATCGGCGCCTACTACGCCGGCGACTACTTCACGATGCTCGACGCCCAGGCCGAGGGCGTGGATCTGCGCTTCTACTACCCCGAGCGCACCAACTTCTTCGTCGACGCGATGTGCATCCCCAGCTGCTGCCGCAACCAGGAGCTGGCCGAGATCTTCATCAACTACATGCTCTCCGAGGAGCCGGCCATCGCCAACGCCGAGTATATCTACTACGCCTCCCCGAACTCCCTGGTCTACAAGAATCCCGAGTACCTGGAGGAGCTGGGCGAGGAGACCGTGGACGTCCTGTACCGCTTCACCGACAAGTTCAACGAGTACCTCAACCAGTACGCCTTCTATAACCTCGACGCCGACACCCTGGGCTATATCACCACCCTCTGGGAGACCCTGAAGATCGGATAATCTTCTTCAACGGGAACAAAAAACACCTCCGCCGGACGGGCGGGTGTAGTAAAACAGTATTATAGTGTTTTGCAGGGACGGCATGACTTTGGGGACATGCCGTTTCCTGTTTTATCAGTTCATCCAGGGGGATAAAGCCCACGAAATCTTTAACGGAATCAAACCCGTATTTGCTATCAAGCAAACACCGCAACCATTGTTGCCGCTGACAGATACGATTCTCATTTATGTAGCACGAGGCGAAACTTGCTCTTCTTGTATATGTTTCCCCTGCTTCCGTATGTTTTAAAGATCTCTGCTCCATACGGGAGAGGATCTTAAGGCCATGGTCCCCATTCCGAGGCAAATTGATACAAGTACACGATGAACCCAGGCTGAACCCAAAAACAGTCTGGGTTCGCTATCGTTGGGTTCAAGCCCTCAAACGATTGCGCATACAGGCAGAGAAAGAGCGCCTTTTCACGGAGAAGAGGCGCTCAAAGTATTCAGATTGATAAACTGGAATTTGTTACTCTGTCCGCTTCTTATTTTCATCAGTCAAAAAGTAGCGAATAAACATTATCCCCAACAAAATGATAATTGCCTCGAAAACATAAAATA
>CACYWG010000004.1 GCA_902778115.1 Oscillospiraceae bacterium | reverse complement strand
GACCCGATCCGGGTCGATGTTGTAGATCTCCAGCAGAAGTTCTGTCAGCGCGATGGTCTGCCGGGCCGAGGTCTCGCGCCAGTCGCTGAGCTGCGGGGAGATGACGATCATTTTCTCATTCCAGCCAATGGCCTCCGGGCCGAAGTCCTCCACCATGTTTGCGCCCACGCCATGGAAGTACAGTCCCTCCCAGCCGGGCAGGGTGATGAACAGCGCATAGGGCTCGCTGCCGTCATAGCTTTCGGGGATATAGCTGCTGTAGTGGATCTCGCCCTGCTCGGAATGGCAGACGTTATCGTTCAGAAAACCGCGCTGCATTTCCGTGCCGTAGGTGACCGCGCCCAAAGAGGCTGCCTCTTTCCGCATGTCAACCGATGCTGAACCGCAGGCTGCCAAGATCAGCAGTACGGTCAGCACAAGGCCGAGAGTCATCGCGTATCGCATTATCTTCTCAATAGCGCAGTCCGGCCAGCCAGGTCAAAACATCCTTTTCTGCATCGGACGCCCGCTCACCGGCAACGGCAATTCCGTCAAGCACTGACGCGTCCGGCTCAAGAGCTGCGATTTCTCGATATGTCCCGCCGTCCCGGGAGCCGGCATGGGTGTTGAAAGGAATGATGGTCTTTCCGCCGAAGTCATAGCTATCGAAGAAGCTCTGCATGATCATCGGCAGATGATACCACCACACGGGATAGCCGACGAAGATCACGTCATAATCCTCCGGGTTGACGTCCAGTTCAAACGCCGGGCGCGCATCCTGATCCTGCTCAGACTTTGCCCGGTTTGCGGTATCATCGTAGACGATCGGATAGGGGTCAGCCGGTACGATTTTCGCCGTGTCCGCGTCCACTTGTCCGCCGATGATCTGTGCGATATACTCTACCGATGACACATCACCGGTGCGCGGTGTCGCACCCGATACGGCATCCACACGATCCGCATTCGCCGGGCTGAAATAGACGATCAGCACGCGGTGTCCTTCGCCGCTTTCTTCTGCAGCGGTTGCCGTGCTTTCCTCAAGAACGGCGGTTTCTTCACTCGCTGGGGCAGCAGTTTCCACAGCAGTCGGCGCTGTGGTGGGCTGCGGTGTGGCCTGCGCTGTGGGTGTACCTCCGCAGGACGCAAGGCTCAGCATAGCCGCTATCAGCAAGAGTATGGATATTCCTTTCTTCATGATCATTCACATCCTTATCTGAGACGGCTTTATTCTAAGGCTTTCTCCTGTTTTTGTACAATGCCGCTTGCGTATGCTGCTATAAGCGGCAGGTATAGAAAGCTCCTTGATACGATTCCCTGTCGCACCAAGAGGCTCGTTTGCTTTCGCTTTATTACACCTTGCAGTTCAGAATCAGTTGATGCTCTATATGTCACACGAAAACCAAAAGTCACAATCAAAGCAAACGATCCCACGAAAAAAGCATAGGACGAGATCCACATAAGTGAAATCTCGTCCTATGCTCTTTTGTCCAACCCTGTCAGCCAGATGCCCAAATTAGTTTTTCAATTAAAACTGTCTTCGGATGATCCCGGCTGTTTTTTTGACTCGATGGGTTTTGAACTTCTCTCTTTCCTTTTTTTCGTTAGCGTGCTACAATTATTTGAAGCTGTTTTTCTTCTCGTCATAGGCATAGCCGATCCCGGCAAGGCGCGCCGTGATCTCATCCCGGTCGATCGAAAGCTCCCCGCACAGTTCGTCCAGCCCGAGTCCACTGTCGCGCAGCCTGGTATTGATATAGCTCAGCAAAATAAAGGGATCCTGGGGCAGCATGTGCATTCCCCCGCTTTCTGTTTGGATTGCCCTGATTGTATCACAAGCAAGCCGATCCCGCAAGGGCTCGGCGCGTTCGTCCGGAAAGGGTCGTGAAGCGATGGACAGCTATACCCGGCATCAAAAGATCTGGCGGATCCTGTATGCGCTCACAAACCGCTGGATCTGCCGAAAATTCAACATGAGGCACGAGGACCTGGATCTGGAGGGTCCGGTGCTGCTGATCCCCAACCACGTCAGCGCCTGGGATCCGCTGCTGGTGGCCATGAGCCTGCGAAAAAAACAGGTCTATTATGTGGCCAGCGAGCATATTTTCCGTCTCGGCCCGGTGACCAGGCTCCTCAACTGGCTGGTTGCGCCGATCCCGCGGCGCAAAGCCTCCAGCGGCGCGGATACGGTCAAGGCCTGTCTGCGCCATCTGCGCGAGGGACATTCGGTCTGCCTTTTTGCCGAAGGTGAGCAGAGCTGGGACGGTCTGACGCAGCCGATTTTTCCCGCCACGGGAAAGCTGGCCCGAAGCTCCGGCGCCACACTGGTGACTTACCGGCTGGAGGGCGGCTATCTCAGCCTGCCCCGCTGGGGGAAGGGCGTGCGCCGCGGCAGCGTTTACGGTCATCCGGTGCATGTCTATCCGCCCGAGCAGCTCAGGCGCATGAGTCCCGCGGAAATCGACGAGGCCATCCAGCGGGACATCGCAGAAAATGCCTGGGAGCGGCAGCGGGTCCGTCCTGTCTCCTACAAAGGGAAACGGCGAGCCGAAGGCCTGGAAAAAGCGCTGTATCTCTGCCCGCGCTGCCATCAGATCGGCACGCTGAAGACGCGCGGCGACCGGCTGTTCTGCTCCTGCGGACTGTCGCTGCGCTACAAAGAGACCGGCTTTTTCGAACCGGCAGAGCCCTTTGCCACGATCGCCGACTGGGATGCCTGGCAGCGCGGCGCGCTGAAAAGCATGGACAAGCCTGCAGGCGAACTTCTGTTCAGCGACGCGGCCATGACGCTCAGCCGGATCGGCGCCGGACATGAAGAAGAGACGCTCGGCCATTCAGAGCTCCGCCAGTATGCCGATCGCCTCTGCTGCGGCGACTATACGTTCATGCTGGCGGAAATCAGCAGCATGGCCATGGTGCAGGCCAATCTCTTGCTGCTGAGCTATCGGGAGAAATACTATCAGATCCGCTCTGAAAAGGGAGCGAATCTTCGCAAATATCTCGAACTGTGGAAGGAGAAATGATATGGATTACTCGGCTGCCAACCAGGAACTCTGGAGTTTTATCATCCAGCTCGGGCTGATCGCCGGCGCGATTTTGCTGGCGCAGCTGCTGCGGCAGAAGGTATCGATGATCCGCAAAAGCCTGATGCCGGTCGCGGTGCTTGCCGGTTTTCTGCTGCTGATTGCCAAATACGCAGGGCTGGTCAAGCTCGACGGCGCGATCATGGAGACCCTTGTCTACCACGGCATCGCCCTGGGCTTTATCGCGATGAGCCTGCGTGTGCCCGCGCAAAAGCAGAGCGCGGGCGGCGACCTGACCGGGCTCAAATCCGGCGCGGTCATCGTCAGCACATATCTGGTCCAAGGCATCACCGGGCTGATCATCACGCTGTTTCTGGCTTATACCTTCATGCCCGGCCTGTTCAAAGCGGCGGGACTGCTGCTGCCGATGGGCTATGGCCAGGGGCCGGGACAGGCCAACAACATCGGCTCGAGCTATGAAGCGCTCGGCTTTGCCGGCGGGCGCAGCTTCGGCCTTTCCATCGCGGCGGCCGGCTATCTGGTCGCCTGCATCGTCGGTGTTGTGATCCTGAACATCCTGTCTCGGCGCGGAAAGCTGGGCGCTGCCCGGCGTTCGGCGGCGGAGGAGCCGGGCGTTGATTTCTTCCAGAGCAAGGATGAGATCCCGGTCTCCGACTCCATCGACAAGCTCTCGGTGCAGATCGCGATGGTTGTGCTGGTCTATCTGGCGACGTATCTCGCCGCCTGGGGCATCACCTCCGGTATTGCCGCGCTATCCGCCGGTCTTGCCGGCACGGTGAACACGCTGATCTGGGGCTTCAATTTCATCATCGGCTCGGCGCTGGCGATCCTTCTGCGCGTGCTGCTGGAAAAGGCCAAAAAGGCCGGGCTCATCCGCCGACAGTATCAGAACAACTATCTGCTCAACCGCATCTCAGGCTTCTTCTTTGACATTATGATCGTTGCGGGCATTGCCTCCATCAACCTCGAGGATATCCGCGGACTCTGGGTTCCCTTCGTGCTGATGGCCGTCGCCGGCGCCGCTGTCACCTGGCTGCATCTTCGCTTTGTTTGTCGGGATGTCTACCGCGATTACTATTACGAGGGGCTTATTTCCATGTACGGCATGCTGACCGGCACGATCAGCTCCGGCGTGCTGCTGCTGCGCGAGATCGATCCCGACCTGGCTACACCCGCCGCCAACAATCTCATCACCGGCAGCAGCTTCGGCATCATCCTCGGCGCGCCGATCCTGGTGCTGGTCGGCCTCGCACCGAAGTCCGATCTGCTGTGCTGGATCACGCTTGGCCTTATCGCCGTCTATATGGCGCTGCTGGAGCTGCTGATTTTCAAGGCCAAAAAGAAAGCAAAATAAAGCATCGGCCTCTCCCCTGTTTTTCATAAATCCGATGTACCGGATATGATACGATACGCCTGCTGCCGCAAATTGCAGCGGGCGTGTTTTTTGTTATAGTTTTTCCAAATCCGGTAAATAATACTGGTATCAAGCCCTCTGGAGGCAGCGCATGTCATTTGTCCGTAATCTGTTTTTTTCCCTGCGGCGCTACCGTTTTCTGCTGAGGCAGCTCGTGCTGCGCGACTTCAAGGTGAAATACAAGCGCAGCGTACTGGGCGTAGCCTGGAGCCTGCTGTATCCGCTGCTGACGATGAGCGTGCTGGCGCTGGTGTTTTCCAATGTCTTTCGTTTTTCCACGCCCGGCGTCAGCTACATCGCCTATCTGCTGATCGGGCTGACCTGGTTCAACTATTTCAGCGAGGCGAGCAATCTCTGTATGAGCACGATTGTAGCCAATTTCCCGCTCATCAATAAGGTCTATGTGCCGAAGTACATCTTCCCCCTGTCCAAGTGTCTCTTTGTCGGCATCAATTTTCTGCTGACCCTGATCCCGCTCTATCTGGTGATCCTTCTGACCGGGACAGGCCTCTGCTGGCAGCACCTGCTGCTGCCCTATTCCTTCCTGTGCCTGTTTCTGTTCACGCTGGGCATGGGCTTTTTCCTGGCAGCGGTGTCCGTTTTCCTGAGGGACATGTTTTACATCTACGGCATCGTCCTCTCGCTGTGGATGTATCTGACGCCGGTGATGTACGACATTGATATCATCACGAACAGGCCTCTGCGCTTTCTGATGTCTCTCAATCCGCTGTATCAGCTGATCCGCTTTGCCCGGACCGTGATCCTGTCCCACGCGACGCCGAGCGCCGCTCAGTTTGCCGGCTGCGCCGTACCTGCTCTGCTGATGCTGACGCTCGGCGCATGGGTATTCAAGAAAAAGCAGGATCGATTTGTTTATTACATGTAGGTCGTACTATGGAACTTCCGATGATCCGGGCGCAGGGCCTGGGGATGCAATTCAATCTGGGCGTAGAAAAGGGCTTTTCCCTCAAACAGGGCTTTATCGACTGCTTCGATTCAAGGAAACGGGCGGAACGGAAGCGGCACTCTGACTTCTGGGCGCTGCGCGATGTCAGCTTTTCTGTGTCCCGCGGCGAGGTCGTCGGCCTGGTGGGCGCAAACGGCGCGGGAAAATCGACGCTGCTCAAGCTGGTCGCCGGCGTACTGAAGCCCAGCGCCGGCACGCTGACGGTCCGCGGCAGCATCTGCCCGATGATCGAGCTCGGCGCGGGGATCGACATGGAACTCACCGCGCGGGAAAACATTTTTCTCAACGCCGCCGTGATGGGCTATTCGGAGCGCTTCATCCGCTCCAAATTCGATGAAATCGTCGCTTTTTCAGAATTGGAGGCTTTTCTGGACGTGCCGGTGCGCAATTTCTCCTCAGGTATGGTGGCACGGCTGGCCTTTTCGGTGGCAACGGTCGTGGAGCCGGAGATCCTGATCGTGGACGAGATCCTCTCGGTCGGCGATCTGGCCTTTCAGGCAAAAAGCGAGGAAAAAATGCTGCAGATGATCGGCGGCGGCACAACGGTGCTCTACGTCTCGCATTCGACCGCGTCGATCCGCTCGCTCTGCAGCCGCGTCATCTGGCTGGAACACGGGCGCATACAGGGAATCGGCGGAGCGGACGAGATCTGTACCCTGTATGAAAACCACGCGCTCCCCTGCCTGCATCCCGGCGCCGCCATGTGAGGACGTGACCATGAAAACGCTTTCTATCGTCGTGCCGGTGTATAACACGCAAGCCTATCTCCACCGCTGTCTCGATTCCGTGCTGCTGGTGGAGCTTTCGGACGAACTGGAAGTGATCGCCGTCAACGACGGCAGCACGGACGGCTCCCTATCGATCCTCCGCGCTTATCAGGAGCGATATCCAGACATGTTCGTTTTGATCGACAAGGAAAACGGCGGCCACGGCTCCGCCGTCAACGCCGGGCTGCAGCGCGCCTCCGGGCGGTATTTTCGCGTGCTCGACAGCGACGACTGGTTCGATTCGCCGGGTTTTCTGCGTACCATGGCGCGCCTTTCCGCCTGCCGGGAGGATCTGATCGTCACGCCCTATTCGCAGGAATACACCTGGAATGGGACGGAGATCCGTCATGACTATGCCTATTTGGAGCATGACCGGGTCTATACCATGGAGGAGATCGGCTGGAGCGAGGGCATGGACTATTTTTGCCTCGCCTCGTCCGCCTGGCGGACGCAGCTGCTGCGGGACTGCGGCCTGAAGCTGCCGGAAAAATGCAGCTATGTGGACATGGAATACAATCTCCGCCCCATCCCCTTTGTCAAAAGCTTCCGTTTCCTCAACATTCCGGTCTACCGCTATTTCCTCGGCCGGCCGGAACAGAGCATGGATCCGGCTCGCATGCGGCGGCAGACTCCCATGCATCAGAAGGTACTGTGTCGATTGATCGACTGTTATGCCGAGACATCCGACCGTCTGCAGCCGGGAACGAGGCGCTATATACTGCTGATGATCTATTACATGCTGTACACCCACTGCAATCTGCTGTGCATCGAGAGCCAAAACCGCCGCCGCGCTTTTCGTGAGATCCGCGCCCTGGACGGCTGGATCCGTGACCGTTCGCCGGAGGTCTATGCTCTCGGCGGCCGCATCCCCTGTCTGCGCATCAGCCGCAGGCTCGGCTACCGGAACGTGCTGCTTCTCGACCGGCGCGCCGCGCGGCTGTTGGTGCAGCTGCACCGCAGGAAAGGAGCAAAGGCGATGCCATGAAGCGTATCCTGGTCATCAGCTGGTTTTATCCGCCGATCAATTCCTCGGAGGCCATGCTCACCGCAAAGCTTCTGAAATATTCCCGTTATCGCTATGACGTATTTACCCAGGGGCGTTCGGAGTCCTGGTCCTTCGGCCGGAGCGATCTGCCCGGCTGCGAAAATCAGCGCCGTATCGAAGCGCAAAGCAGCGAACCAGGTCCCTGGACAGATGAAGCCGTCCGATACTTCAGCGCACACCGGGAGGAATACGACATCATCATGACGCGGTCCATGCCGCCGGAATGCCACCTGGCAGGACTGCGCATCAAAAAGCGGTACCCGGAGGTCAGGTGGATCGCCTCCTTCGGCGATCCGATCGGCAGGAACCCCTATGAAATCATCGGCGGCGGCCTGTGGAGCCCGTACTCCATGAATAATCCGATCAATCAAAACCGACGCCTGCTTTTTCGGCTCTCTCCGATGCGTTTGACGCGGGATCTGCTGTGGACGCTGAGGCATTTCAGAGCCGTTCACAGGCGGCGGAAGCAGAGCGCACTGGAAGCGAACACGATGCGCCATGCCGACCGTCTGATTTTCAACAATACGTCCCAGCTGCGCTATATGGCGGACTGCAGCGCTTTTCGCAGCAAAGCTGTGATCATCCGTCACAGCTATGATCCGGCCCTGTATCCAAAGCTCGGGCCGGAGAGGGCTTATCGCAGGCTGCGCTTTGTTTTTCTCGGTCAGCTCAATGCCATCCGCACGGCGCAGCCGCTGCTTCAGGCTGTTCACGCGCTGAAGGAAAGCCTCGGTGATCTGCCGGAACGGGCAGAATTTCTGTTCTTCGGCGAGCTCCCGGATGCGGATCTGGCTGCCATATTGCGTCTGGAGATCGGCGATGCGGTACATGTCTGTAAGCCGGTCTCTTATGAACAAAGCCTTGCGGTGATGTCCGCTGCGGACTGGCTCGTGCACATCGACGGCAATATCAGCGCGGTCACCGACGAAAACATCTTTTTTGCCGGGAAGCTGGCCGACTACTTTGGCGCGGGAAAACCGATCCTGGCCATGACCATGGCCAGGGGGGACGCCGCCGACTGCCTGCGCCGTGCAGGCGCGATGGTGCTCAGCTACAGCGTCAACGAAATCAGGCAGGCGCTGTTTCAGATCATTTACCGAGGCCTGCAGCCGCGCATGGACGAAGATTATCTGCGCGGCTTTTCCGCGCAGCAGACGGCTGCGATTCTGGATGAAAAGGTGGTGAAGCCGCTGCTTTGAGCGAAAAACACGTCAAAACGCTGATTGTCGGCGGAGGGATCAGCGGTCTCTGCGCCGCCCTGGCTCTCGGCCCGGATTCTATGATCCTGGAAAAGGAGCCGGAGCCGGGCGGCTACTGCCGCAGCATCCGGCAGGATGGCTTTCTCTGGGACTTCGCCGGGCACTTTTTTCATTTTCGCACGGATATGGGGCGGCAGTTTTTTCTCTCGCAGTTTAAGCCCGGGGAGCTGGCGGATGTGCAAAAACGCTGTCAGATCCTTTACCGTGGCAGGAGGATCGATTATCCCTTTCAGACTCACATCCATCAGCTGGAAAAGGCAGAGCTGATCGACTGCCTCTATGACCTGTTCCACCGCAGACCGAAGAATCACTACGACAGCTTTCTGGAGCTGCTGGCGGGCAGCTACGGCCACGCCGTCACGGAAAAATTCCTGCGGCCGTACAACGAAAAGCTTTATGCCTGCGATCTCAGCACGCTCGACCCCGCGGCTATGGGACGCTTCTTCCCTGCCGCCGATTTGCAGGATATCATCGACAACATGAAGGGATCCTGTGACAGGTCCTATAACAGCCGCTTTTTCTATCCGAAAGGCGGAGCCGGCGCCTTGATCGAGGCGCTCTGCCGCAGGTTGTATCCCGACACGCTGCTGACCGGGCGGGAGCTTGTCGCCGTCGACGCGGAACACAAGCTCGCCTGTGACAATCAGGGAGATTACTATCGCTATGAGATCCTCATCAACAGCTCCCCGCTCCACCGTTTTCTGCGGATGCTCGACAAACCGGCGCTGACGGAAATGGCGAAGCGGCTCCGCTGCAACCAGGTGCTGGTGCTGAACCTGGGCTTTGAGCGGAAAGCGCCGGATCGGGAGCTGCACTGGCTGTATGTACCCGGCGCGGAGGCCGATGCCTATCGCGTGGGCTTTTACGACAATGTATTAAACACAGACCGCGCGAGTCTCTATGTGGAGATCAGCTTTCCGGAAGGCGCGCAGATCGACAAGGAAAAGGAACTGGACCTCACGCTCCGCGCCCTGCGCAGGCAGGGGCTCATACAGGAGGATAACGCCCTGCTTTCCCATTGCGCGCTGCTGATGGATCCGGCCTATGTGCAGCTGCGCCACGATACAGGAAAAACCGTCGGCGAAATCAGGGAAGCACTCGCCGGCATGGATATCTTCAGCATCGGACGCTACGGCGGCTGGCGCTACTGTTCGATGGAGGACTGCATGCTGGAGGCTTTTTCTCTGGCAGAAAACCTGAAAGGCAGGTACACATGATTCGTGTGCTCAGCGTATTCGGCACCCGGCCGGAGGCCATCAAAATGGCGCCGCTGGTCCGGGAACTGGAGAAACGTCCGGACATTCGAAGCTCGGTTTGCGTGACCGGCCAGCACCGGCAGATGCTCGACCAGGTGCTGCAGGTCTTCGGTCTGTTGCCGGACTATGACCTGGATATCATGCGCGAGGGGCAAAGCCTGACCGCGGTCACGACTGCGGTGCTGCGAGGGGTGGAGGAGATTATCCGGATTGTTTGCCCTGACCTTGTACTGGTGCACGGGGACACAAGCAGCTGCCTGGCCGCCGCGCTTGCAGCCTACTATCATCAGATCCCGATCGGACACGTGGAGGCCGGGCTGCGCAGCTACGACAAATACAGCCCTTTTCCGGAGGAGATGAACCGACAGCTGACAGACAGGCTGAGCGATCTGCTCTTTGCCCCGACTGCGCTGAGCCGGGAGCATCTGCTGCAGGAAGGCATCCCCGGGGATCGCATTTTTGTCACCGGGAACACCGTTGTCGACGCCCTGCGCTTCACAGTCAATCACGAGGTTCCTCTCGCTATGCCGGCAGATCTCAGGCCGGATCAGCGCCTCCTGCTGCTGACCGCCCATCGGCGGGAAAACCTGGGGAACCCGATTCGAAGCATTTACCGAGCCGCACGGCGGCTCGCTGAAGCCTTTGACGATCTCGTGATTCTCTGTCCCCTGCACCTGAATCCCGCCGTGCGAAGCGCCGCACAGGAGATCCTGTCCGGCTGTGAGCGAATCCGGCTGATCGATCCGCCGGATGTGCTGACCTTTCACCATCTGCTCTCCCGCGCCTGCCTGGTGCTGACAGACAGCGGCGGGATCCAGGAGGAGGCCGCCGCGCTAAATAAACCCGTACTCGTCCTGCGTGACACCACCGAACGCCCGGAGGGCCTCGCCGCCGGTGTGCTGCGGCTTGTCGGGACAGACGAAGAGCGCATTTTCCTTGAAGCCCGCCGTCTGCTGTCTGATCCGGAGGAGCTTGCGCGCATGTCCGCAGTTAAAAATCCCTTCGGCGACGGTCACGCCTGCGAGCGCATCGCAGATATCATCGAGGAGCAGTTTTATTACAACAGACCGAATGAAAGATTTGCTTGCCAAACTACATACGCTGATCGGTAAATACGGTCTGCGCGGTCTCATCGCCAAAGTGTCCGCAACGCTTTGGGCAGAGCTTCGAGCGGGCCTCGCTCTCCCTGTTCTGCTGTATCCGGCGCGCGTCCGGCAGGAGCTCCGGCAGAGCCTCGCCGGAGATTATGAGCGCGTGATCCTCTGGCGCTCCGGCTTCGGCTATCACGTCCCGCTCTATCAGCGGCCGCAGCAGATGGCCTGCGCCCTCGCCCGGCAGGGCTGTCTGGTGCTCTATGAGGCGAAGGCGACGGCTGACCATGTGGACAGCATCATGCCGATAGAGAAGAACCTGCTGCTGGTCAATCTCCGTTCGCCGTTTCTGCGGCGGATGCTGCTGCAGGAGCTTGACCGGGTGGAAAAAGCGAAATATCTGCAGCTCTATTCCACCAACCGCGATTGCTCGCTGCATGAGCTGCAATCCTTTGTCCGCCGCGGCTGGCGCATCCTGTTTGAGTACGTGGACGCGCTGAGCCCGGAGATTTCCGGCACATCCCGCCTGCCGAAACCGGTGGCGGATAAATTCCTTTATGCCATGACGCACCCGGAGGTCACGGTGGTGACGACGGCAGAACGCCTGCGCCGGGATGTACTGCGGCGGCGCGGCGGGACCAATCTGATCTGCGCGGGCAACGGCGTGGATTATGCTTTCTATCAGCAATGGGAGGACTATGATTTCGAGCCCGCCTTCCGAGCGATCCTGGCGCGGGGAAAGCCGGTCGTCTGCTACTACGGGGCGCTGGCTTCGTGGATCGACTATGAGCTGCTGCGGATGATCGCAGCTGCAGGGAAATACAGCCTTGTGCTGATCGGTGTCAGATACGACGCGTCCTATGAACAGAACATGCGCGGCATCGAGGGCGTGGATGAGCTCGGCCCGCGGGACTACCGCGTGCTCAAATACTACGCGAAGGCGGCCGACGAACTGATCCTGCCTTTTCTGATCAATGAGGTCACACGCGCCACCAGCCCCGTCAAGCTCTTCGAATACATGGCGCTTCACAAGCCCATTGTCAGCACCGACGTCGACGAATGCCGCCGCTGCAAAAGCGTACTGATCGCCAAATCGCGTGCGGACTTTCTGCGGCAGCTGGATCACGCCCTGGAACTGCAAAGCGACGAGGCTTATCTTGCGCTGCTGGATGCGGAGGCACGCGCCAACGACTGGAGCGAGAAAGCCCGGGCCGTTGTCCAAGGACTGAAAAAACAGGAAAAACTCCCGGGAGACTGAGTTCCCGGGAGTTTTCATCAATATACGGTTTTGATCCGATCGGGTGACAGGCCGTACTGCCGACAGAAGCTGTCCAGATCCTCCTGCGTGCGGATCAGCATCACTTCCTGCATCCGACCGGTCTGCCGGTTTCTCATACAGGCTACTTTCTCGCCGGTGCAGATGCTGCTGCGGATGACCGGCTCATAGTCCTCCGGCGGAAACGCGGGCGGCGCAGCCGTTTTCCTCTTCCATCCAAACATGGCGGATGCTCCCTTCGGCTTTTTCTTGCCTGTATTGTATCACAAAGCCGACGCAAGGGCAATCGGATTCAGCGCTTTTTCCGCTCCTGACGCTCGGCCGGCGGCAGCTTTCCGGGGTTTTCGATCCCAAAGGCCGGGTACTGGCCGGTACTCAGCGGCGTTTCCACATAAGACAGCCGCTGCGGTGTCTCGGTTTTTCGCTCCTTCTCTTTTCTCTTCATGCAGTTCACCTCATGGTCAGTATGCGATGATGCGCGCAAATTATTCTTGCAAGAGAAAAGCGCAGGGCGTATACTTGGCAGAGAATTCACCAGGGAGGAAATCATGGCTGCCATTCGTTCCTTTGTCCGGCGCGAGCCGGTGCTGCTGATCGCGGCTCTTGCCGCTATGGTCAGCTGCTTTTTCGTGCCGCCGGATGCAGAGTATCTCGGCTATCTGGATCTGCGTACCCTGTCGCTGCTCTACTGCCTGATGACGGTGGTCGCGGGGCTCCGGCAGGCGGGACTCTTTGCGCATCTGGCGCACAGTCTGTGTCAGAGGACGACCAGCCTGCGCGCCTTGGCGCTGCTGCTGGTGCTGCTTTGCTTTTTCAGCTCCATGCTCATCACCAACGACGTTGCTCTGCTGACCTTCGTGCCCTTCGCCGTCGTCGTGCTCGGGATGGCTGACCGCAAGAAAGAGCTGATCCATATCGTTGTGCTGCAGACCGTTGCCGCCAATCTCGGCAGCATGCTGACGCCGGTCGGCAACCCGCAGAATCTCTTCCTCTACTCCTATTATGATCTCAGTATCGGCGACTTTCTGCGCGTGACCCTGCCGGTCTGGCTGCTGTCGCTGCTGCTCATCTCCGTTTCCTGTCTGCTGTTCGACCGCAGCCGGATGGAGATTTTTCTCGGCGAGGAGCCGGGCATCGACCGGCGCGGACTGATCCTCTATCTGGCGCTGTTCGTTTTGTGCCTGACGGTCGTGCTGCGGCTGCTTTCCTGGCCGGTGATGCTTGCTTCCCTTCTTGCGGTGCTTTTGATCTTTGACCGCAGGATCCTGCTGAAGGCAGATTTCATGCTGCTGCTCACCTTTGTGGCCTTCTTCATCTTTTCCGGGAACCTGGCCCGCATCGACGCGGTCAGCGCGCTGCTGCGCAGACTTCTGGCCGGGCGGGAGTATCCGGTGACGCTGCTGACCAGCCAGATCATCAGCAATGTTCCGGCAGCGCTGCTGCTGTCCGGCTTTACCGACCAGAGCCGCGCGCTGCTGCTGGGCGTCAATATCGGCGGCCTCGGCACGCCGATCGCGAGCCTCGCAAGTCTCATCAGCATGAAGCTCTATTCCCATTCCGACCACGCCCACACGGGGCGCTATCTGCTGGAATTTACCGCCGTGAGCCTGATTTTGCTGCTGATCCTGTCGTTGGCGCAGCTGCTGATTTGAATACAGAAAAGAAAAAAGCACCTCAGATGAGGTGCTTTTTTGATGATCAATAGAAGCGCTTGTTCTTGTTCTTGCGGGCGGCCTCGGACTTTTTGCGGCGCTTGACGCTGGGGCTCTGGTAATACTCCTTCTTTCTCAGGTCGGCCAGAACACCGGACTTCGCGCAGCTGCGCTTGAATCTCTTCAGAGCATTGTCCAGAGACTCATTCTCCTTGACGTAGATTTCAGACATTTATTTCCCTCCCTCCAAATACGCCTGCGGCGCTTTAAGGGCCACGAATTGGCTTTTAACGGGAGCATTATACCTTTATTTCCCGATTTTGTCAACCGTTACTTTGCCGGTTTCAGGATCAGATTGATCAGCTTGTTTTTGACGACGATCGTCTTGACGAGCTGCATGCCCTCCATCTGGCGCTTGATCTTTTCGTCGGCGCAGGCGGCGGCGAGCACCGTCTCGTCGTCCGCGTCTGCCGCGACCTTAATCGTGGAGCGGAGCTTGCCATTGACCTGCACGGCCATCTCGCGGATCGCGTCGACGGTCTTGGCCTCGTCATACTTCGGCCAGGGCATCTGCATGGCCATCTTGCCGTATTTGGCGGCAAAGCCGGCCTGCTCCCACATCTCCTCGGCGATATGCGGCACGAAGGGGCTGAGCAGCAGGATCAGCTGCTCCAGGTCGCCGCGGCTGAGACCCCTGGCATAGAAATCGTTGACCAGAGCCATCATGGCCGCGATCGCCGTGTTCATTTTGAGGGTGTTGATGTCCTCGGTGACCTTCTTGATGGTCTTGTGCACGCTGCTCTCATTGGCAGCGGAGATCTCGTCGCCGTCCTTGACCATATCCAGCAGGTTGAAGCAGCGATCCAGAAAGCGCTTGGAGCCCTTGACGGCCTCGTCGGACCAGGTTGCGGTCTTTTCAAAGTCGCCGATGAACATGATATAGAGGCGCATCGTGTCCGCGCCGTAGGCCTTGACCACGTCGTCGGGGTTGACGACGTTGCCGAGGGACTTGGACATCTTCACGGAGGGACGGGTCGCCTGGCTGCCGTATTTGGCAAGCAGGGCCTGCTTTTCCTCTTCGGTCTCGACATTGCCGATATAGTGCGGATTGCGGCCGAGGATCATGCCGTGGCTCGTGCGCTTGGCATAGGGCTCCTTGGTGTGGACGACGCCGATATCATAGAGGAACTTGTGCCAGAAGCGGCTGTACAGGAGGTGGAGCGTCGTGTGCTCCATGCCGCCGTTGTACCAGTCCACCGGGCCCCAGTATTCTTCGGCTTCCTTGCTGACGAGCTCCTTGTCGTTGTGCGGATCCATATAGCGCAGGAAGTACCAGCTGGATCCGGCCCACTGAGGCATGGTGTCGGTCTCGCGCTTGGCAGGACCGCCGCAGCAGGGGCAGGTGGTGTTGACCCAGTCGGTCATCTTGCTCAGCGGAGATTCGCCGTCGTCGGTGAGTTCGTAGGAATCCACCTGCGGCAGCAGCAGCGGCAGCTCGCTCTCCGGCAGCGGCACCCAGCCGCACTTTTCACAGTTGACAAGCGGAATGGGTTCGCCCCAGTAGCGCTGGCGGGAGAAGACCCAGTCGCGCAGCTTGAAGTTGACCTTTTCATGTCCGATCCCCTGCTCCTCGAGCCAGGCGATCATCGCAGGGATCGCTTCCTTGACGATCAGGCCGTTGAGGAAGCCGGAATTGACCATGATGCCGGTATCGTCCTTGAGCGTGAAGGCAGCCTCTTCGATGTTGCCGCCCTCCACGACCTCGACGATGTCACAGCCGAACTTTTTGGCAAACTCCCAGTCGCGGTCGTCGTGGGCCGGAACGGCCATGATCGCGCCGGTGCCGTAGGTGACGAGCACGTAGTCGGAGATGAAGATCGGGATCTCTTTGCCGTTGACGGGGTTGATGCCGCGCACGCCTTCGATGCGCACACCGGTCTTCTCCTTATTGAGTTCCGCGCGCTCGAAATCGGACTTGTGGGCGGCCTCATCGACATAGGCGGCGACGGCGTCCCAGTTCTCTATCCTGTCCTTCCAGCGCTTGACGTAGGGATGCTCCGGAGAGAGCACCATGTAGGTCGCGCCGAAGAGGGTGTCGGGGCGGGTGGTGAAGATCAGCAGATCGTCGCCCGCCGTGGTTTTGAAGGTGACCTCCGCGCCGGTGGAGCGGCCGATCCAGTTGATCTGCTGCGCCTTGACGCGGTCGATAAAGTCCAGACCGTCCAGATCGTCGATTAGGCGCTGGGCGTACTTGGTGATGCCGAGCATCCACTGGCTCTTCTCACGGCGCACGACCTCGCTGCCGCAGCGCTCGCAGACGCCCTCCACAACTTCCTCATTGGCCAGCACGCACTTGCAGCTGGTGCACCAGTTGACGGGCATGGTGGTTTTGTAGGCCAGGCCGTGCTTATAAAGCTGCAGGAAAATCCACTGCGTCCACTTGTAGTAGTTCGGGTCGGTGGTATCCACCATGCGGTCCCAATCAAAACCGTAGCCGAGCATTTTCAGCTGCCGGGTAAAGTTTTTGATGTTGTTTTTTGTGACGATGGCCGGATGGATATGGTTTTTGATGGCAAAGTTCTCGGTGGGCAGACCGAAGGCGTCATAGCCCATCGGAAACAGGACGTTATAGCCTTCCATGCGCTTTTTGCGCGTGATGATATCCAGCGCGGTATAGGGGCGCGGATGGCCGACGTGCAGACCGGCGCCGCTCGGGTACGGGAACTCGACCAGGCCGTAAAACTTAGGCTTGTCGCTGCCGGTCTCGGCGGCGTAGGGCTTGACTTCTTCCCAGTGATCCTGCCATTTCTTCTCAATGGCAGCAAAATCGTATTTCATGTTGCATCTCTCTCCTTTTGTTTGATTCTCTGTGTCGGTATGCCCCGCTCTGGCGGGGCGTCAAAGGGATGAGAGATCCACCACCTCAGAGTCGCTCCACAGGCGCTCGAGATTATAGAACTTGCGCGCCTCGTCCGTGAACACGTGCACGATCACGCTGCCGAAGTCCATCAGCACCCAGATATCGGAGCGAAGGCCCTCGCGGCGCACCGGCGGCTCGCCCGCCTCGGACAGCTCCTTATCCACCTCGTCCACCAGCGCCTTGATATGCGTGGAGGAGGTGCCGTTGCAGATGACGAAATAATCGGCCAGAACAGTCTGTTCTTCGGTTTTCAGGACTTTGACGTCCTTTGCTTTCTTTTCCTCCAGCGCATGGGCGGCGATGGCGGCGATTTCTCGGGGAGTCAGCATATTTTTACCTCCTGTCGGTCTGCTCATAATACCGCAAAGCGTCTGCGGTGATGCCGCAGGGCTTCGCGCCTTTTTCTTCTATAAAACGGAGCGTCATGCCAAGCGCCGTTTGCAGGGCGAGATCGAGATCCTCCTGCGCAAGCGCCCGCACCTCATCCACGCCCGGAAAGTCCCGCGTCGGCTCCGTAAAATCGGCAAGCCAGACGATCTTTTCCAGCAGCGACATGTCGGGTCTGCCGGTGCAGTGCCAGCGGATGGCGTCCCGAACCGCATCGCACACGCCAAAGCATTTCACCGCGAGCGCGGCCCCGGTGATGGCGTGCAGGACTTCCGGGCTTTCGCGCTCCGTATCCTCCAGCGAGAGATTCAACTGATCGCAGAGGCGGAGCTGCTCTTCCGCAGGCAGCCGCTTGGTGATATCGTGCAGGATCGCGGCCTCGGCAGCCAGCTCCGGGTCTTCGCCCCAGCGCATGGCCAGCGCCACCGCTTCGTTTTCGCAGCCGGCCACATGGGCGATGCGCTTCGGCTTGAGCATGGCGTAGGCCATCTCGCGCAGCCAACTCAGCTCCGGCTGGGCGCCGTACCAGCGGCGGCGGATGATTTCCTCATAGGCTGCCGGGGTCAGCATGTCCCTTCCCTGCCTGCGCGGCAGAAGCTCACGCAGCTCGCCGGAGCTGATTTCGATAGGCTCATGCGGCAGGATCTGCACTCTGGCACCGTAGTCCCGTCCGAGCTGCGCCGCTTTTTCCTCTATCTGCTCCAGTTCGCCGTCCGCGCGGCAGAGGACCGCCAGCATGCACTGCTCCAGCAGATAGCGGAAGCGATACCATTGATCAAAGCACAGCAGCATATCCGTGCCGAGGACAAGGCAGAGCTCGTCGTCCGGATGTTTCTCGCGCAGGCGCTCCACGGTATCCGCCGTATAACTGGCGCCTTCACGTTTCAGCTCAAGATCGCTGACTTCAAGGCCGGGGATACCGGCAAAAGTCAGCTCGCACAGGCAGAAGCGATCCTGCGCCGAAGGGCTGTCCTCCGGGAGGTCTTTATGAGGAGGCAGATGATCCGGAACGACCAGCAGCCGATCGGGACGCAGCTTCTCCATAACGGTAAGAGCCGCGGCGCGGTGGCCGAGATGGGGCGGGTTGAAGCTGCCGCCGTACAGGGCAAGCCTCATTTCTTTTTATCCTTCACCAGCTCTATTTTCGGCTCTTTCTCGTTCCTTTTATACAGGACGAATTTTGTGCCGATGACCTGCACCTGCTCGGCCCTGCAGGCCTCGGACAGTGCGTCGCAGGCTTCACGGGCGGTGAGCATGGAATTTTCCAGGACCTTGCCCTTGACGAGCTCCCTGGCCTTCAGGGCGCTCGATACGGAGGCGATCAGATTCTCGTTGATGCCGCCCTTGCCCACCTGGATGATGGTGTCCTCAGCGGCGGCCAGGCCGCGCAGCTGGGAGCGCTGCTTGCTTGTTAATGGCATAAGAATTCTCCTTACGATTTAAACAGTGCGGTGACGAAATTATTGCGGTCGAAGGGGATCAGATCATCGATCCCTTCGCCGACGCCCACATATTTGACCGGCAGCTTCAGCTCGTCGGCGATCGCAAAGACGATGCCGCCCTTGGCCGTACCGTCAAGCTTGGTGAGCACGATGCCGGTGATGCCGGCGGTATCCAGGAACTGCTTGGCCTGGATGAGGCCGTTCTGGCCGGTCGTCGCGTCGAGCACCATCAGGGTCTCCACGTCCGCCTCGGGCAGCTCGCGGTCGATGATGCGGCGGATCTTCGCCAGCTCGTTCATCAGGTTCTGCTTGTTGTGGAGCCGGCCGGCGGTGTCGATGATGACGACGTCGGTGCCGCGGGCCTTCGCCGCGCACAGACCGTCATATACCACGGCGGCGGGGTCGCTCCCCTCCTCATGGCGGACGATCTCCGCCCCGGCGCGATCGGCCCAGATGCCAAGCTGTTCGGCCGCGGCCGCGCGGAAGGTATCGCCCGCGCAAAGCAGCACCTTCTTGCCCTGATCCTTCAGCTGATGGGCAAGCTTGCCGATCGTCGTCGTTTTGCCCACGCCGTTAACGCCGACCATCAGGATAACGGAGGGCTTTGTATCGAGCTTGAGCTCCGTCTCGCCCACCTGCAGCTGGTTGGTCAGCAGCTCGATGAGTCCGGCGCGGGCCTCGTGCCCCTTGCGGAAGCGGCGTTCCCAGGTCAGGCGCTTCATGCCCTTGACGACTTTTTCCGCGGTCTCGCCGCCGACGTCGGAGAGCACCAGCAGCTCCTCCAGATCATCGTAGAAATCTTCGTCGTCCGGGGCGTAGTCCTGAAACAGGGCCTCCAGCTCCTGCATATTCTTGCGGGTCTTGGTCAGGCCCGAAAAGATCTTATCAAAAAATCCCATGTCGATTACTCCTCCAGACTTTTCTGCGCGCTGGCAAGATCCAGCTGGATCACCGTGGACACACCTTTCTCCTGCATCGTGACGCCGTAGAGCATGTCCGCCTCTTCCATGGTGCCGCGGCGGTGCGTGATCACCAGGAACTGCGTCTTGTCGGCCATGCGGCGCATATAGGACGCAAAGCGGTTGACGTTTGCCTCGTCGAGCGCGGCTTCGATCTCGTCCATCACGCAAAACGGCGTGGGACGGACTTTCAGAATGGCAAAGTACAAAGCGATGGCCACGAAGGCCATCTCGCCGCCGGAGAGCAGGCTGATCGTGCTCAGTGCCTTGCCGGGCGGCTGAACCTTGATCTCGATGCCGCACTCGAGAACATTGTCCTCGTCCTCGAGGATCAGCGCCGCCTTGCCGCCGCCGAAGAGCTCGAGGAAGGTCTCGCGGAAGCAGGCGTCGATCTCGCGGAATTTTTCCACGAAGACGTCCTTCATCTCGCCGGTCACGTCGCGGATGACGTCCAGCAGTTCCTTCTTGGCCTTCTCCACGTCGTCCCGCTGGCCGGTGAGGAATTCATAGCGGCTGCTGACACGCTCATACTCCTCGATCGCGCCGAGATTCGGCGTACCGAGGGCGCCGATCTGGCGCCGCAGCTCGCTGATCTCCTTGTTCCAGCGCGTGACGCTGTCCACCGGCTGGCGCAGCGCCTGAGCCGCGCTGTGGCTGAGCTCGTAATTGTCCCAGAGCTTGTCCAGGATCTGCTTTTCCTCCATCTCGGCGGAGAGCTTGCGCTGCTCCTGCCGGGCAATGCGGCGCTCGAGCTCGATGATATCGGCATTGCGCTGCTGGGCCTCTTTCTCCGCCCGGGTGCGGCGGCCTTCCAGCTCCAGCCGCGCCTTGCTGACAGAGCCGATCTCGTCGCGCACGGCCTGCGCCGCGGCGCGGAGCTTCTGCAGTTCTGCTTCCTTCTGCGCGATCTGATCTTTCAGATTGGAGATCTTGTCCTCCTCGGCATGGACGGCGCGCTGGCGGCTTTCGCTGTCGCCGGTCAGGCTGTCCAGCAGGAGCTGCAGCTGATGCACGGCGCTCTGCGTGGTGCGCAGCTCGGCCTCCAGCGAGGATTTTTTCGTTAACAGCGCCGTCTGATCCCCCTGGGCCATATCCAGCTGATAGCGAAGGCCGGCAATCTGACTGCGCGCCCGTTCCAGATCCGTCTGGCAGCTGCTTTCCTGCGCGGCGATCTTCTCGCGCTGTTTTTTCAGCTTCTCGAGTTCATTGGCGCGGGAGAGGATGCCCGTGCCCTTGGCGGTGCTGCCGCCGGTCATGGAGCCGCCGGCGTTGATGAGCTGGCCGTCGAGCGTGACGATGCGCAGACGGTTGCCGTTTGCCTTCGACATGCGCACGGCGTCGCTCAGGCTCTCGGCCACGACGGTGCGGCCGAGGAGATTGTTGAAAATGTCCTGATACTTCGGATCGAATGAGGCCAGCTCCACCGCAATGCCGACAAAGCCCGGATCGTTCACCGGCGCATCGCGCATCACGCTGCCGCGGATCGTGTCCACCGGCAGGAAGGTCGCACGGCCGGCGTCGCGCTTTTTCAGCAGCTCGATCGCGCTGCGGCCGTCATTCTGCGTATCGACGACGATGTTCTGCGCCGCGGCGCCCAGCGCCGTCTCGATGGCGAGCGCGCACTCGTCGTTCGCGCGCACCAGATTGGCCACCGGCCCGTGCACACCGCGCAGTGTGCCGCGTCCCGCCTCCTGCATGACGGTCTTGACCGCGCGGGAGTATCCCTCATAGTCCTTTTCCATCTCGCTGAGCATGCGGATGCGCCCATCCATGCTGCGCCCGTCCACGGCGAGCTTCGTCGCCCGGTCGCTCAGAAGCTGCAGGTTTTCCTCGCGGCTCTTGAGCTTGATGCGGCAGCCGTCCAGCACATTGGCGTTGCCGGTGATTTCATCAGCAAGGCCCTTGAGTTCGTCCTTCAAAGCGGCAACGCGCGCCTGATTGCTGTCGATCTGCTCGCGCAGCTCGCGCACGCGGGTTTCCTGCTCGGCCATGTCCAGCAGCATGCGCTGCAGGCTGTCCTGCGTGTTTTTCACGCTGCCGCGCAGAACGGCGGCGGCGGATTCGCACTCGGAAACGGCGGATTCCGCCGCGGACAGGCGGTCGCGGATCTGTTCGGTCTCCACGTCCTTCTGGTGCATGCGCTCACTGATGCTCTCGGAGGAGGCGTAGAGCGCTTCCAGCTCTGTTTTCGCGCTCTCAAGCGTCTGTTTGGTCTGCTCGTATTCGAGCGCGACGGCCTCGGACTGCGTGTGCAGCTTCTCGAGCGTCAGCATCCAGACAGAGATCTCCTTGACACGCAGCTCATCGCGCAGCACCAGGTATTGTTTGGCCGTCTCGGACTGCTTCTTCAGCGGCCCGACCTGCAGTTCCAGTTCTTCGATCTTATCGTTGATGCGAACCAGGTTTTCCTCGGTCTTTTCGAGCTTGCGCTCGGCCTCTTCCTTCCGGTAGCGGAAGCGGGAGATGCCGGCCGCTTCCTCAAAGACCTCGCGGCGGTCGGTGCTGCGGGAGGAGACGATCTCGGCGATGCGGCCCTGGCCGATGATGGAATAGCCGTCGCGGCCGAGACCGGTGTCCATCAGCAGGCTGTGGATATCCTTCAGGCGGACGGACTCACGGTTGATGTAGTATTCGCTCTCACCGCTGCGGTAATAGCGGCGGGTCAGCATGATCTCCTCGTTGTCCGAGTCGAACATGTGCCCGGAGTTATCAAGGATCAGAGACACCTGCGCAAAGCCGAGCTTTCCGCGCTTTTCGGTGCCGCCGAAGATCACGTCCTCCATCTTGCTGCCGCGCAGCGCCTTGCTGCGCTGCTCGCCCATGACCCAGAGGATGGCGTCGGAAATATTCGATTTGCCGGAGCCGTTCGGGCCGACGATGGCCGTGATCTCTTTTTCAAAGCTGAGCCTCGTTTTATCCGGGAAGCTCTTGAAGCCTTGAATTTCCAGTGCCTTTAGATACAATACATTTACCCTCGTTTATGACAAAATAACTGAGTTATTATATCGCGTTTTTTACGGTTTTTCAATGGAAAGCACTTCGATTTCCGCGCTGATCGATGAATTTGGATGAACTTTCAGCTCGACGAGCCGAAATTCATCGATCAATGCGGAAACATTGCGCCGCCGCTGCCCCAGCATCTGCGACAGCAGGCGCGGCTGAACCGCCAGAACGACACGGCTGCCGGGCTCGACGCCGCGCAGCAAATTTTCCGCTCGTTCGAGCATGATCCGCGCGCGCGCCAGTTCACCCAGCGCCGGATGATAGGCCCCTGCGACCGCGGCGCCGCCGGACAGCTCCTCCGTGGGATTGAGTCCCAGTCGGAGCACCGGGATCCCTGCCTTTTCAAACAGCGGCAGGAGCTTCGCACAGATTTGTACCGCGTCCTCCACCGTATGCTCGCGGTACGCGCCGCGCTGCCAAAGCTCATACAGCGCCGTGTCGCGCACGATCACGGTCGGGTAGATCCGCACCCCGTCCGGGTGAAGTTCGATGATCTCCCGCGCCGTGGCGAGGCTCTGTTCCCCGCTGTCGCCGGGCAGGCCGGTCATCATCTGCAGCACGAGCCGAAAGCCAGCAGCTTTGATCAGGCGGGACGCACGGCGCACATCGTCAGCCGTATGTCCCCTGCCGGACAAACGAAGGACCTCGTCGTCCAGCGACTGCGCGCCGAGCTCGACGGTCTCCACGCCGAAACGCGTCAGGCGTTCAAGCACCGTAACGTCGATTGCGTCCGGTCGTGTGGACAGGCGGATCGAATCGATGATCCCGCGCTCGATGCCCTCCTGCGCCGCCGAAAGCAGCTCCAGCTGTTTCTCTTCGGGGATCGCCGTGAAGCTGCCGCCGTAGAAGGCCAGCTGCCGCCCGCTTTCCGGCTTCGGCATGGCTGCCGCAGATGCAAGAATATTTCGGACGGTATTCGCATCGGCGGGCTCCGTCTCGCCGGAGATGCGGCGCTGGTTGCAGAAGACGCAGGCATGCGGGCAGCCAAGATGCGGCACGAAAACCGGCAGGATCGAGGCTCTCGCGCTCACTTTCTGAGCGCCTCGAGCGCCGCATGGGCGGCCATCTGTTCCGCTTCTTTCTTTGTGCGCCCGGTGCCCTCGCCGGCCGCTTTGCCGTTGATGCTGACACGGAATTGGAACCGCTTGTCATGATCCGGCCCGGACTCGCCGATCAGCTCGTAACTGATCAGCTGGCCGGGCTGCTGCTGGACGAGTTCCTGCAGCTCGGTCTTGTAGTCCGCGCCGCGGTGTGCATCCGTAATCTCCGCGTCCTTGAGCACCCGATCCATGATAAAGCGGCGCGCAACGTCCAATCCTCCGTCGAGATACAGCGCGGCGATGATCGCCTCGACCATATCGGCAAGAATGGACGGGCGTTCCCGGCCGCCGGTACGCTCCTCGCCGCGCCCGAGGCGCATATACTTGCCCAGGCCGAGACTCAGCGCGACCTTGTGGAGACTCGTCTCACAGACAAGCTCCGCGCGCAGGCGGGTCATCCGCCCCTCCGGCAGCTTCGGCTCGTGATGATAGAGAAAATCCGCCGCTGTCAGGCCCAGGATCGAATCGCCCAGGAATTCCAGACGCTCATAGCTCTCCGCATCCTGGCCGTGCTTTTCGTTGGCATAGGAGCTGTGCGTCAGCGCTGTTTCCAGCAGCTTGAGATTTTGAAACCGATACCCGATCGTTTCTTCCAGTTTATGCATGTTCACTCTCGATCTTCATAAAGTCGATGTTGTTTTCGATCTGTTCAATGATGCCGCTCTCGGCAAAAATCTTCGCCTGGCGGATCGCCGCAAAGAAACTGGCGGCGTTGGAGGAGCCGTGCGCCTTGACAACCGGCTTGCTGATACCGACGAAGGCCGTGCCGCCCACTTCATTGACGTCCATGGACTTCTTCATCTCACCGAGATCCTTTTTCAGCGCGGCGGCGGCGAGCTTGTTTTTCGTGCTCTTGTAGAACACGCCCTTGAGCGACTTCATCATATACTTGATGACGCCCTCCGTGCCCTTGAGCAGGACATTGCCGGTAAAGCCGTCGGTCACAACGACATCCACCCGGCCGTTGAACACGTCCGTGCCCTCGATGTTGCCGACAAAGTTGATGCGGCCCTCGTCTGCGGCCGTTTTCAGCAGAGCGAAGGTCTCATGCTGCAGCGTGCCGCCCTTGGTGTCCTCGGTGCCGACGTTCAGCAGACCGACGCGCGGACTGTCACAGCCCATCATTTTCTTCGCGTAAAAGCTGCCCATATAGGCAAACTGCAGCAGGTATTCGGGCGTACACTCGACGTTCGCGCCGCAGTCGATGAGCATCACGCCATGCTCGCCCGCGGGCAGCACCGGCGCCATCGCCGCGCGGCGGATGCCGCGGATGCGCTTGACGATCAGCGTCGCGCCGGTGAGCAGCGCACCGGTGGAGCCGGCGGAGACGACCGCGTCGCCTTTGCCGTCCTTGAGCAGGTTCAGCGCCACGGTCATCGAGGCGTCCTTCTTGCGGCGGGTCGCGGTGCTGGGATCGTCCTCCATCGTGATCACATCGCGTGCGTCCACGACCTCGAGATCCTCGCAGCCATCGTTTTTCAGGCAGGCGCGGACTTCCTCCTCGCGGCCGACAAGCGTGATTGCCACGCCGAGTTCCCGGTACGCGCGGACGGCGCCCCTGACGATCTCTTCGGGCGCGTTATCTCCGCCCATGGCGTCAATGATGATCTTCAACATGGAAAACCTCCTTGTTCATCAGCTCGTCAACGATGGCGAGGGAGCGCTCGGAAATGGCCGCGTTCTTGTTGCGCTTGCCCTTGACGCGGTGGCCGAGCGGAGAAATGATGCCGAAATTGATGTTCATCGGCTGGAAATCGCCGACGCTGCCGCCGGAGATATAGAGGCCGAGCGCGCCGATGGCGGTCTCCTGCGGGAAATCCACCGCCGGCAGCTCCAGTACGCGCGCCGCCGTCTCGATGCCGACCAGCATGCCGCTGGCCGCGGACTCAACATAGCCCTCCACGCCGGTCATTTGACCGGCAAAGCTGATGCGCGGATCGGAGCGCAGGCGGTAGTAGCGGTCGAGCAGCTGCGGACTGTTGAGATAGGTGTTGCGGTGCATGACGCCGAAACGGACAAAGTCGGCATTTTTCAGCGCCGGGATCATCGTGAACACGCGCCGCTGCTCGGCCCAGGTCAGGTGGGTCTGGAAACCGACCATGTTGTACAGTGTTCCGTCGGCATTGTCGCGCCGGAGCTGGACAACGGCGTAATTCTCCTTTCCCGTGCGCGGATCCTTCAGGCCGACCGGCTTGAGCGGCCCGTAGCGCAGCGTGTCAACGCCGCGGCGCGCCATGACCTCCACCGGCATGCAGCCTTCGAACACGCCGCCGTCGTCAAAGCCGTGCACCTCCGCCTCCTTGGCGGCGGCAAGCTCGGTGACAAAGGCCAGATATTCGTCTTTGTCCATCGGGCAGTTTACATAATCAGCCGTTCCCTTGTCATAGCGGGAGGCAAAGAAGGCGCTGTCCATGTCCACGCTTTCGAGCGTAACGATCGGCGCGACGGCGTCGTAGAAATGCAGGTCGCTCTCGGGGCAGAGCCTGGCGATCGCATCGGCGATCGCGTCGCTCGACAGCGGGCCGGTTGCAACGACCACTTCCCCGTCAGGGATCTCGGTGGCCTCCGCCTCAACGACCTCCACGTTCGGGTGACTGCGGAGCTTTTCAGTGATCGTACGGGCAAAGCCGACGCGATCCACCGCGAGCGCGCCGCCGGCCGCCACGCGGTTGAGATCGGCCGAGAACATGATGAGCGAATCCATTTTGCGCATTTCGGCCTTCAGCAGGCCGACGGCGTTGGTCAGCTCGTCGCTGCGCAGGGAGTTGGAGCAGACGAGCTCGCCGAAATAAGCCGAAGTATGCGCCGGAGTCATTTTCTGCGGTTTCATCTCGACCAGGCGGACATGGATGCCGCGTTTGGCCAGCTGCCAGGCGCATTCGCTGCCGGCAAGCCCGGCGCCGAGAACGGTGACGGTTTTCATCGTTTATTCTTCTTTCTTTGCAGTCTTTTTCGCCGCGGGCTTTTTGGCAGCGGACTTCTTTGCCATGCTGCCTTTTTTGGCGGAAGTTTTCTTTTCCTCCGGCGATTTCTTTTTATAGACCCGCTTGTCCTCCGGGACAAAATTCGGGCAGGCTTCGTTGATGCAGAAGGATTTCAGCGGGCCGCGGCCGCTGCGCTTGAACATGGTCTTGCCGCAGGCCGGGCAGAAATCCTTGGTCGGCACGTCCCAGGTGATGAAGCCGCAGTCCGTGCCGCGCTCGCAGGCATAGAACACATAGCCCTTTTTTGAGGTGCGCTTGAGGATCTTGCCGCCGCACTTCGGGCATTTGCCGGGCATTTCCACGACGATGGGCTTAGTGAATGTGCAGTCGGGGAAGCCGGGGCAGGCGAGGAAGTAGCCGAAGCGGCCCTTCTTCACCACCATCTGGCGGCCGCAGACCTCGCAGACCTCGTCGCTGAGCACGTCGGGCACCTTCAGCCGTACGCCGTCCAGATCCGTCTCGGCCTTGGTCATCTCGGCGTCGAAGCCCTGATAGAATTCGGACAGCACTTCGCGCCACTGCGCCTTGCCGCTTTCGATCTCGTCCAGTTCCTCTTCCATGCGGTTGGTGAACTTGAGGTCGACGATATCGGCAAAATGCTCCTTCATGAGTCCCGTGACCACTTCGCCCAAGGGCGTGGGACGGAGGTACTTGCCCTCCTTGATGACATAATCGTGGGCCGTAATGGTGCTGATGGTCGGGGCATAGGTGGAGGGGCGGCCGATACCCTTCTCCTCCATCGCACGGATCAGCGTTGCCTCGGTGTAACGGGCGGGCGGCTGGGTAAACTGCTGATCCGGGATCATCTTCTCCAGGCGGAGCACCTCGCCCTCGCTGAGACTCGGCAAGGGATTGGAGATCTCCGCGCTCTCCTCGTCCCGGGCTTCCTCGTAGACCGCGGTATAGCCCTGGAATTTCAGCTCCGAATAATTGGCGCGGAAGCTGTGGCCGGCGGAGACCACCTCGACCGACACGTTGTCGTAAACGGCGTTGGCCATCTGGCAGGCGGTGAAGCGCCCCCAGATCAGGCGGTACAGCCGGTACTGCTCCTGGGTCAGATCCTTGCGCACGAGCTCCGGCGTGAGCTGGACGTCCGTCGGACGGATGGCCTCGTGCGCGTCCTGCGCGCCCGCCTTGGTCTTGTAGCGGCGAGGGTGGCCCGGATAATAGGCATCGCCGTAATGCGCGGTAATATAGTCTTTCGCGGCAAAGAGGGCTTCATCGGACAGGCGCAGGGAGTCGGTACGCATATAGGTGATGAGACCGATGCTGCCGCGGCCGGAGATCTCCACGCCTTCATAAAGCTGCTGGGCGATGGACATGGTGCGGCGCGGCGTCATGCCAAGGCGGCGGGAGGCCTCCTGCTGCAGCGTGGAGGTGATAAAGGGAGGCGCGGGGCTGCGCTGCTTCTCTCCGCGCTTGACGGAATCGACCGTGAAAGCAGCGTTCGCAGTATCGCGGATGACGGTCTGCACCTCGTCCTCGCTGTGCAGCTCGACCTTTTTCCCATCCTTGCCGTAATAGCGGGCAGTGAAGGACGGGCTGTCGTCGCCGCGGCCGAGCAGCGCGTCCAGCAGCCAGTATTCCTCGCTGACGAAATCGCGGATCTCTTCCTCGCGGTCGACGACCATGCGCGTGGCGACGCTCTGTACGCGGCCGGCGGACAGGCCCTTCTTGACCTTTTTCCACAGCAGCGGAGAGAGCTTGTAGCCGACGATGCGGTCCAGGATGCGGCGCGCCTGCTGGGCGTTGACCAGATCCTGATCGATATCGCGCGGCTGCTGGATGCTCTCGGTCACGACGCGCTTGGTAATCTCATTGAAGGTCACGCGCCGCGCCTTGTCATCCGGCAGCTCGAGCAGCTCTTTAAGATGCCAGGAAATCGCCTCACCCTCGCGGTCAGGGTCGGTCGCGAGATAGACGGTTTTGGCGCTCTTGGCTTCGGTCTTCAGTTCCTTGATCAGCTCGCTTTTATCTTTGACAGGGATATACTGCGGCTCAAAGCCGTGCTCGATGTCCACGCCCATCTTGCTCTTCGGCAGATCGCGCAGATGGCCCATCGAGGCACGTACCTTATAGCCCGTTCCCAGGTATTTTTCGATCGTTTTTGCCTTCGCCGGTGATTCGACGATCACCAGATCCTTTGCTTTTGCCATGCTTTGTCCTCACTTTTTCGTGATTTTCAAGGCGACGCGGCGACCCGCTTCGCGGCGGATATAGCCCTTGATCTCCAGAACCGTCAGCTGGGCCAGCACCTTGGCCGTCCCGAGCCCGGTGGTTTCCACGATGTCGTCGATGTGCGTCGCGTCCTTCTCGATCGCGGAGATGATCTTCAGCTGATCCTCATTGAGCCGGCTCAGCTGTTCTTTCCAGTCAATATAGTCCTGCGTCTGTCCGCTGTCAACGGCTTTTTTCTCCGGCCTGGGCTGCTCCTGCGCACGCTCCAGCAGCGTCGGCTGCGGTTTGCTTTCGTCGACACGGCGGATCTTGTCGGGATACAGGCCGACGAACTCGCTCATCACGTCCCAGGCGCAGGTGACGGGCGTCGCGCCGTCCTTGATCAGGCGGTTCGTGCCCACGCTGTTGACGGCGTTGACCGCCCCGGGCACGGCGAAGACTTCCTTGCCGAGCTCCAGCGCCTCCTCCGCAAACAGCAGCGCGCCGCTCTTCTCCGGCGCTTCCACCACGACCACACCGACGGAAAGCCCGGCGGTGATGCGGTTGCGCTCACGGAAGAAATAGCGCTGGGAGACCGTACCTGGCGCATATTCGCTCAGCAGCAGGCCAAAGTCCGCCACCTGGCGGGCCAGCCAGCCCGTCGCCTCCTGATGGGAGGTCCCCAGCACGCCGACACAGCCGCCGCCGTTTTCCAGTGCGGCCTTGGCCGCCTCTCCGTCGATGCCCATGCCAAGGCCGGAGAGCACTGTGCCGCCGCTGCGTACGATACCGCTTGACAGCGAACGGGCCAGGCCGACGCCGTAGGGCGTCGCGCCGCGGGTGCCGACGATGGCGATGGCCGGTTCCTCGTCCAGGTCCCGCATCCGGCCCTTCGCATAGAGAACCGGAGGCGGCGCGTAAATCTGCTTTAATCTGCGCGGATAGATGGTATCCTGCTGGCAGATCACGCGGAGATTCTGCTCCTCGCAGGCACCGAGGATGCGGTTGGCCGCGCGCAGATCACGCTGCTCCATCGCTTCAGCCGCGGTCTCACGCAGACCTTCGACGCGCGAAACATCTCCTTTCGGCGCGAAAAAGGCCGCCTCCGGATCGCCGTAGGTGCGGATCACCGCTGCCTTCTCAGCCGGGCGCAGCGCATCCAGAGAAGCCAGCCAGACCCAGTATTTCACAGAAGCCATTGCTGTCCCCTCCCTGTTATCTGGCCATCTCCCACATGACGATCGAAGCCGCCACCGCGGCGTTGAGCGATTCGCTGTCCGGGTTCATCGGGATGATCAGCTCGCCGTCGCACAGGCGCAGCAGCTCCGCGCTGAGTCCCTGTCCTTCGCTGCCGATGGCGACGGCGGCGTGCTTGAGGGAAAGCCCGCGCAGGTCGCATGCCTTTTCACTGAGCGCCGCGCCGTAAAGCGGCAGGCCCTGATCGTGCAGGAAATCGCGGAGGTATTCCCGCTCGATGCGGATAACGTTCTGCCGGAAAATGGCGCCCATCGTGGCGCGCACCGTCTTCGGCTGGTAGAGATCGGCGCAGGCGCCGGTCAGGATGACGGCGCCGATGTTCAAAGCGTTGGCCGTGCGGATCACGGTGCCAACGTTGCCGGGATCCTGGACGTTTTCGAGCACGATCGCATTATCGAGCCTGCCCGGCTTTCCGCAGCCGCGGATCGCCACCGTGAAAAGCGGTCCCGGGCTGTTTTTCATCGGAGAGGCGTAATCAAAAAGATCGCCCGGTGCGATATACTGTTCGCAGCCGTCCAGTCCGTCCACATTCTGTGCGCCATCCCGCCAGAGGACGGACACGACCTTTGCGCCGAAGCGCAGCGCCTCGCGCAGCGTCTTCATCCCGTCGCAGAGATACAGGCCCTGTGCGCGGCGGTATTCCCCATTGTCGGAGAGCTCGCGAATATGGCGGATCAACGCGTTTTTTCGGGAAGTCAGAGTCTCCAATCCAGCGCCTTCTTTCCGGTTTGGGATAGTTTTATATAACAATGTATTATGATACACAGTTTTTTCCCATTTTGCAAGAGAAAAACCGGGTCCCCCGCGGCGGATGGCGCGGGAGATCCGGTCATTCATAGAATCAGGAGGCGAAGCCCTGGCCCTCCTCGCCGTTCATCATGCCCCACCCGGGCAATTCCAGATCGGTGTCGGCGAGCGGCTGCGTACAGTCATACCAGCCGACGAAGCTCTCCGGCAGCTTATAGACCGGCGCTCCGGGCGCATAGAAATAGACGGTGCGGCAGTTTTCCAGGCCAACCGCGTCGGCGTAGCGGTAAAGGACCCGCCAGCCGTCGTCCTCCTCGACGATATAATCAAGCGTATAGTCCAGATAGTCCAGGCTTTCCAGCTGAGCGGAGTAGGTATAGGCGTTCAGTCGCCTGGGATTGACAAGGCGGCCCTCAAAATCGGCATAATAGATCGCCTGGTCGTAATCCTCGCCGTTTTCCGAGAGGTCATTGTCCACATAGCTCCCGGAGAAGCGGCCGTCCTCCGTGATCCTCAGCTCGGTGCGCCAACTGTCGACCCCGTTGGAGAGAACAAAAGGCTCAGTCAGCAGGCCGAACAGCTCCGGCGCGTCCACAGCTTCCTCCACGGGGAGATACGCCGTCTGCCGCGCAAGCGACCAGTAGGACCCGCTCTCGCCCTGCTTCAGTTCCAGGCTTGCCTCATAGCTGCCGAGGTATTGATTGGGCCGCAGCAGATAATCGTAAACGATCTCATAGCGTCTCCCGTCCGACATGGCGCTTTCCACATGGATGAGGCTTTCCGGCATGTACGTGCTGCCAACGGAGAGGAAAAAGCGCTCCTCGCCCGCCTCGTTCTGCCCCTGGTAAAACGCGCCGGCGTAGAAGCATCGCTCCAGCAGCGCCTTGTAATCGCTCTCGCTGAGCTGAAAGACCTTCTGCGCGATCCAGCGCACCGCCTCGGCATTGAACTCCGCATAACAGCCGGTTTCCTCCGCCCAATTCATAGGGTCACGGCTGCCGTCGTTCCAGTGAAAAGCCGGGGATTGTACAGGGTATGCATCAAAATCAACGCAGGGCGCAGCACAGACGATCTGTGCCAGGAGATTGGCGCGCACGTCGACGGCATTCGCGCTGTCAAATTCTCGCCCTCCCATTCGGTCGGTATAGCCGTCGTCAAAACGGCACAGGAAATCATAGAGCGACGCCGGCAGCGCCTGCACTTCGACAGGCAGCTTCACCGGCTCCGGCGTGGGTTCGGGCAAAGGCTCCGGCGTAGCCGGCGACTCTGGCGCTATCTCAATGCAGTCCGGCTCCGGCGTCGGCGGCGTTTCTTCCGGACGCGAGCCGCAGGCGGCCAGACCCAGCAGCATCAGCAGCGCGCAGAGCGCGCCGATCCATCTTTCTCTCATGCTCATGCTCCCCGCGGGACGTTGAGGGCAGTATAATCAAGCCTGTCCATCGAGCTTCTCCAGCAGCGCGCGCAGAGCCTTGCCGCGGTGACTGATGCGGTTTTTCTCTTCGGGAGCAAGCTGCGCGGAGGTGCAGCCGTATTCCGGCAGGAAAAGCAGCGGATCATAGCCGAAGCCGTTTTCTCCGGCGGGCTCCTCGGTGATCACGCCGGGGAAATAGCCCTCGGCGCTGACTTCGCTGCCGTCCGGGCGCGCCAGAACGATCGCGCAGGTAAAATGCGCCGCGCGATTTTCCACGCCGCGGAGCTTATCCAGCAGCAGCGCGTTATTGGCCTCGTCGTTGCCGTGCTCTCCGGCAAAGCGCGCGGAATGGACGCCGGGCGCGCCGCCGAGCGCATCCACGCAGAGGCCGCTGTCGTCGGCCAGCGCGCAGCAGCCGGAGATCTCCGCAATTTCGTGCGCTTTTTTGCGGGCGTTTTCGAGGAAGGTCTCACCGTCCTCCACGGTCTCGTGCTCGATACCGGCCTCCCGCAGCGTGACGATCTCTTCAAAACGGCCGCCGAGGATCTCTTTGATCTCTCTCAGCTTATGGGCGTTATTGGATGCAAGGATCAGCTTCATGTTTGTATTCTCCTGTGTTTTTTCTACATTTTATTCCATCGGCGCCGATACGTCAAGTCGTGCGGCCTGCGCTTCCGTATGCAAAAAGCCGCCCTTTTGCACTTGAATTTTCTGTTAGTGCGTGATATACTGCGTATACTGAAACGCGGATGTAGTTCATCGGTAGAACTCCGGCTTCCCAAGCCGATAAGGTGGGTTCGACTCCCATCATCCGCTCCAAAAAGGAAGACTCGCCTTGAGGCGGGTTTTTCTTTTTGCATCCGGAAGGGAGTCGAACGGGAGCGGGAGTGAATGGAGTGCCGGTGGCGCTCCAGAGCCGCGACCTGGCCTCCGCCGCAGCGGAGGTCGACTCCCATCATCCGCTCCATCGTCGTCGCGGACTTCATATCGTTCGCGACGACGTTTTCTTTTTTGAAAACGTCATCTCTCATTCATTCCGTCGCTCCTCCTCTCAAAATCAGACCCGCTTCCTGGGCTCCGATTTTGTTTTTGTCGAGGATGTCGAACGGGAGCCTCTGCTTCTTGTTCTTTCTGTTCCGATATGCTATAGTGTTTCCAGAAGGAAGGAGGGCTGTGGATGGATGAAAAGCGAATGCTGACGGCGGAAGAGCTGTCTGTCATTCTCTCACCCTTCGGGCTTTCACAGGCAAAAATCGAACAGTTCATGGCTGCGGAAGACGGGAGCCCCTATTCCGTGTGGCATGTTCAAACCGAAACGGAAGACTATGTCCTCAAGCGCGCCAAAGGCCAGGAAGAAGAAGTTTATCGCAGCTTTTTCTCCGAAAAGAAGCCCTATGCGCCCGCCCTGTTCGGCTCTGTCGCCCATGACGGTGAAACCTACCTGCTGCTGGAATACTGCCCGGGCGATGATCTGCGCCGCTGTGACCGCGAGAGGCTGATCCTCACGCTTGACGCGCTCGGCGCCATGCAGGATGGATTCTGGGAGCGGGAAGATCTCTATGATGCAGGCTGCACGCTTGAAAAATCCATCAAGGCCATCGAAGACCGTGGACACTGGCTCGGTTCGGAGCGTCTTGAAACTGTGTATGAAAAATTCATCCGGGTCTACCGGCAGACGCCTCGCAGCCTCTGCCACGACGATCTGCTCCCGTTCAACGTGCTTGTCGACGAGCGGGCGGTGCTGATCGACTGGGAATACGGCGGCGTGCTCCCCTATCCCGGTCCTCTGGCGCGGCTGATCGCACACGGGCGCGAGGATGAAAAAGCATTTTTCCACATGAAGCGCGCCGACCGGGATTTTGCGATCGACTACTATTACCGGATCTGTGTTCAAAAGCACGGCATATCCTATGAGGAGTACCGGCGCACGCTGGACTGGTTCCTGTTTTACGAAGCCTGCGAATGGATCATGCTCGGCAACCGCTACGATCAGCGCGGAGACGAGCGCTATGCGTATTCTCTCCGGCAGGCGGAGGCTCTTGCGGACAGGCTGCTCTGATCACCGAATGAAAAACGGCTATACCGACACCATCGGTATAGCCGTTTTGTCGTTCTTATTCGCTTTCCAGCATCGTGCCGGTCTGCTTCAGATTACGGTGGAAGGAGAAAGCCTCGTCCAGCAGATGCGGGGTCTGCGCGCCGTGCGTCGCGGCGCAGGCGGCCTCAAAATAGCGCCGCAGCTGCGGGCGATAGTCGGGATGGGCACAGTTTTCGATGATCTTCACCGCGCGCTCCTTCGGACTCAGGCCGCGCAGATCGGCATAGCCCTGCTCGGTCACCAGCACGTCCACGTCATGCTCGCAGTGGTCGACGTGCGTGACCATCGGGACGATGCTCGAGATCTTGCCGCCCTTGGCAACGGAATTGGTCATGAAAATCGAGATCGAAGCATTGCGCGCATAGTCGCCGGAGCCGCCGGTGCCGTTATAGACGCTGGTGCCGTTCATCTGCGAGGAGTTGACGTTGCCGTAAATGTCGGCCTCGACCGCAGTGTTCATCGCAATCACGCCCAGGCGGCGGATGAGCTCGGCGCTGTTGGAGATCTCGGAGTCGCGCAGCACCAGTTTGCCGCGGTACTTTTCCAGATCGCCCAGCAGGTGGTTCATGCCCTCTTTTGACAGCGACAGCGAGGTCGCGGAAGCAAAGTCTGCCTTTCCCGCGTCGATCAGATCGAGGATGCCGTCCTGCATGACCTCCGAGAAGAAGCTCATGTGCTCGAAGCCGGAGTTTTTCAGACCGAAGAGCACGGCGTTCGCCACCGAGCCGACGCCGGACTGCAGCGGCAGCTGATCGGCGGAGAGGCGGCCGGCCTCTTTTTCTTTTTCCAGGAAACGGACGATATTGGCCGCGATCGCGCGGCTGACTTCATCTTCGGGCGCGAGCGGGCGCGGATGCTCCTCCGCCTCGCCGATCACGACGGCGGCGATTTTTTCGACCGGGCAGCTCAGCCAGGGCGTGCCGATGCGCTGTCCGACGCCGGTCAGCGGGATCGGCTGACGAAGCGGCGGATTCTGCACGCGGTAGATGTCGTGCATGCCCTCCAGACCGGCGGGCTGCGCAAGGTTCAGCTCCACGATCACGCGCTCGGCCAGATCAATATAGGTCTGCGAGCAGCCGACGGCGGTGGTGGGGATGATGTTCCCCTCCTCTGTGATCGCAGCGGCTTCGACGATCGCCACGTCGATCTTCCCATAAAAGCCCAAGCGGGCGTTCTGCGCCACCTCGCCGAGGTGGATATCCGTGTAGAAGACCGGCTCGTTCCCGCTGCCGTTGACGGCGCTGCGGAGAGCCTTGCTGGTCATATAAGGCAGACGGCGGGCGATAATGCCGAGAGACGCCCAGTCGGAATCCAGCTCCTCGCCGGTGGATGCGCCGCTGAAGAGATTCAGCCGCAGTTTTCTTTGACCGCTGCGTACCTGCTCGGAGATCGCAAGCGGCACCATTTTCGGGCAGCCGGAGGGCGTAAAGCCGCTGACGGCGACGGTCATGCCGTCTTCGATCAACATTGCCGCCTCGTCGGCGCTCATGACGCGGCACTCCAGAGCAGCGCAGCGGAAGCGATCGTTCCGTTCCATGCTCATCCGATCTGCTGCTTAAAGGCGGCCGCCTGCTCTTCGGTGATCAGGGCCGCGCCCTCGGCGAGCGCCTTCTGGTTGATCTCCTCGGTGCCGGCGGGGATATGACGCTTGACGCCTTCCATCAGCACCTCGTCGCTGAACAGCTGCAGCGCCTTGTTGATCGCACCGACGGCGACGATATTGGCGGTGAAGGCCTTGCCGACCTTTTCCTTCGCGGTCTGCAGGATGGGGATGGAGATCACGCGCGCGGGATCGAGGTCGGCGGGCATGTCCAGGCTGTCGTCCATCATAACGATTGCGCCTTCCGCCATCTCGCGGGTATATTTCTCCAGAGAAGCCTGGGTCAGCGCCAGAAGGAAGTTCGGCAGCGTGACCTTGGAATACCAGATCTTATCCCGGCTCAGCACGGTTTCCGCCTTGCTGACGCCGCCGCGCGCCTCGGGTCCGTAGGCCTGGGACTGCACGGTATGGAGTCCGGCGATGACGGCGGCCTCGGCCACGATGACGCTGGCCAGAATGACGCCCTGTCCGCCGGAGCCGGCGAAGCGCATTTCGTAACGGTTGCTCATGTTCTGTCCCTCCCCTTATTTCTTCGCCTTTTTCCTGCAGGCGGCGATGATCTTGGCATACTCTTCCGTATACTCGGGATAATCGTTGAAGGACAGGATGCCGATCTGCTTCTTTCCCGCGCGCTCTTCCTCGCTCATGCTGTAATAGCGGGCGGTGGGGATCAGGTTGTCGCGCTGCCACTTGAGCATCTCGACCGCGTCGCCCTTTTTGTTCTTGCGGCCGTAATATGTCGGGCAGACGGAGTAGACGTCCACCAGGGAGAAGCCCTTGTGCAGGATGGCCTTTTTAATGATCTCGGTGGTCTCGCGGGCGTGGAACACGTCGCCGCGGGCGGAGAAGGAGGCGCCGGCGCCGGTGGCGAGGTTGGCGATGTCGAAGGGGCGGTCCACATTGCCGTAGGGCGCGGTGGTGGCCTTGTCGCCGTTCGGCGTGGTGGGAGAATACTGGCCGCCGGTCATGCCGTAGATGTCGTTGTTGAAGCAGATCACGGTCAGGCCGAGGTTGCGGCGCGCCGCGTGGATCAGGTGGTTGCCGCCGATGGCGGAGCAGTCGCCGTCTCCGGTGAGGACGATGACGTTCAGCTTGGGATTGGCAAACTTGATGCCGGTGGCAAAGGCGATGGCGCGGCCGTGGGTCGTGTGGATGGAGTTGAAGTCCAGATAACCGGCCGCGCGGGAGGAGCAGCCGATGCCGGAGACGATGACAAAATCGTCGCGGTCAAAATCGTATTCCTGGTCGTCGATCAGTTCCTGGATCGCCACCGCCACGTCGCACATGATGACGCCGTTGCCGCAGCCGGGGCACCAGATCTGGGGAAGATGATCGATTCTCATATATTCATGGATCAAATCACTCGGCATGATGCACACCCTCCATCTCATTGAGTTTCGCCAGGATATCGCCGGGAGAAATCACGGTGCCGTCGACGCGGCCGAGGAAGTGCACGGGCTTCTCGCAGCGCGTGACCCGCTGGACCTCCAGCAGCATCTGGCCGTGGTTATGCTCGACCATCAGGATGTTCTTCAGCTGCGGCAGGCGCGCAAGCAGCTGCTTTTCCGGGAAGGGCCACACGGTGATGGGCCGGAACAGGCCGACCTTCTTTCCCTCGGCTCTGGCCGCGTTCACGGCGTCCATGGCCGCGCGGGCCGTGCCGCCGAAGCAGACGACGGCGGTCTCCGCATCGTCCATCAGGTATTCTTCCACGCGAACGATGTTGTCCACGTTCTTCTCCACCTTGTCCAGCAGACGGGTGACCAGCTTGCCGGCGATCTCGTTGGAGTTGACAGGGAAGCCGGAGATATCATGGGCAAGGCCGGTGATGTTGTAGCGCTCGCCCTGGCCGAAGGGCTTCATGGCCGGAACGTACTTCCCTTCCGGCACATAGTAGCATTCCTTGTTGGCGCCGTCGTGGAAGGACATCTTGCGATGGTTGATGATCAGATCGTTGGGGTTCGGCAGCTCCACGCCCTCGCGCATATGACCGACGATCTCGTCCATCAGGAAGATGACCGGCGTGCGGTACTTTTCCGCCAGATTGAAGGCGCGGATGATCAGCGTATAAGTTTCCAGAACCGAAGAGGGCGACAGGGCGATCATCGGATGGTCGCCGTGGGTGCCCCATTTGGCCTGCATGTAATCCCCCTGGGAGGGGCTGGTGGCCAGGCCCGTGGAAGGGCCGGCGCGCTGTACGTCGATGATGACGCAGGGGATCTCCGCCATCACGCCGTAGCCGATGTTCTCCTGCATCAGAGAAAAGCCCGGACCGGAGGTAGCCGTCATGGCCTTCACGCCGGCGACCGACGCGCCGAGCACCGCAGCAATGGACGAGATCTCGTCTTCCATCTGGATAAATTTTCCGCCGATCTGGGGCAGGCGGAGCGAGCTCTGCTCCGCGATTTCCGTGGACGGGGTAATGGGATAACCAGCGAAAAACCGCATGCCGGCGGCGATGGCGCCTTCCACAGCGGCTTCATTTCCCTGCATTAAAACAGCTTTCGACATTGTCCGGCCTCCTTACTCTTCGACGTTAACCAGATAAATGGCATAATCCGGGCAGCGCAGCTCGCACTGTCCGCAGAAAATGCAGGCATCCGCATTGGCGATGCGCACCTTCTCCTTGCGGATCTCCAGCACCTGCTTCGGGCAGAACGCCGCACAGATGCCGCAGCCCTTACACCATTTGTCTTCGATCACGAGTTTTTTTCTCCCGACCATTTGTTTTTCTCCTTTATGACGATCAATCATGAGACGGCTGCTTGACGCTGTCAGATCATGCTTGTATTCAGGCAAGCCGGCGCCCCGCATGGACAGCGGATGACGCAGGCATACCCTTGTAATTGTATAACATCTATTTCCAAATAGCAATAGAAACGCGCAAATGTTCTTGTAGAATATGAAAAAAAATATGGCTCTTTTTTACGGTAAATAAAAAAAGAACATAACATTTTCACCAAATCCTGCAGACAGATCGGAATGAGTGCAATCAAACGGCGCCCTGCCATACAGGCGGGGCGCCGTTTTCTGTGATTGCGGTCAGCAGCCCCCGCTTATGCCAGAAGCAGCAGCGAGGACGCGATCAGAAACTGCGCGGGGTAATAAGTCAGATAATTGAGGATGATATCGATCGGGCGGTCTTTGCCCGTGCCGAAATAGGTCCCGCTCAGCACAAGGTCGGACAGTGCAAAGAGGACGCCGCCGGCGAAAATCAGGTTCAGCGCGGGTACTCGCCAGCCGTGAAGGACCGCCAGCAGACCGGAGACCGTACCTGTGGAAAACAGCAGGAATCCGTAGGCGATCACCGTCGGCTTCATCTTTCCGTAGCGCAGACCCATCGGCTTTTCCAGCAGGGCGGTTACCGCGCTCATCAGCAGCGCCAGCAGGAATGGGAGCAGCACCGTCAGCGGCTTTCCCTCCGGCGCCCAGACCAGCAGCATCCCGACGACATACAGGACATGGCCGATCCCGAACACGCAAAAGCCCGCGTAGGTGAAGGGCTCGTCCTTCTCGGGAAATACATACTTGAGGTCGAGCCAAATATCGCCCAGCAGTCCAAACAAAAGGCCCATCAGGACAAAGGGGTACAGCAGCGATTCCTTCCCCGCTCCCGCGCAGCGGAAAGCGCCGGTTACACCGACGGCGAGAAACAGGACCGAAACCAATGTCTTCAAATAAACGGCCTTGAGCGAATACGCGCGCAGCTTTTCCCGGATATAGCAGACAAGCGCGATCGCTCCGGCGCAGAGCAAAATCGGATAGATCATGGTGCTTTCCTCCCCTGTTCAGTTTTTTGTGACAACAGTGTATCATGCCGCGCTGGTCGAAGCAATAAAAAACGGTATCCTGCCTCAGAGACAGGATACCGATGATGTTCAGTTGTTTTCAGGCTTCATCGTCGGGAAGAGCAGCACGTCGCGGATGGAGGCGGAGTCGGTCAGCAGCATGACCAGGCGGTCAATGCCGTAGCCGATGCCGCCCGTGGGAGGCATGCCGATCTCCAGGGCGTTGAGGAAGTCCTCGTCGGTGTGGTTGGCCTCGGCGTCGCCCGCAGCGGCCAGCGCATCCTGCGCGGCAAAGCGCTCGCGCTGATCGATGGGGTCGTTGAGCTCGCTGTAAGCGTTGCACATCTCCCAGCCGTTGATGTACAGCTCAAAGCGCTCGACCTTGGAAGGATCGTCCGGCTTTTTCTTGGTCAGCGGGCTGATCTCGATCGGGTGATCCATGATGAAGGTGGGCTGGATCATCTTGTCCTCGCAGTACTCGTCAAAGAAGAGGTTGACGATGTCGCCCTTCTTGTGGCGGTCCTCATACTCGATGCCGCGCGCCTTGGCCAGCGCCTTGGCCTCCTCGTCGGTGCTCACGGCGTCAAAATCGATGCCAGTCTCCTCGCGGATGGCCTCCGTCATGGTCAGACGGCGGAAGGGCTTTGCCATGTCGATCTCATGATCGCCGTAGCGGATCACGGCCGAGCCGCAGACGGTTTCCGCCAGGTGGCGGAACAGGGATTCCGTCAGCTCCATCATGCCGTGGTAGTCGGTATAGGCCTGGTAGAGCTCCATGAGCGTAAACTCAGGGTTGTGCTTGGTGTCGATGCCCTCGTTGCGGAACACCCTGCCGATCTCATAGACGCGCTCCAGACCGCCGACGATCAGACGCTTCAGATAGAGCTCCAGCGAAATGCGAAGCCGTACGTCCACATCCAGCGCGTTATAGTGCGTCTCGAAGGGTCTGGCCGCGGCACCGCCGGCGTTCATCACCAGCATCGGGGTCTCGACCTCGATGAAGCCGCGCCCGTCCAGGAAGCGGCGGATCTCGCTGATGATCTGCGAGCGCTTGATGAAGGTGCTGCGCACCTCGGGATTGACGATCAGATCCAGATAGCGGCGGCGATAGCGCGCGTCCACGTCCGTCAGGCCGTGGAATTTCTCCGGCAGCGGCTTGAGCGACTTGGACAGCAGCGTCACGCGCTTGGCGTGCACGGTGACCTCGCCGGTCTTGGTTTTGAATACGAAGCCCTCAATGCCGAGGATATCGCCGATGTCCATCTTCTTGAACGCGGCGTATTCCTCTTCACCGATGGAATCGCGCGCAACATAGCACTGCAGGGTGCCTTCGCGGTCCTGAATCTTACAGAAGGAGGCCTTGCCCATGACGCGCTTGACCATCATGCGGCCGGCGACGGACACGTCCTGATTCTCCAGCGTGTCAAAGCAGGCGGCGACGTCGGTGCTGTGGTGCGTAACGTCGAACTTGGTGATGGCAAAGGGATCCCTGCCGGCAGCCTGAAGGGCAGCCAGCTTGTCGCGCCGGATCTGCAGGATCTCAGAAAGCTCCTGCTCGGTCTCCGGGCGGCGTACCTGTTCTTCACTCATAGTATAACCTCAGATGATTCGTTGTTAACGGTTCTCCAGCGAAAGGATCTCAAACTTCAGCTCGCCGGCGGGGGCCAGGATGGTCACGGTATCGCCGGCCTTGTGCCCGTGCAGGCCGCGGCCCACGGGAGAGTCGTCGGAAATGCGATGCTGCTTGGGATTGGCCTCCTGGGAGCCGACGATCTCATAGGTCTCCTCAAAGCCGTCCTCCAGATCGCGCACACGCACGATGCTGCCCAGCGTGACAGCATCTTTCGGAGCGTCCAGCTCGATATTGTCCACGATCTCGGCGTTCTCGATCAGGTCCTTCATCTCCGCGATCTTGGAGTAAAGCTTGCCCTGCTCGGTTTTCGCCTCGTCGTATTCGCTGTTCTCGCTCAGGTCACCGAAGCTTCTGGCTTCCTTGATGAGCTCGGCAACTTCCTTTTCACGTACAGTTTCCAGATATTGAAGCTCCTGTTTGAGTGCGTCCAGGCGCTCCTGACTCATTTTGTATCTGCTAGCATTAGCCATTTCCTTGGTCTCCTTTACCCAGGTTTTCTGAAAAAGCAGTTTATTATATCCCCTGTCTGCCCGCCTGTCAACTTGAAAAACCGGTGCTCAGGCGTTCGAGCGCCGTACGGAGCTGGGGATCGGAGGCATAGACGGCCATGCCGTTGCCTTCGTTGATTTCATCCAGATCAGAGACGACGTTATAGACGATGATATCCGGCACGACACCGAGATTCTGCGCAATATCCACCCGGTTGGGCGTCATGAAGCTGCGGGTGGACAGGCGGATCGCACTGCCGTCGGAGACCTCGATGGTCTGCTGCAGGCGGGTGCGCCCGGATGTGCGCTCGCCGATGACAGTGGCCCAGCCGGCCTCCTGCATGACGGCGGCAAAGATTTCCGCCTCGCCATAGGTCTGCCCGTTGATCAGGATGCAGATATCGGTTTTCAGGGAGCTGTTGTCGGATTTGAAGACCTCTTCATTGCCCGCCTTGTCGCGCAGCACGAAAAGCTCGCCCTGCGGCAGCAGGTAGTCGAGCGCAGACTGCAGCTCGGAAATCAGGCCGCCGGGGTTGTCGCGCAGGTCGATGACGAACTTGTTGACGTTCTGATGCAGCAGGTCTTCAAAGGCCTTGACCATCGCCTCGGCGCTGCCGGCCTCAAAGCTGTCGATCTTGATGTTGCCGGCGCCGGTGCGCTCGATCTTATAGGAGACGGGACTGACATAGGTGCGCGTGCAGTCGACCGTGATCGGATCCTTCTGTCCGGAGACCGAAAGGGTAAACTCCGCATTCAAACGGGAACGGATCATGGTGCGGAACTCGTCCGCGTCCAGATTGCGCACGTCAATATCGTCAATGGCGGTGATCAGCATACCGGCGTTCAATCCGCCGCGGGCGGCGGGAGAATCGATATTCACCATGGTGACCTGAAATCCGGCGTCGCCCTGCTTGATGGTGGAGATACCGGCGCCTGTCACTTCGTTGGAGGAGGACAGCTGGAAGGTCTTGTACTCATCCGCCGTCATGAAACTGCTCCAGCGATCCCCCAAGCTGCTGACCATGGCCGCAGCCGCGGACTCGCCCAGACGCGCACGGTCGACCTCGTCGATATAGTGGTCCTCGATCATATCCTTGATCTCGATGTAGCGCAGGGCCTCATCGTAGTCCGCCTCGCCGCCGGCGTCCCGTTTCATGTTGGACGTGGTCAGCATCCAGGTTCCCCCGATGCCGATCGCCAGCAGGATGACCAGAACGCGCAGGGACAGGCGCAGGCTGAAGATCCTGTGCAGCCCGCGCCCGATCGAGACGAGCAGGCTCTTGAGCAGATTGCCCATATCATTTTCCCCCAATCATTCCATTTCAGCACGAGAGCCGGGCAGCCCGGAAAGGGCTGTCCGGCTGTCAGTCCGGCAGTGCAGACTGAAATGCATCCGTATTGTGTATGCTTGTTTATTCTCCGGCGTCCGGCGCGTAGGTCAGGCCGGAAAAGCCGGCCACGGCCTCGGGATCCAGACAGGAATCGCCGTAGCGGATCTCAAAGTGAAGGTGCGGACCGGTCGCCCAGCCGGTGGAGCCGACATAGCCGATCGTCTGGCCCTTGGAAACGCTGTCCCCATAGCCCACGGCATAGGAGGACATATGTCCGTACAGGGTATAGTAGCCGTTGCCATGGTCGATCATAATGCAGTTGCCGTAGCCGCCCTTTTCGCCGCACCAGCTGACGGTGCCGCCGTCGGAGGCGACAATGGCAGAGCCCGCGCCCGCGCCGATGTCCATGCCGGAATGATAGCGCCACTCGTTGAAAATCGGATGGAAGCGGTTGCCCATGCGGCTGGTCACATAATAGCAGCCGGGGCAGGGCCAGCCAAAGGAGCCGGTGCCGGTGACGCCGCCGGTATTGCCTCCGTCTCCGCCGCCGCTGTTGCCGCTCTGCTGCTGTTGCTGTTGCTGGCGGCGACGTTCTTCTTCCGCGGCGCGCTGGCGCTCCAGCTCGTCGACCAGCACGTCGATCTCATGCTGTCTGGCCTGCTGCTCTTCGTCCAGCTCGTCGATCTCCGCCTGGCGCTGCTGGATCTCCTCCAGCAGCTCGTTGATGTGATCGGTGGCCTCCTGGATCTGCCGCTCCAGCTCGCGCTGCTCATCGCGCAGCGCAGCCTGGCGGGCCTCCAGATCGGCCTTGACCTCCTCATATTCCTTCTTCACGCGCTCGGTATTCTCCCGGGCGGCGATGTAGGCGTCCTCCAGCTGGCGGTCGCTCTCCATGATCTCGCCGATATCGTCGATCGTGGTCAGCAGTTCGCCCAGATTGGTGGTGTTCAGAAGCAGAGCCAGAAAATCGTAGTCGCCGTTTTCCTCCATCGCGCGGACGCGGACACGGTAACGCTCGAGCTGCTGCTCCTCGCGTGCGATGGCTTCTTCCAGCTCCTCGGCCTTTTCCTGGATCATCTGGTCGTAGAGCTCGATCTCGCGGTTATTCAGTTCGATCTGCTGCTTAGTGTAGTCGTTGCGCTCGTCCAGCGCATGCTTGAGCTCCAGGATGCTCTCCTGTTTGGCTTCCAGATCGTCGACCACCGCCTGTTTGGCGGCCTTTTCCTCCGCGATCTCATCCCGCTGCCGCTTCAGCGCTTCGATTTCCGCCTCCGTCACCGCATGAGCGGCGGGGATCAACGCGACCAGAAGGCTGAGGATCATGATGACAGCCAGAATGGCGGCAAAAATGGATTGTGTTTTTTTACTCATTTGTCTACCCTGACCGGATCAGCAGTCATAATATGTGATGCCCGAGAAGTAAGCCGCAGGATCGACCCGACTTCCGTTCACGATGACCTCCAGGTGGCAGTGCGTACCTGTCGACATGCCGGTGGAGCCGAGATAGCCGATGGTATCTCCCTTGCTCACCACATCACCGTAACTGACGGCATAGCCGGACATGTGACCGTACAGGGTCTGCATGCCGTTGCCGTGGTCGATCATGATGCAGTTGCCGTAGCCGCCGTTCCATTCCGCCAGGACGACGGTTCCGTTGTCGCAGGCGACGATCGCACCGCCGTCGTTGCCGTAGCCGTCAATGTCGATGCCGCTGTGGTATTTCTCCTCCCCGGTGATCGGATGGATGCGGTAGCCGAAGCGGCTGGTGACTGTATGACTGCAGGGCACAGGCCACATCAGGCTGCCGGTGCCGATCGCCCCGGAATCGCCGGGATCGGGCGTATCGTCTTCGGGCGCAGGCGTCGGTTCCGGGGCAGGCTCCGGGTCCGGCGCTGGCGTCGGTGCCGGTTCGCTCGGCGTTTCGGAATCGCCCGGTGTCTCGGTGTCGCCGGGGTTATCGGAAGTGCCCGGCGTCTCGGAATCGCTCGGTGCCGGCGTCGGCTTCGGATTTTTGGCTTCTTCTCTCTGCCGATTGAGCTCCGCGACCAGCTGGCTGATCCGATAATCCGCAGCCTGCTTGGCGCGCTCGGCCTCCTCGTACTCGCGGATCGCCTGCTCGATGTCTTCCTCGAGACTTGCGATCAGCTCGGTCGCTTCGGCAATCATCCGCTCCAGCTCTTCCTGCTCCTCGATCAGCTCTTTCTCGTGGACTTCCAGCTGAGCCAGCATTTGCTCATATTCGGCCTGAGTCTGCTCATGGGCTTGGCGCGCAGCGATATAGTTGTCCTCAAGCTGCCGGTCGGCTTCCATGATCTGATTGATGTCGTCCACGGCGGCAAGCAGTTCGGACATGCTCTCGACGTTCATCAGCAGACTCAGCATATCGTAGCCGCCGTTTTCTTCCATGGCACGCACACGCACGCGCAGACGATGAAGCTGCTGTTCCTCGGTCTCCCTGGCCGCCTCGACGTCCTGCGCTTTTTCCTCGATCATGGTGTGGTACAGCGCGATCTGTTCCTGGATCAGCCGAAGCTGCTCGGCAGCGAGGGTGTTGCGTTCATCCAGCGCTTCCTTCTGCTCGATCACGCTGGCCTGTTGTTCCTTGAGCTGCTCGATCTTCGACTCGCTGCTGCGCTGCCTCTCCGCGAGTTCTTCGCGCTCTTCCTGCACTTTGTCGATGTCGGACTGCGTGACGCCGTAAGCAGACAGCGGCAGGATAAACGACAGCACGAGCAGCAGCGATATGATAATTGTTAGCTTCTTATGTTTCATAGTGCCCTCCTATCGAGCACGCGAGGCTTGCTTAAACCTTCAGATAATTCTTGATGGCGTTGACGCCGCCGAACACACCGACGAACACGCTGGTCGCCATAAAGGCGATGAACATCGGCAGCGCGACCTGCTGGATCGGGATCACGCTGATGAAGCTGCCGGTCAGGGAGTTGACGATGCGGCCGGTCACCAGGTGATAGAGGCCGAGCTCCGCGGCGAAGGCGAGGCCGCCGCCGAGGATGCCCAGCACCAGGCCTTCGATCACGAAGGGCAGGCGGATAAAGCCATTGGTGGCGCCGACCATCTTCATGATGGCGATCTCTTCCCTGCGGTTGAAGGTGGCAAGCTTGATGGTGTTGGACATGATGAAGATCGAAATGAACACAAGGATCACGATCAGGACCATTGCGATAACGGTAACGACGTTGCGCACCGTGACAAAGATCTTCGCATACTCCAGATGCGCGTTCACCTTCGCGATGCCGTCGATATCCTCCAGCTGTGCCTTGGTCTGCGCCATCAGGGCGATATCGGTGAGCTGGACCACATAGCGGTGACGGAACACCGTCTCGTCGATGCCCTCCATCAGGTCCTTGTTATAGTTATCCATGAAGTTGTCCATGGCGTCCGAACGGCTGACGAACTGCACGCTGCTGACGTTCATGACGTCCGCGATCTTCGGCTCGAGCATACGGGCCTCTTCCTCCGTATAGCTGTCGTCCACGAAGGCGACGACCTCGTTCTGATCCTCCAGCTTTTTGATCATGGAGTCGATGTTGAGCGTCAGCAGAGTGACGCTGCCCATGATGATCAGGCAGGCCATGATGATCGTGACGGAGGCAAAGGACATAAATCCGTGGGTCGTGATGCTGCGGAAGCCCTCACGAATCAAATAACCGCTTCTACTCAATCTCATAGCTGAAATACCCATCCATTCCGTCGCTGGCCACGTGTCCGCCCTCAATGGAGATCACACGCTTGGAGAACGCATTGACCAGCTCCTTCTCGTGAGTGACGACCAGGATCGTCGTACCCATCTCGTTGATCTTCTCAAACAGCAGCATCAGCTCGAGGCTGCGCACCGGGTCCAGGTTGCCGGTGGGCTCGTCGGCGACGATCATGCGCGGGTTGTTGACCAGCGCACGCGCGATCGCCACGCGCTGCTGCTCGCCGCCGGACAGCTCGTTCGGCAGGCGCTTTTCGCGCCCCTCCAGCCCGACGAGCTCCAGCACGTAGGGCACGCGCTTGCGGATCTCGCGGTTGGGAGCGCCGACAACGCGCATCGCAAAGGCCACGTTGTCATAGACGTTCATGTTTTCGATCAGGCGATAATCCTGGAAGATCGCGCCGATCGTACGGCGCATCTTGGGCAGCTTATGCCGGCGGATCGTACGCATGTTGAAGTCGTTGACGATGATCTCGCCCGCGTCCGCCCGGACTTCGCCGGTGATGAGCTTCATGACGGTCGTCTTTCCGGAGCCAGAAGGGCCGACCAGGAAGACGAACTCGCCCTCCTTGATGCTCAAACTCACGTCGTCCAGCGCAACGGTATCGCTGCTCTGATAGACGACTTTCACGTTTTTCATTTCTACCATGGTTGTGCGTTTCCTCCCTTTTGGGATTAATGCCTCCGCTGACCAGGGATCAGTAGCGGGTGCTGTTCAGAGAATCCAGATACTGCTTGACCATCATGGCCACCTTGAAGACGATGGCGTGGTCGAATTCGCGCAGATCGAGTCCCGTGATCTTTTTGATCTTTTCCAGACGGTAAACCAGCGTGTTGCGGTGGACGTAGAGCTTGCGCGAGGTCTCGGAGACGTTCAGGTTATTCTCGAAAAAGCGATTGATCGTGTCGATGGTGTCTTCATCGAGCGTTTCGATCGGGCTCTTTTTGAAGACCTCGTTGAGGAACATTTCGCAGAGGGTAGTGGGGAGCTGATAGATGATGCGGCCGAGGCCGAGGCTTTCGTAGTTGATGATGTTCTTCTCGGTCTCAAAGACCCGGCCGACCTCAATGGCGACCTGGGCTTCTTTATAACGGTCGGCAAGCTCGCGCAGGTGGTTGGCCTCGGTGCTGATGCCGATCACGCACTTGACGCCCAGTTCCTCCTGCAGTGCGGTCTCGATTTCCGTGGCTGACTTGAACATCTCCGCATGGGGATCGGCGTAATTGCCGCCTCGGATCACGACGATATCGGACTCGTTGATGTTGACGACGAAGTCATGCTGCCGGTCCGGGAACAGACGCTGCAGCAGATCCAGCGCGGAAACATCGGAATTGTTCGTCTGACGCACCAGGAGCACAGTCCTCGGCTCGTCGGTGACGAAGTGCAGCTCCTTGGCGCGCACATAGACGTCGCCGGGCAGAATGTTGTCGGAAATGATGTTCTTCAGGAAAGCGATCTTATTGTGCTTTTCCTCGTAGTTTTCCTTCGCTTCGTTGAAGGCGACGGCGGCCAGTGCGCAGACCGTGCGGGCCATCGCGTCGTTCCCTTCGGCAAAGGCGGCAAATTCCAGGCTCTGCCCGGAGAACACGAGCGGCATATAATACCGGCTGCCCATCGGCAGCGGATGATCCGTCCCGTCAAGCTCCCTGGCATGGAAATCACCCATGTGAGAGCCGATCAGCGCAAGCTCGCTGGCCGCAATGACGAAGCCCTGCTCGTCCACAACGCCGACAGTACGGTCAAGATTGTCCTTCATCTGGGTGATCACATTCTGAAAAATTCTGCTGGACATATTTGTTCCTCCCCTGCGATATGGTTAAAAGCACCAAAGACCTCATATTAAGTGGCACTCATCATATCGCATTTTCCGGTGATTTTCAATAGAAAACGCAGCAGTTTTTTGTTAAATTTTTTATAAATGTGATCGATCCGTCGAAAAAGGTCTTGATTTAAGCCTGTGTTTTCGGCTTTCTGTCTAAAAACACAGTGCACAATTCCTGCTGATCCATCTCCCGGAAGCCGCCGGGGCCCAGCGTTTCATCCAGCTCCAAGGCGCCGATCGACAAACGGCGGAGCATTCGCACCGGCTTGCCGCGGGATGCGAGCATCCGCTTGACCTGATGGTACTTCCCCTCCTGCACTGTAACGATGCAGCGATCGCCGCCAAGGAGCTCCAGCCCGGCCGGCAGGCAGCGCGTGCCGTCGCCGAGGATGAGTCCCTCAGCAAAAGCGTTCACGTCCCCGGCATCGGGCACACCCTCCACCTCGGCCAGATAGCGCTTTTCCACGCCGCTCTTCGGCGCGGTCACCCGGTGTGCGAAGTCCCCGTCGTCCGTCAGGATCAGCAGACCGCTCGTGTCCTTGTCCAGTCGGCCGACCGGAAACAGGCCCAGCCTTCGCAGCTCCGGCGGCAGCAGATCCAGCACGGTCTTCTGCCCGGGATCCTCCGTGGCCGTGATCACGCCGACGGGTTTGTCCATCATAAAATAGTGGTTGGCCTGATAGCGCAGGGCTTTCCCGTCCAGCGCGAGGACGCCTGCTTCGGGATCCAGCTTCTGCTCCGGGCTGCGAAGCACAGCACCGTCGAGCGCCACGCGCCCCGCACGGATCCAGTCCCTCACTTCACGGCGGGAGCCCAAACCCAGGTCACATAAAAGCTTATCCAGACGCATTGTTGCCATAAAACAGCCCGTCCGTTCCAAATAAGTCAAAAGTTGTCATAATTATGTAAACATTATACATCATTTCTGTAAGAAATCATACCGTCAATATCACCAAATTTCCCTTCGCAATCCTGTGAAATAGCGATAAGACGCCATCCATTTTCCGGTATAGTCCCGGATTCACGGGCATATTGTATCACGAGGTGAGCGGATATGCTTGAAAAAAAGGGCGAATGGAAACGAAAGAATGCCGGAAAGATCGTGGCAGTGGCGATTGTGGTGCTTTTGGTCCTGCTTCTGATCGTTCATTTCCTTCCGGCCGGCGAAAAGAACGCCGAATCACAGGAGGATCGTCTGGCCTTTCTCGCGTCCCTCGGCTGGCAGGCCGACCCGGACTCGGAGGAGGCGAACCAGGTCGTCATCCCGGACTGCAGCGAAGGCGCCATGGCGGATTACAACGCGCTGATGCAGAAGGGCGGCTATGATCTGAGCGATTACGAAGGCAAAAGCGTCGGACAGTATCAATACCGGCTGACGAACTATCCCGACTGCGAGCAGACCGTATGGGTCACGCTCTACGTCTGCCGCGGGCGCGTGATCGGCGGAGACATCCACACAGCCTCGCTTGACGGCTTCATGCACGAGCTGCGGCCGAACGATGAAAAACCCACCGGCTGAGCCGGTGGGTTTTCGTCGGGAAACTGCTCACTTATCGACAAGCGGCGTGGTCGGCTGGGGCGGGATGTGCGACAGCTCTCCGAGCTGCAGGCTTTCCAGCATTGCGTCGATCTCGGCCTGATGCGCGTCGATCACCGACTGGGGCGCGCCGAACTGGATGGTAAACTGATCGGGACTATCCGGCAGGATCAGCGTCCACCAGACCTGATCGCCGCTCTTATCCACAGCCAGCGTCGCCGTTCGACCGTCCGGCAGCGTATACTCGCTGAAGTCGACCCCGGTCCCGCACATGCCGAAGGACGCCCACCAGACGAGCTCCACACGGAAGCCGTCGTTCGTCCGCGGCGTCAAGATCAGGGACGATCGATCCTCGACCGTCTCCCCTTCCGTCCAGTCCCAGCCTTCGGGCAAGGTCAGGCGAAGATAGCTGTCCAGGCCGTCAAGCGTGACGGTTTCTTTGTTCATGTCGTCCATCTCCTCTTCGGTTTTTCCGCTGTCTGCGGTCGGTGCAGGCGCTGCGGTCAGTTCCGGCGCTTCTGTCGGATCCGGAGCGGTCTCAGGCTGCGGCGCTCTGGCGCAGGCGCCGAGCAGCAGCAGGGCAAGCAGGACCGGTATGATTTTTTTCATGGCAGGAACCTCCCCGTGTTTTCATTCTGCCTGTTAAGACGGCGGGGTAAAGAAAAAGTTCCAAAAATGCCCGCACCTCCGTGCGGGCATTTTCGTTCATGCGTTTTTCTCTTCCTGAGCCTTGATCTTGGCCAGCTCCTGCTCCTCGAGCACGCGGTAGGCCACCTTGCCGACCAGAGTCTTCGGCATTTCGTCGCGGAATTCGATATCGTAGGGCATGGCGTACTTCGCAATATGCCTGCGGCAGTAGTCCAGCAGTTCCTGTTTGGTCTCCTCCGTCGCAGGCACGTCAGCGGCGAGCTTGACGAAGGCCTTGACCTTCTGCATCTTATAGGCATCGGGTACGCCGATGACGCAGCTCATCTGCACCTTGTCGTTGGCGTCGAGGATGTTTTCGATCTGCGCGGGATAGACGTTGTAGCCGGAGGAAATGATCATGCGCTTGGCGCGGCCGCGGAAGTAGATGAAGCCCTCCTCGTCCATGACGCCGAGGTCGCCGGTGTATACCCAGGTCAGGCCGTCGGCATGATGCCGCAGGGTCTGGGCCGTCTCCTCCGGGTGCTTCATGTATTCCTTCATGACCGTGGGACCTGCCAGCAGGATCTCGCCCTCCTGTCCGTAGGGCAGCTCTCTGTCGGTGCCCGGCTCGACGACTTTGATATAGGTGTCCGGGAACGGGATGCCGATGCTCCCTTCCTTGGCCTTGGTCAGCGGCGTCAGGCAGCAGGCGGTGACGGTCTCGGTGGTGCCGTAGCCCTCGCGCACCTGAATGGTCGCGCCGTGATCAGCGAGGAACTTGTCGAATTTCTTCTTCAGCTCGATGGACAGGCTGTCGCCGCCGGAGAACACACCCTTGAGGCAGCTCAGGTCGGCGCCCTCCATGCTGGGCAGGCGCAGCAGCGCCTCATACAGCGTCGGCACGCCGGCGATGAGGTTGCAGCGGTACTTGACCAGATCCTTGGCGTAGCTCGCGGCAGTAAAGCGCGGGATCAGAATGCAGTGGCCGCCCTGGGAGAGCATCGTATGTACGCAGACACCAAGGCCGAAGCCGTGGAACAGCGGCATGGCGGCGAGCATCTTGTCGCCGGGACGGAAAATGGGGTTGGCCGCCACGACCTGCTGGCCGAGGGCGTTGAAGTTGAGGTTGGTGAGCACGATGCCCTTGGTGGTGCCGGTGGTGCCGCCGGAATAAAGAATGACGGCGGGGTCCTCGGCCGCGCGCCGGACGGCGGGGCTGCCGGAGAAGTCCTTGGCCTTTTTCAGGAAGCTCTTCCAAAGCAGCACCTTCGGCGCATCGGCGGGCACCTTCGCGATCTTGCGGCCCTGCGTCAGCTGGTAGCCGATCTTCATCAGGGGGCTGAGCGCGTCTTTGATGGTGGCGATGATCAGCGTTTCCACGCCGGTATTGGCGAGGATATTGGCAAACTTGCCGTAGAACTGGTCGAGCGTGATGGCGATCTTGCTGTCGGAGACGTTCAGATAGAACTCGATTTCCTTTTCAGCGGACAGCGGATGGATCATGTTCGCGATCGCGCCGACGCGGTTGACGCCGTAGAACATGTAGATGGCCTGCGGGCAGTTGGGCATGGCGATGGTGAGCTTGTCGCCCTCCTTCACGCCGACGGCGCGCAGGGCGCGGGCGCAGCGCTCCGTCTCTTCGATCAGGGTGCGGTAGCTGGTGGCCTTGCCCATAAAGGTAAAGGCGGTGAAATCAGGATGCTCCCGGGCGACCTTTTCCACAGCCTCGAACATCGTGCCCTGAAAATAATCCAGATGCATGGGCACCTCGCCCATAAAGGGCGCCCAGGGTGTTTTTGCGGTAATTGTTTCCATTTCCCTGTTCTCCTGCAATCTTATTTGAAGTCAAAGCCGCTGGGCTCGCCGAAGGGCCGGTCCAGAAGCTCGGGGTGAGCAAAGATGTATTTGACGAGCTTCAGGCTGCGGACAAAATAGAAGCCGTCGGCGATGCGCTCGTCAAGCGTGGCGCCGATATCGACCACGTCGCGAATCTGCTTGGAACCGTCCTCCATGATCAGCTCTTCCTTGTGGATGGTGCCGATGGTGACCATGATGCTGTTGGTGCCGTAGTTGTTCAGGTGGTGATAGACGGCCGGGCCCTTGATGCTGCCGAGGTTGGAGAGCAGCACCGTGGAGTAGTTGGTGTCGCCGTCGGTCAGCGCCTTGGGGTTGACGCCCCAGAAATCCAGATAGCGGATGATCCGGAGGGCAAGCATCAGCAGCAGACGCGGAATTTTGGCAAAGCCGTCGATCACACTGTCGATGCCGCCGGCGGAATGCTCGCTCTTGCGCATCTCCCGGATCTCTCCGGCCACGTGATAGCTGAAGGTATCGAGCGTGTCCTCGTCCTTCGGAGTGAAGAACATCAGCGCTTCCTCGGCGTGATCGCTGAAGCGGCGCTTGGCGACGAAGCTCAGGCTGATCTCGTTGCGCTCGTACATGCGGCGGCCCTGGATAAAGCGGTTCATTTTCGGGCGCTCGCGCACCATGCGGCCGATGGCCAAAATGAAGCAGTGGAACACCGTCGTCTTGTAATCGGGGTGCTGCGCGTTCTTTTTCTCCAGATATTTCAGAAGCTCCGTTACGTCGATCTTATCATTAAGATAAACCTCCGAATCGGTGCGGTTGGGCATGATGTGCATCATGATGGTGTTGAGGCCGGGCAGATCTCTCACCAGGCGTCCGTCGCGCCGGTCGCCCAGGCGGCGTTTATAGGTTTCAGGCATTGTTCTTCCCCCTGCTGGCAGTTCTTATGGATGAATGGAAATTCTAATTTGTGATTGTACCCGAACGCGGGGGAAAAAGCAAGATATTTGGGATATTTTAATTAAAATATTTGAACAAAAAAAGGAGAGCCGATCAGGCCCTCCTTTTTTTGTTGGAGCAGAATCAGTCGATCAGGCAGCGGCCGGTCATCTCGGCGGGCTGCTCGATGCCGATGGTGCGCAGGATCGTGGGCGCGATATCGGCCAGGCGGCCGGGATGCAGGCTGATCCCCTTCTCACGCACGACGAAGGGCACGGGGTTGGTGGTGTGGGCGGTGTTGACCTTGCCGGTCTCGTCGAACATCACGTCCGCGTTGCCGTGGTCGGCCGTCAGCATCAAAACGGTGTCCGGGTGCTTCTCCACCTCAGCGATCACGCGGCCGACGGCCTCGTCTACCGCTTCGACCGCGGCGATCGCGGCTTCCATCACGCCGGTGTGGCCGACCATGTCACAGTTGGCAAAGTTGCAGATGACGACGGAATACTTGTCGGAGGCAATGGCCTCGATGAGCTTGTCGGCGACCTTGGCGGCGCTCATCTGCGGGATCAGGTCGTAGGTCGGGAACTCCTTCGGGGACGGCACCAGGCAGCGGTCTTCGCCCTCGAACTGCTTTTCCACGCCGCCGTTGAAGAAGAAGGTGACGTGGGCGTACTTCTCGGTCTCGGCCACGCGGAACTGCTTGAGGCCGTGCTCGCTGACGATGTCGCCAAGGGTGTTCACCAGTTCCTCGGGCGGGTAAGCGATGGGCAGAGACAGGGTCTCGTCGTACTGCGCGGTGCAGACGTAGCTGAGCGGATAGACGGTCTTTTTGCGCTCGAAACCGTCAAAGTCGGGCAGGTTCAGCGCCCAGGTCATCTCGCGGGCCCGGTCGGGGCGGAAGTTCATGAAGATGACGCTGTCGCCCTGGTTGATGACGCCCTCGGGGCAGACGACGACAGGCTTGACGAATTCGTCCGTCACATCGGCGGCATAGCTTGCCTCCACAGCGTGAACGGCGTCAGGATCCAGCACGCCTTCGCCGCAGACGATGGCGTTATAGCCGGCCTCGACGCGGTCCCAGCGCTTGTCGCGGTCCATGCCCCAGAAGCGGCCCTGCAAGGTGGCGATCTTCGCGTTGCCGAGGCTGTCGCACTTGTCCTGCAGCTGCTTGACGAAGCCCGCACCGCTCTTCGGGGCGACGTCGCGTCCGTCGAGGAAGCAGTGGACGTAGACCTTTTCCAGGCCGCGCGCCTTGGCCATGTCGAGGATGCCGAAGATGTGCTCGATGTGGCTGTGCACGCCGCCGCTGGAGAGCAGGCCCATGATGTGCAGGGGCTTGCCGTTTGCTTTGGCGTCTTCCATGGCCTTGATATAGACCTTGTTTTCAAAGAACTTGCCGGTTTTGATCTCCTGGCTCATCTTGGGCAGGATCTGGAACACGACGCGGCCGGCACCGATGTTGGTGTGGCCGACCTCGGAGTTGCCCATCTGGCCCTCAGGCAGGCCGACGTCAAGGCCGGAGGCCTGCAGCTGGGTGTGGGGATATTCGGCAAAGAGCTTGTCCAAGTTGGGCTTCTTCGCCTGCGCGATCGCATTGCCCGCGGTGGGCGGGGCGATACCGAAGCCGTCCAGGATCACGAGAACTGCTTTTTTGTTCATGGAAATCTCCTTATACGCTCATATGGAGCGGATCGAGCCGCTCCATATGCGATCATTTTTTACTGGTTGGAGGCCGCGATGATGGTGGCAAAGTCCACGGGCTTGAGGGAAGCGCCGCCGATGAGGCCGCCGTCGATGTCAGGCTGAGCCAGCAGCTCGGCCGCGTTCTTGGCGTTCATGCTGCCGCCGTAGAGGATGCTGACGGCACGGGCGGGACGGGCACCATAGATCTTGCGGATGACGGCACGGATGCCCTCGCAGACTTCCTGCGCCTGCTCGGCGGTAGCGGTCTTGCCGGTGCCGATGGCCCAGATGGGCTCATAGGCGATGATGCAGCGGCGCAGCTGGGTGGCGTCGATGCCGTTGAGGGCGGCCTTGACCTGGTAGGCGACGTACTCCATGGTCACGCCGGCTTCGCGCTGCTCAAGGCTCTCGCCGACGCAGATGATGGGGGCAATGCCCTTTTCCAGCAGGGCGCGGGCCTTGGCGTTGACGAGCATGTCGTCCTCGTGGTGGTACTGGCGGCGCTCGGAGTGGCCGACGATGCAGTACTTGGTGCCGATATCGGCCAGCTGGGTGGCGGAAACTTCACCGGTGTAGGCGCCCTTCTCGTACTTGGAGACGTCCTGGCCGCCGGCAGCGACCTTGACCTCCTTGCCGGCCTTGATCATCGCGGGGATCATCACGGCGGGGGTGCAGAGGACGACGTCGCAGGCGCGGGTCTTGGGCATGTTCTCTTTGAGCTGCTCGATAAAGGGCTTGATTTCGGACGCGGTCATGTTCATCTTCCAGTTGCCCGCGATCACGGTCTTACGATACTTTCTGTTCATTTATATACTCCTCAATATAAGAAAACTGTAATAAACATATTGACTAACGGCCGCCTGCGAGCATAATCATTCCGTTTTTGCCGCAGCTTTGCCGCGGCAAAAACACTCCGAGGCGAGCCGTGCGAGCCCTCGCGCCGACCAAACGAGGCTTGTCCTTCGCAAGCCGAGTGCGATGAGCGCGAGTCACTCAATTGCGAAACAAGCGTTTCGCAATTGAATCATTTGTCAAGCAGGCAGGCCACGCCCGGCAGCTCCTTGCCTTCCAGGAACTCCAGAGAAGCGCCGCCGCCGGTGGAAATGTGGGTGATCTTGTCGGCAAAGCCAAGCTTTTCGACCGCAGCCGCAGAGTCGCCGCCGCCGACGATGGTGATCGCGCCGCTCTCGGCCAGAGCCTTCGCCATGGCCTTGGTGCCGCCGGCGAACTTGTCGAACTCGAACACGCCCATGGGTCCGTTCCACACGATGGTGCCGGCGCCCTTAACAGCCTCAGAGAAGATCTCCACGGTCTTGGGGCCGATATCCATGCCCATCAGGTTCTCGGGGATGTTGCCCTCGACGAGAACGGGCTCGGCGTCAGCGGAGAACTCGGCAGCCGCGAGGTTGTCCACGGGCAGCAGAAACTTCACGCCGCGCGCCTCGGCCTTCGCGATCATTTCGCGGGCATAATCCAGACGGTCGGCCTCCAGCAGGGACTTGCCGATCTCGAAGCCCTGGGCCTTCTTGAAGGTGTAGGCCATGCCGCCGCCGATGATGATGGTGTCGGCCTTCTCGAGGAGGTTGTTGATGACGTTGATCTTATCGGAGACCTTGGCGCCGCCGAGGACGGCCACAAAGGGACGCTTGGGATCGTCGAGAGCCTTGCCCATCACGGACAGCTCTTTTGCGACCAGCAGACCGCTGACGGCGGGCAGGAAAGCCGCGACGCCGGCAGTGGAGGCGTGGGCGCGGTGCACGGTACCGAAGGCATCGGAGACGTAGAGCTCAGCCATGGAGGCCAGCTTCTTGGCCAGCGCGGGATCGTTCTTGGTCTCGCCCTTCTCGAAGCGAAGGTTCTCGAGCAGCATGATCTGGCCGGGCTGCAGCGCGGCGGCCTTGGCCATCGCATCCTCGCCGACGGTATCGGCGGCAAAAATGACCTCACGGCCGAGCAGCTCGCTCAAACGCTGGGCAACGGGGGCCAGGGTCAGCTTACGCAGGGACTTCTCCCAGCTCTCTCGGGTGACTTCCTCGGGCTTCTTGCCCTTTTCGACCTGCTTTTTCACAAAGCCGTCAAAGGTGGCGACAGGCTTGCCCAGATGGGAGCAGGCAATAACAGCCGCGCCCTGATCGAGCAGATATTGAATGGTGGGGAGCGCCGCGACGATGCGCTTGTCGCTGGTGATCGCACCGGTTTCTTTGTTCTGGGGGACGTTGAAGTCGCAGCGGAGCAGGACTTTCTTGCCCGCAACGTCAACATCATAAACGGTCTTCTTGTTGTAGTTCATGCTGATCCTCCTATTTTAAAAAATTTTATTTGCCAGTTGATTCACCGGCCATGCTGCCGGTGTCTTTCAGGCCCGGAAAGCCCTGCTGTCGCAGCGCCTCATAGGCCAGAACAGCCACGGAATTGGAGAGGTTGAGGCTTCTCGCCTCGGCGATCATCGGGATACGGATGCAGCGGTCGCGGTATTTCTCGCGCAGCCATTCCGGCAGTCCCGCGGTCTCTTTGCCGAACATCAGCGTCACGTCGCCGCGGAAGTCCGCCTCGTCGTAGGAATGCGGTGCCTTGGTCGTGGCGAGGAAGAGGTTTTCGTCGCCGTTACGGCGGAAATACTCATCGAGGTTATCGTATACAGAAATATCGACGAGATGCCAGTAGTCCAGGCCGCAGCGCTTGACCGCCTTGTCGGAAATATCGAAACCCAGGGGGCGTACGAGATGCAGCCGCGCGCCGGTGGCGGCGCAGGTGCGGGCGATGGCGCCGGTGTTGTGCGGGATCTCCGGCTCGACCAGAACGATGTTCAGCACCGCGCTTCTCCTTCCCTTCACGAAAAAGTCCCCAAAAGCATGAGTTTCCTATCAACCGCAAAACATTTTAGCACATTTTTCCGAAAAATCATGCATCAATTTTTAAAAATTTACGATTCTTGCAATTTGTACAAATACGCGCTATAATCCGTAGCAGAACGGTACTTTTTCTCGGCATTTTGCCGATTCCGCATCAGGAGAGAGCATGGAATATATCTGCAGCGATTGTCCCAGAAACTGCGGCGCCCTGCGCGGCGATCAAACACCGGGCGGCGTGTGCGCAAGCCCCTCACTGCCGCTGGTCGCGAGGGCCGCGCCTCACTTTGGCGAAGAGCCCTGCATCAGCGGCACGCGCGGCTCCGGCGCGGTGTTTTTCACCGGCTGCAATCTGCGCTGCGTGTTCTGCCAGAACCGTGAAATCAGCCGCGGCCGAAACGGCACGGCGCTGACAGTGCCGCAGCTGCGAGACACCTTCCTTCGGCTGCGCGACCAGGGCGTACACAACATCAATCTCGTCACACCCACGCACTATACCCGCGCCATCGCCGAAGCGCTGGACGGGCTGGAGCTCGGCATCCCGGTCGTATGGAACAGCAGCGGCTATGAAAAGCCGGAGACGCTTCATCTGCTTGAGGGGCTTGTGCAGATCTACATGCCGGACATGAAATACTGGAAAAGCGCGCTGGCCCGCCGCTATTCCGCCGCGGAGGATTATCCGCAGCGCGCGGCCGAGGCGATCCGTGAGATGTTTCGGCAGGTCGGCCCGTTTCAGATGGACGAGGACAGGATCCTGCGCTCCGGCCTTCTGATCCGGCACCTGATTATGCCGGGCGAGGATCTCAACAGCATGGACGTGATCGACTTCGTCGCGGAGGAATTCCCGGCCGGAAGCGTCCTGTTTTCGCTGATGAGCCAGTATACCCCGATGCCGGGGCTCGAGCGCTTTCCAGAGCTGCAAAAGCGCGTCGATCCGGAGCTCAACGAGCGCCTGTGCGACTATATGTGCCGCCGGGGCATCGAGACCGGCTACTGGCAGGAGCCGGAGGCCGCCACCAAGGACATGATTCCCGCCTTTGACGGGACAGGAATACATAAGGAGGAATTATCATGACGTATCAGGAAATCCATGACGCCGCCCGCACCGAGGTCGGCCCTTACTGCAAAAACTGCCCCGTCTGTAACGGGCGCGCCTGCGGCAACGCCATGCCCGGCCCGGGCTGCAAGTATCCCGGCAACGTCGCCGCCCGGAACTTTGACAAATGGCAGGAGATCTGCGTGAACATGGACACGCTCAATCCGAATGCCGATCCGGACATCGGCTTTGATTTCGGTGGCCGCCGCTTTACCGCGCCGATCTTTGCCGCGCCCCTCGGGGCGATCGACCTGCACTACGGCCCCAAGTACAAGGATCAGGACTACAACACGATCCTCATCAAGGCCGCCTATGACTATGGCGTGGCCGCGCTGACCGGCGACGGCGTCAACCCCGAGATTCTGAAGAGCGCTGTCAAGGACATGGCCGCCGTTGAAGGTATCGGCATCCCCACCATCAAGCCCTGGAACAAGGAATTCGTATTTGAAAAGCTCGATATCATCAAGGAAAACAGGATCTTCGCCGCCGCGATGGATGTGGACGGCGCGGGTCTCCCCTTCCTCAAGGCAATGAACCCGAACGCGGGCAGCAAATCCGTGGAGGAAATGCGCGAGATCATCGAATACGCCGATCGTCCCTTTATCATCAAGGGCATCATGACCGTGGCCGGCGCGAAGAAGGCCGTGGAGGCGGGCGCAGCCGGCATCGTCGTTTCAAACCACGGCGGCCGTGTGCAGGGCGGTACGCCTGCCACCGCCGAGGTGCTCCCGGCGATCGCCGACGCCGTCAAGGGACAGCTTACGATCTTCGTCGACGGCGGCATCCGCTCCGGCGTGGACGTATTCCGCGCGATCGCACTCGGCGCCGACGCAGTGCTGATCGGCCGCCCGATCCTCAACATGATCTATGGCAGCGCCGAAGAAGGCTTCAAGGTCTACATGGACAAGATCGTCGGCGAGTTCAAGTCCACGATGCAGATGTGCGGCGCGGCAAGCCTGAAGGATATCACGCGCGACAAGGTGTTCCTCGGCTGAGACATCAGGCAGCATAACAAGCGAAAACCTCTCCCCAACAATGGGGAGAGGTTTTGTTTTATGTAAACCATATTATGTTATCTGCTGACGATCTCCTGCATCTCTTTGAAGCGGCGCTCCATATCGGCCGCCAGGGAAAACTGTGCGCGGGCGCGCTCAAGGTTGTGACGAGGATAGTCGATGGCAAAATACGGGTCGCCGCAGAGATAATCCGTCAGGAAGCGCACGCCGCATTCAAGCGTCATCGTCCAGGCGCCGAGGGGGAGCAGTTCCCGTTCCCGCGCCGTCAGATGCGGGCAGGCCGTGAGAAAACCGCGGACAAAGGCCGTATAATACGCCAGATTCAGGCGGATGCCCGCGCCGTCCTCCGCGCCCGTGGCCGCTCCGGCACGGATCGCGTCGCCGAAGTCATAGGCCGAGAGGCCGGGCATCACGGTGTCGAGGTCGATGACGCAGAGGGCGCGGCGGGTCTTCGCGTCCAGCAGGACGTTGGACATTTTCGTGTCGTTGTGCGTCACGCGCAGCGGCACTTCCCCGCTCTCGCGGCAGCGCTGCAGCACGCAGGCCCGCTCCTCCCGCGCAAGGGCAAAGTCCAGTTCCCGTTTGACCTCATTCATTCTGCCGCGGGGATCGACGTCCATCGCCGCGCGCAGCTGACGGAAGCGCTCCGGCGTATCGTGAAAGCGCGGGATCGTATCGCTCAGGCGCCCGACGGGGAAATCGCGCAGCGCGTACTGAAAGCGCCCAAAGGCCGTCGCGCTCTCGCAGAAATCCGCCTCACTCTCCGGCCGAAGCAGGCTGAGGCTGTTTTCCACATACGGGCAGAGCCGCCAGGCGCCGCCCTCGCCGTCCTCGATAAAGCTCTCGCCGCCGAGCGCGTCGATAAAGCAGATCATCGGCGGCGCTTCCGCGCTGCCGCGCAGATAATCCCGCAGCAGACGCAGGTTTTCCATGATCGCGCCGACGTCATGAAAGACGAAGCGGTTGACGCGCTGCAGCACAAAGCGGCGGCCGGAATCGCACTCCACGAGAAAACTCTTGTTGATATGACCCGCCGTGATCGGCTCGACGGAGACGGGCTTTCCGTCCAGCGGAAAGCGGCGCAGGATCTCCTCCGTCATGCCTTTTTCTCCCGCTTGCGCAGCAGAAAAACCGGCACCAGGCAAAGGAGCAGAACGGCTGCCGCGGCGAGATAGATGCCGGGCGTGGGCACGGATTTCACCTGCCCGAGATCGACATAGGTGCTGTCGCTGCCGCGGATGACCGCAGCGCCGATATTCGGCCCGATGATCATCGGCAGCAGCACCGCGAAGATCATGCGGATGCCCTGGAAATGGCCGACCTTGCCCTCCGGCGTCCAGTCACGGATATTGGCCGAGAGCGCGGCGGAGAGCATCATATGCCCGCTCATCATCACCGTGCCCGCGGCCATGACGGGCACGCTGCCGCGGACGAAGTACATCCCGATCAGCCCAATGAACATGACCAGCGCCGCCGGAACGGCAAAGCGCAGCTTGCCGACCCGATCGATGAAGCGCCCGGCGACGACGCTCGCGACAGAGGCGAGGATCAGCACCACGCCGAGGACCAGCGCGTAATTGTCGATCTTCAGGTAGTTCTGGATGTAGATGATGATATAAGGGAAATAGACCTGCAGGGCGATCGAGAAAAGCGCAAAGGCAGCCAGCGACAGGTAGAGCTCAGGATTCACCCTCACGACCGAGGGTCGCAGGCCGTAGAGCAGCTCCCTGGCGCCGCCTTTTCGCGCTTTGAGCGCAGGCGCGTCGCGCAGCAGCAGAAAACTCAGCAGGCCGACCGCCGTGACCGCGATGCCGAAGATATTGAAAAATTCGCGCCATCTCCCCTGCTGCGTCAGGCCGTCAAAGGCGGCGAAGATGACCAGCATGGAGATGAGCGGCAGGATCTGCAGCACGCTCTCGGCTTTTCCGCGGTTCTGCCCGTTCGTCACGTCCGTGACCCAGGCGTTGAAGGCCGCATCGTTGGCCGTGCTGCCGAAGAAGGTCATCACGCAGTCGAGGACAACGATGCTGACCGCGGCGGCCGCAACGGCGTTCACGCCGGGGAACAGGCGCGCGGCGTTCTCCTTCGTCACATAGCCGAAGGCCGCCGTTGACAGGCCCCAGAGAAGATAGCCGCAGGAGATGAAGACCCGCCGTTTGCCGACGCGGTCGGACAGGGCGCCCATCAGCAGGGTCGTCAGCGTGGCTGCCGCGGCGGACCAGCCCACCATCGCGGCGATGTAGCGCGGATCCTGGGAGATGGTGTTATAGAGATAGACGTTGAAATACATGTTCTCGATCGTCCAGGCAAACTGGCCGAACAGGCCGACCAGGATCAGGGCGATCCAGTTTTTTGCGCCGAGTTTTCCGCTCATGGGAAGCTCCCCTTTCGCGCTGTTATTTACCTGAGGTTCTCGTCGATGATGTTCAGTACGATCTGCGCCGCGCCCTCGATGCCCTCGGCGGTGGCGTGCTCAAAGGGGCCGTGGAAGGCGTAGCCGCCGGTGCCGAGGTTCGGGCAGGGCAGGCCGCGGAACGAAAGCTGCGCGCCGTCGGTACCGCCGCGGATGGGAGAGGCCTTCGGCTCCAGGCCGAGGCGGCGGATCGCCTGCTCTGCCAGGCGCGTGATCTCCGGGTGTTGCAGCACGATCTCAGCCATGTTGCGGTACTGGTCGGTGAGTGTGAGCTTCGCCGTGCCGGCGCCGTATTTTTCGTTGATAAGGGCCTCGATATGGCGCATCGCGTCCTTGCGTGCGGCGAAGCGCGCCGCGTCGTGGTCGCGGATGATGTACTGCAGCTTTGCCTTGTCCACGCCGCCGCTCATCTCGATCAGGTGGAAGAAGCCCTCATAGCCCTCGGTGTGCGCCGGGGTATCGCCGGAAGGCAGCATGGCATTGACCTCCATGGCGACGAGGCTTGCGTTGATCATCTTGTTCTTGGCACTGCCAGGGTGGATATTGAAGCCGGTGAACTCCCATTTGGCCGCCGCGGCGTTGAAGGTCTCGTAGTTGATCTCGTCCAGCTCACCGCCGTCCACCGTGTAGGCGAAATCCGCGCCGAAGCGCTCCAGGTCGAGAAGCGCCGCGCCGTGTCCGACCTCCTCGTCGGGCGTGAAGCAGACACAGACGCGGCCGTGGGGACGCTTTTCCCGGATCAGGGTCTCGCAGGCGGTCATGACGGCGGTGATGCCCGCCTTGTCGTCCGCGCCGAGCACCGTGGTGCCGTCGGTGGTGATGAGGGTCTGCCCCTTCAGAGAGGGCAGATGCGGGAAGGTCTCTGCCGTGAGGACGCGGCCGCTCGTGCCGAGCACGACGTCTCCGCCGTCATAGTTTTCGATGATCTGCGGCTGTACGTTCTCGCCGCTGAAGTCGGGGATCGTGTCCAGGTGCGCGATAAAGCCAATGGCGGGCCTGCTTTCGCAGCCCTCCGTCGCGGGCAGGCAGCCATAGACATAGGCGTGCTCGTCCACGAACACGTCCTGAAGCCCAAGTTCCTTCATTTCCTGCTCCAGCAGGCGGGACAGATCGAACTGCCGCGCGGTGGTCGGCGTCTGCGCCGTATCCTCGGCGCTTGCCGTGTGTACTTTTACATACTTGATGAATCGCTCCAGTGCCGTCATAATCCTGTTTCTCCTTTTATTGATAGATTTCCGTATATACGTACAGGCGTCCCTTGCGGGAATTGCCGCCGAAGCCGGTGACCCGGCCCTTACCCGCGCCGCGCAGCGAGAGAATATCGCCCTCGCGCACCGCAGTGTCCGTTTTATCGGACAGCGAATAGTTTATGCTGACCATGCCGAGGGAGATCTGCCGCGCGGCCTCCGTGCGGGAGATGCGGAACATCCCGGCCACCACCGCGTCAAGCCGCGGGCTCATCACCGTGAAGCTCAGCTCCTTCACCTTCCGCTCCGGCGCGCGCAGCGCATCGAGCGGCAGCGGCTCGGCCGTCAGACTGACGCGCCCTGCCTTGTCGATGCCCAGCAGGTGCTTTTCCACGCTCGGCAGGCAGAAGACAGTTGCGCCGTCTCCCTCGACCCAGATATCCCCCAGCCACTCGCGGCCGATGCCCATGCCGAGAAGCGCCCCGAGATAGTCCCGGTGACCGGGCGTGCCGAAATGCGCGGTCAGGCGGATGGCGCGTAGATAGTCGGCAGGGTCGAAATATTCGGGCTCAAGCCAGTCCGGCAAAAAGAAAGCCGCGCGGCGTTCGCAGTCCGCATGGCCGCCGTGAAACAGGAGTCTCACGCCGCTGGTTTTGAAATATTGCTCCGCCTGGTACTGCTCGGCGGGCGTGAGAAAATGGCTGCCCGTGACGGCGCCGCTCTTTTCACAGCGGGCAGCAAGGTCTTCCAGGCGGCGGATCAGTTCATGGTTTTCCATCTTTCAGTTTTGTCGTGTGCGCGCCGAGATTCGTGCGGCGCAGCAATTCTTCGATTTGCTGCAGGACCCAGGCGACCTCGCCCTCGAATTCGCCCGAGGACGTGCGCAGAACGCCGGAGCGCAGCGCGGACAGGCGGATCAGGCTGTCGCTCGTGACGACCCGCACCGCATAGTTTTTGCCGATGTCGTTGGCCAGGCGTTCGATGTAGGCATCGGCCGTCTCGCCGTCTTCGGTATAGACGATGTGGATATTGTGATAATCGCTGTGTTTTCCGGGCTGCGAGGGCGTGCGATAGGCGTCGAAGACGAGCACCAGCTCGGTTTTTGTAAAGCCGCAGTAATTGGAGAGCGTGTCCATCAGTTTCTCGCGCGCCAGGTCCAGCCGCTCCTTCGCCAGCGCCTTCAGCTCCGGCCAGGCAAAGATGACGTTATAGCCGTCGACGATCAGGTACTCCTTCTTCGCCTCGACCTCGATCATTTTCGGGGGCGCAGCGTTGCGGACGGCCGTCTGGTACTGCGGGCGGCGGATCGGGCCGAATTCCCGCTCCATGATGGCCTCGAGCTCCCGCTCGTCGATGCTGAGATTGTTCAGCCGCGGCGCAGCGGCAGGTTTTTCCTCGCGCTGCCGCAGGCAGCTTTCGAGGTGCATGTAGTCCGGCACCTTGTCCCATTTGACGACGAAGCCCGCGCCGTGGGCGCAGAAGACCGAATCCGGGCTGTTGTCCAGGTCGCTCTCCGGGCTGTAGCCGATGTCGCGGATCACCGCCTCGGCGCTCTTGCAGGGGCGGTAGCCGTCCGGCCGGAGGCTCAGCTTCCCCTTGCCGCGGGTATAGGCCACCAGCTCCTCTCCGTAGCCGTTCATCGCCGCGACCGGCGCGCTGCCGCTCAGGCGCGAGCGCCCGCCAAACTCCTCGGGCGAATCGAAAACGCCGCCCATCGCGCGCAGGTCGCTGATCGCGCGGCCGATCATCTCGGTCGGCACCTCGAGCGAAAAGGCGTACCAGGGCTCGAGCAGCACACTCTCGGCCTGCATCAGACCCTGCCGCACAGCGCGGTAGGTCGCCTGCCGGAAATCGCCGCCCTCGGTGTGCTTGAGATGCGCGCGCCCGGCGGCAAGCGTGATCTTCATATCGGTGATCGGCGCGCCGGTCAGCACGCCGAGATGCTTTTTCTCGGCCAGATGCGTTAAAATGAGGCGCTGCCAGTTGCGGTCGAGCTCATCCTCGCTGCAGCAGCTGTCGAAAACCAGGCCGTGCCCGCGCGGCAGCGGCTCCAGGATCAGATGCACCTCGGCATAATGCCGCAGCGGCTCATAGTGGCCGACGCCCTCGACGCGGTTGGCAATCGTCTCGCGGTAGAGGATGCGGCCAGTGTCGAGCGCGATATCCACGTCAAAGCGCTCTTTGACCAGGCGGATCAGCACCTCGGTCTGCACCCTGCCCATCAGCTGCACCTGGATCTCGCGGTTTCGCTCGTTCCAGACAAGGTGCAGCTGCGGATCCTCCTCCTGCAGCTGCAGGAATTTCGGCATCAGCAGGCGCGGATCGGCCCCCTGTGGAAGCAGCACCCGGTAGCTCAGCACCGGCTCCAGGACCGGCGACTCCGCGTCAGGCTCTGCGCCGAGGCCCTGGCCGGGCCAGGTGCCGGTCAGACCGAGCAGCGCACAGCTGACGCCGGGGCCGACACGCTCGACCGCTTCGTATTTCATGCCGGAATACAGGCGGATCTGGCTGATCTTCTCCTCCAGCTCCTCCCCTTTTTCGTTCCGGTAACGGACGGCATCGCGTACGCGCAGCTCGCCGCCGGTGATCTTGACATAGCTCAGGCGCTTGCCCTGTACATCGCGCCCGATTTTATATACCGAGGCCGCAAAGCCCTCACACTCCTTTGTCTTTGGCGCAAGGCGGTCGATGGTATCGAGCAGTTCGGACACGCCCTCGTTGCGAAGCCCGGAGCCAAAGAAGCAGGGCACCAGCGAGCGGCGGGCGATCAGTTCCGTCAGGCAGGTATCGTCAAAGGAGCCGCTGTCGAGATAGCGCTCCATCGCGCTCTCGTCGCAGAGGGCGATGCGCTCGTCCCGTTCGGCGGTCGGCAGGCCGAAATCCACACAGCCGTCCCCGAGCGTGCGCTGAAGCTCCTGCGACAGCGCAGCCCGATCGGTCCCGGGCAGGTCCATCTTGGTGACGAAGACGAAGCAGGGCACCCGGTAGCGCTTCAGCAGCTGCCAGAGCGTTTCGGTATGAGCCTGCACGCCGTCCGTGCCGCTGATGACCAGTACCGCGGCATCAAGCACGCGGAGCGTGCGCTCCGCCTCAGCCGCGAAATCGACGTGGCCGGGCGTGTCGAGCAGGAACAGCTTCGTTCGCGGCAGATCGAGGATCGCCTGCTTGGAAAAGATCGTGATGCCGCGCTCGCGCTCGAGCTCATGCGTGTCCAGGAAGCTGTCGCGGTGGTCGACACGGCCCTGTTTTTTGATCGCGCCGGCCAGATACAGCATCGACTCCGAGAGCGTGGTCTTGCCCGCGTCCACATGGGCGAGGATGCCGAGAACCGTATTCCTTTGTCCGACTGTTTCGCCCATGCCAAGGCCCTTTCTGACTTTTTTAAACATTATATCATAGCCAAAATCTCAAGTCGAGTCCTTATTTGTTTACATAATGTCGATTCTCTGTCATTTTCTATAAAATGACGAATACTTTTTTGAAACTTTAGCTACCAAAAATGTAAAACTTATGCTATAATACGATAGATGTAACATGCGTGAACTATGCGCGATCAAAGCTTCTCTTTTTGAAAGGAGAATACCGATATGAAAAAAATTCTGGTGCTGGAGGACGAGGCCAACATCCGCAGCTTTGTGGTGATCAATCTGCGCCGCAGCGGTTTTGAGCCGATCGAGGCCGAGAACGGCATGATGGCCCTGGAAAAGCTGAAGGTCAATCCCGACATCTGCCTGGCTCTGCTGGACGTGATGCTGCCGGATATCGACGGCTTCGAGGTCTGCCGCCGCATCCGCGCGACCGGTTCCAAGATGGGCATCATCATGCTCACCGCCAAGAGCCAGGAGATCGACAAGGTCACCGGATTGATGACCGGTGCGGACGACTATGTGACCAAGCCCTTCTCCCCTGCGGAGCTGACCGCCCGTGTGGATGCGCTGATCCGCCGCCTCGGCGTTGACGACGACGAGAAGGCCGCCAGCGAGATCGTCAGCGGTCCCTTCCTGCTCAACACCCGCAACCGCACCCTGGAGAAGAACGGCCAGCGCCTGAAGCTGACGCAGATCGAATATCTGCTGATGAAGCTGTTCATGGAAAACCCCGGCAAGGCCATGAGCCGCGAGGATATCCTTTCCGCCGTCTGGGGCAGCGATTTCAGCGGCGAGCTGAAAACCGTGGACGTGAATATCCGCCGCCTGCGCATCAAGATCGAAGCCGATCCGACCGAACCGGAATTCCTCACCACGGTCTGGGGCTATGGCTATAAGTGGGGCTACTGATCGCGTTCTCTGTTGACTATTCACGGTATTCAGGTGGTTTTTTGATGTTCAGAAGGCTGAAAATACAGCTGCTGCTGTCCGCATCGGCGGCGCTGCTGCTGCTGATCCTGGGGATCTATTTCATTGCCCGGGGCTGGCCGGTGCCGGGCGTGCTGGTGATGCTGCTGCTCTGCGCGTACCTGGTGCTGCTCAACCTCTGGTTCTGGCGCTACGTCTCGGATCCGATCCGGGATATGACGCAGACGGCCAGGCGCATTGCCGAGGGCAGCTACGGCACCAAGATCGAGCAGAGCTACGACAACGAGATCGGCGATCTCGCGCGCGAGATCAACGGCATGAGCGAGAAGGTCGCCGTGGCGGAAAAGGCGCGCACGGAGTTCATCTCCCAGGTCTCGCACGAGCTGCGCACACCGCTGACGGCTATTGAGGGCTGGGCGGAGACGATCGCCTATGATCCGGCGATCCAGGGCGACTCGCTGCGCGGCATTCATATCATTTCCAAAGAAGCCGAGCGCCTCACCGGCATGGTGACGGAGATGCTCGAATTTGCCCGCATCCAGGACGGGCGCTTTAATTTGCGCATCGAGCTGATCGACATTGCAGCCGAGCTCGAAGACGCGCTCTTTACCTACGGGGAGCTGATGAAGCAGGCCGGCGTGGAGGTCGTCTATGAGCAGCCGGCCAACGAGATCCCGCTGATCCCCGGCGACCCGGAGCGGCTCAAGCAGGTCTTTCTCAACCTGCTCGACAACGCCGCCAAGCACGGCGGCGACGGGCAGAAGGTGGAGGTCAGTCTCGCGGAGGTGCCGCGCGGCGTGTGCATCCGCATCCGCGACCACGGCCGCGGCATCCCGGAGGGAGAACTCCCCCACGTCAAGGAAAAATTCTACAAGGGCAGCTCGAAAAACCGCGGCACCGGCATCGGCCTGGCCGTCTGCGACGAGATCGTGACGCGCCACGGCGGCGAGCTGACCATCGAAAACGCTGAGGGCGGCGGCTGCCGCGTGACGATCTTACTCCCCCAGCAGAACGGAGATAACAATGGCAAATAAGCACCAGGCCTGCGATTTTCGCACCAGCATCGGCGGTCAGGCCCTGATCGAGGGCATCCTGATGCGCGGCCCGAAAAAGCAGGCCATCGTCTGCCGCGGGCAGGACGGCCTTGTGGAAAAGATTGAGGAACTCAAGTTCATTAAGGATCGTTATCCGATCCTGGGCTGGCCGTTCATCCGCGGCTGCGCGACCTTTTTCGCCTCGCTGGTCAACGGCATGAAGGCCCTGAGCTTCTCGGCCGAGCAGTTGCCGCTGGAGGAACAGGGCGAACCGGACAAACTGGATCAGTGGATCGAAAAGCACTTTCCCGAGGATCAGGCGCAGAAGCTCATCATAGGCGTGGCCGTTGCGCTGGGCTTCGCGCTGAGTCTATTTCTGTTCATATTCCTCCCGGTCGAGACCGTAGGTCTCGCATTTAAACTCTTCGGCGTGGACAGCCGGGAGATCAGCGTGCCGGTCCTCAACCTCTGCGAGGGTGCGATCCGCATCCTGATCCTGCTGCTTTACATGTGGCTGGTGAGCAAGACCAAGGACGTCAAGCGCCTGTTTTCCTATCACGGCGCCGAGCATAAGACCATCTTCTGCTATGAGCACGGCAAGGAGCTGACAGTGGAAAACGTCCGCCCCGAATCGCGCTTTCATCCCCGCTGCGGTACCAGCTTCCTGCTGGTGGTCGTGGTCGTCAGCATCCTCGTCAACTCCGTGGTGACAGCGAAAAACCGTCTGCTGCGGATGCTGTTTCATATCCTGCTGCTGCCGGTCGTCGTCGGCATCAGCTATGAGATCAACCGCTGGTGCGGCCGCCACGACAACTGGCTGTCCGCCGTTCTCTCCGCGCCCGGCAAGTGGCTGCAGCGCATCACGACCAATGAGCCCGACGACTCGATGATCGAGGTCGCGATCCGCGCCCTTGAACTGGTGATTCCTGAAGAAAAAGGAAGCGACGCCTGGTAATGAAAACTTATAACGATATTCTAATCGCCACGCGAAACGCCCTGCGCGACGCGGGCATTGAAGCCTATCAGCTGGAGGCGCGCGTGCTGCTGGCCCGCGCCGCCAACAAGAGCACGCAGGAGCTGCTGCGCGACATGAGGCTCTATACCACCGAGCAGGTGGAAAAGACGGCCGCAGACTATACCGCCCGCCGTCTCGCCGGCGAGCCGGTCGCCTATATCACCGGCTCCTGGGAGTTTTACGGTCTGCCGATGACCGTGACGCCCGATGTGCTGATCCCGCGCATGGACACGGAGCTGCTGGTGGACACCGCCGTGGAGCTTCTCACCGGGCGCAAAATGGACGCCAGGATCCTCGACCTCTGCTGCGGCAGCGGCTGCATCGCCTGCGCCATCGGCCATGAGATGCCCGCGACGAAGCTCGTCTGCATCGACATCAGCGCCACCGCGCTGGAGATCTGCCGCAAGAACCTGGCGCAGAACCGCCTCTCCGGCCGCGCGATCACCATGCAGGCCGACGCGACCTCCTCTCCCCCGATGAGCATCGGCCAGTTCGACCTGATCGTCTCCAATCCCCCGTATATCGCGAGCAACGAGATCCTCACGCTCGACGCCTCCGTGCGCGACTACGAGCCGATCTGGGCGCTTGACGGCGGCGAGGACGGACTGAAATTCTATAAATCCATCATCAAATACTGGAAGTCCCTGCTGCAGCCCGGCGGCATGCTCCTCTTCGAGGTCGGCGAGGGCCAGGCGGAGCCCGTCAGCGAAATGCTGCTGTCGGGCGGCTTCCGCACCGCGGCCACCAAACGCGATACGCTCGGCGTAGACCGCGTGGTGCTCGGCGTGATGTAAGATGTAAACTATGGTGCTGTGCACCGTCTGAGATAAAGGAGAACGAATCATTATGGCAGAGAAAAAGAAAGTATCCGCGGTCGTCTCCCCGGCCGACAGCGACAAGAAAAAAGCGCTCGAAACCGCCATCGCAAAAATCGAGAAGGACTACGGCAAGGGCACGATCATGCGCCTGGGCGACGATATCGCCGTGAACGTGGAGGCGCTGTCCACGGGCTCTCTGTCCCTGGACCTCGCGCTCGGCATCGGCGGTGTGCCCCGCGGCCGCATCGTGGAAATCTACGGGCCAGAGGCCTCCGGCAAGACGACGCTTGCGCTGCATGTGGTCGCCTCCGCGCAGAAAAACGGCGGCACCGCCGCATACATCGACGTTGAGCACGCGCTCGAGCCGGCTTATGCCCGCGCCCTCGGCGTGGACATCGACAGTCTGCTGATCTCCCAGCCGGACACCGGCGAGCAGGCGCTCGACATTGCCGAATCCCTCGTCCGCTCCGGTGCGATCGACGTGCTGGTGGTCGACTCCGTCGCGGCGCTGATCCCCCGCGCCGAGCTCGACGGTGAGATCGGCGACACCGTGGTCGGCATGCTGGCAAGGCTCATGAGCCAGGCCATGCGCCGCCTCGCCGGCGCGATTTCCAAGAACAACTGCACCGTCATCTTCATCAACCAGCTGCGCCAGAAGATCGGTGTCATGTACGGCAACCCCGAGACCACGCCCGGCGGCCTGGCCCTCAAGTACTACGCCTCCGTGCGCATCGACGTGCGCCGCATCGAGACCCTGAAGGCCAACGGCGAAATGATCGGCAACCGCACCCGTGCCAAGGTCGTCAAGAACAAGGTCGCTCCCCCGTTCCGCGAGGCGGAGTTTGACATCATGTACGGCGAGGGCATCTCCCGCGTCAGCGAGATCATCGACCTGGCTGTGAAGCTCGACATCATTGAAAAAGGCGGCGCCTGGTTTACCTGCAACGGTCTGCGCATTCAGGGTAAGGACGGCGTGAAGGACTATCTGACCAAGAACCCCGAGGTCTGCGACGACATCGAGCAGCAGATCCGCGCCCGTTCGACCGAGCTGATGAGCCCGCAGGCGAAGAAGGCCGCGATCGTATCCGGCCGCGCCGTGGACGTCAGCGCCAGCGACTTTGACGAAGGCTGATGCCTGAACAGCTCAGCATCACCTCCCTGCGGCAGACCGCTCCGGAACGGGTAAGCATAGCACTCTCGAACGGCGAGGAGATTTCCTCCACGGTCGGCGTGGTCGCCGATCTGCGGCTTTACCGCGGGCAGGAGCTCGATGAGAAAAAGCTGGAGGAGATCCGAAACGCTTCCGCCCTCGCACTGCTGAAGGGGAAGGCGCTGGAGATCCTCTCGCGCCGCCCGCTGTCCGCCAAAGAGCTCAACGACAAGCTGATTCAAAAGGGCGCCGATCCGAAAAGCGCCGCCGCCTGCGTGCGCTGGCTGCTGGATCAGCGGCTTCTCGACGATGAGAGCTACGCCGCAGCCGTCGCGCGGCACTATGCCGCCAGGGGCTACGGCCCGGGGCGCATCCGGCAGGAGCTCTCCCGGCGGGGCGTGCCCCGCGACTACTGGGACGAGGCCCTCGGGCAGCGCCCCGACAACACCGAAAAGATCGACAAACTGATTGCCGCGCGTCTGCACGATCCCGACAATCGGGACGAGGTGCGCAAGGTCACGGCCGCCCTGTTTCGCCGGGGCTTCGGCTGGGACGAGATCCGCGCGGCGCTCGCCCGCTTCTCTGCGGAAGCGGAAGCTGAGGATGACTGATGAACAAAACATTTGCTTTGATTTCGCTTGGCTGCGCCAAAAATCTGGTCAATAGCGAACAGATGCTCTATCTGCTCGACGAGGCGGGCTACCGCCTGGTGCCGGAGCCGGAGGGCGCGGACTTTGCGATCGTCAACACCTGCGGCTTTATCGACGCGGCCAAGAGCGAGGCGATCGAGAACATTCTGACGCTCGCCGCGCTGAAAAGCGAGGGAAAGCTCGGCGGCCTGATCGTCACGGGCTGTCTCTCCGAGCGCTATAAAGACAGTATTCTGGCAGAGCTGCCGGAGATCGACGCCGTGCTGGGCGTGGGCTCCTTCTCGGAGATCGTCGACGCGGCCGACCGCGTCTGCGCGGGCGAAGGCTACGCCTCCTTCCGCGATCAGAGCGGCCCGATCGACGAGACGCCGCGCGTCGTCTCCACCGGCCCGGGCTGGGCATATTTACGCATCGCCGAGGGCTGCAACAATTTCTGCGCCTTCTGCGCCATTCCCTACATCCGCGGCCGCTATCGCTCCCGCCCGATCGAGACCGTTGTGGCCGAGGCGCAGGATCTGGCGGCGCACGGAGTCAAAGAGCTGATCGTCATCGCGCAGGACATCACCCGCTATGGGACCGACCTCTACGGCAAACGCAGCCTGGCAAGGCTCTGCCGCGAGCTGGAGCAGATCGAAGGCGTCGAGTGGATCCGCCTGCACTACCTCTATCCCGATCAGTTCGATGAGGAGCTGATCGACGAGATCGCCCGCAATCCCAAGATCGTCAAGTATCTGGACATCCCCATCCAGCATATCAATGACGCGATCCTCAAAAAGATGAACCGCCGCGGCACCGGCGCAGAGATCCGCAGTCTGTTCCGTCGGCTTCGCGAGCGCATCCCCGGTCTGGTGCTGCGCACGAGCCTGATCGCCGGTCTGCCCGGCGAGGGCGAGACGGAGTTTGAGGAGCTGTGCGAGTTTTTGAAGGAAGCGAAGATCGAGCGCGTTGGCGTCTTCCCCTTCTCCCCCGAAGAGGGAACGCCCGCAGCCGCAATGGAGCATGTGGACGCCGAAGAGGCGCAGCGCCGCGCCGATCTGATCCTGCAGCTGCAGCAGCCGATCATGGACGAGTTCCTGCAGGGCTTCGTCGGAAAAACGCTGCGCGTGCTGTATGAGTACGACGACGAGGAAAGCGGCCTGCACGTCGGCCGCAGCTACGCCGACTCCCCCGACATCGACGGGCTGGTGCTCTTCTCCGGCGACTGCACCGAGGGCGAGCTGTGCGACGTTTGCATCGACAGCGTGGAGGACGGCCTGCTGTTCGGGCACAGGGAGGCGGAAGCATGAATACGACGGCCAATAAAATCACGATTTTTCGCGTATTGATGATCCCCGTTTTCCTGGTGCTGGCCTATACCGGGCACCGGTACTGGGCGCTGGCCGTGTTTGTGCTGGCAAGCCTGTCCGATATGCTGGACGGCTATATTGCCCGGCACTACAACCAGGTCACGAACTTCGGCAAATTTATGGACCCGCTGGCCGACAAGGTGCTGGTCATGGCCGCCATGTGTTTCTTCGTCGAGGCCGGACGCATGCCCGGATGGGCGCTGGCCGTGGTGCTGCTGCGGGAATTCGGCGTGTCCGGTCTGCGGCTGATCGCCGTAGAGCAGGGCCGCGTCATTGCCGCTGCCAAATCCGGCAAGATCAAGACCGCCGCGACGATGGTCTGCCTGTGTCTGATGCTGTTTTTCCATGCGCCGTCGCTCGGGGATTCCGCGCCGGACTTTATCGCGCTGATCAGCACCGCCGTCATTCTTCTCACCACCGTCTATTCCGGCGCGGAATATTTCTACAAGAACCGCGACGTTTTCAAAGATTCCAAATAAGGAGCCTATCCTATGAAGCTGTATAACTCTCTGACCCGCAAGCGCGAGGACTTCGTGCCCAACCACCCCGACATCGTCAAGATGTACACCTGCGGCCCCACGGTCTATCACTTTGCCCACATCGGCAACCTCCGCTCCTACATCATGGAGGATATCCTGGACCGTTACCTGCGCTACAGCGGCTACAATCTCAAGCGCGTCATGAACATCACCGACGTCGGCCACCTTTCTTCCGATGCCGACGAGGGCGAGGACAAGATGCTCAAGGGCGCCCGCCGCGAGCACAAGACCGTCATGGAGATCGCGAAGTTTTATACCGACGCCTTCTTCGCAGACTGCGAAAAGCTCGGCATCCGCCGTCCCGACGTCGTCGAGCCCGCGACCAACTGCATCGACGAGTACATCAAGATCATCTCGAAGCTGATGGACACCGGCTATGCCTACTTTGCCGGCGGCAACGTGTACTTTGACTCCTCCAAGCTGGATAAATACTACGTCTTCAACGACTTCAACGCCGAGGATCTCGACGTCGGCGTGCGCGAGGGCGTGGAGGAGGACGGCAACAAGCGCAACAAAAACGACTTTGTGCTGTGGTTCACCAAGTCCAAGTTCGAGGACCAGGCGCTGAAATGGGACTCCCCCTGGGGCGTGGGCTATCCCGGCTGGCACATCGAGTGCTCCGGCATCTCGATGAAGCACCTGGGCGAGGATCTGGACATCCACTGCGGCGGCATCGACAACGCCTTCCCGCACCACACCAACGAAATCGCGCAGAGCGAAGCCTACCTCGGCCACAAGTGGTGCAACTACTGGATGCACGTGCTGCACCTGAACACCAAGAGCGGCAAGATGTCCAAATCCAAGGGCGAATTTCTCACGGTGTCGCTGCTGGAGGAAAAGGGCTATGATCCCCTCGCCTACCGCTTCTTCTGCCTGCAGAGCCATTACCGCAAAAGCCTCGTGTTTGACTGGGAGAACATGGACAACGCACAGCTTGCCTACAACAAGCTCATTGCCCGTATCGCTGCGCTCAAGCCCGAACAGGACACGCTCGACGAGGCCGCCTTCTCCGAACTGAAAAAGCACTTCACCGATGCGCTCGACAACGACCTCAACACCTCGCTCGCCGTCACGGCGCTCTACGACGTGCTGAAATACAAGACCAACGATTATACCAAGCTCGCCGTACTGGCCGATTTTGACCGCGTGCTGAGCCTGGATCTGATCGCCAAGGCTGACAAAAAGCGCGAGGAACTCAAGAAGCAGGCCGTCACCGCCGGAGAATTCACGATCATCTCCGAGTCCGGCGAAGCTGACGCCGAGGTGGAGGCGATGATCCGCGCCCGCCAGGACGCGAAGAAAGTCAAGAACTTTGCCGAGGCCGACCGCATCCGCGACGAGCTGAAGGCCGCCGGCATCGAGCTGACCGACATCCCCCACGGCGCCAAGTGGAAACGGATCTGACGCATAACGGGTAAAAACAGGGAAAAGCAGCGCTTTTCCCTGTTTTTTTCAAAGGAGGAGATACCATGTTCAGGCTCTATAGCGCTTCCATGACCGAACGGATCATCAAAAGGCTGACTCCGCGGATCCGGGCTCTGTCGGAACGCTACGCGATCCCTGCCGCTGTGCTGCAGGCCGTTTTGTATCAGGAGATCACAAAAATCGACGTACTGGATATCGCCGCCGACCTGCTGGTGCGCTTCAACTGGCTGCGGCTGACGCTGCGCGGCAAACTCGACGGAGAGATGCCGACCGGGCTGAGCCCCTGGAACAAGCTGGACAGCTCCACCGGCTACGCGCAGATCTTTGCCCGTGTCGGGATCGACGCGATCAATTTCGCTTTGGATCGCGGCCTCACCACGATGGAAGCCCTCAAGATCCCCGTCCAGCGAAGGCTCGACCGGGACAAGCCGCGCGACGTCCGCCTGATCTGGCGGCTGTTGAAGCGCAGCAAGAGCTTCAACCTGGAGCTCGCCGCGCTGAATCTCCTTGCCGCCGCCGAGGAGAAGACCGGGCGCATTGATTTTGCCTCCTTCTCGCCGGAGGAGCTCAAGCTGATCTTCACCCGCTACAACGGCACAGGCAAAGCAGTCAGCGCCTACGGTAAAGCCGCCTACCAGCAGTATCTGCGCTATACAGGGATGAACAAAGCCACTGTCTGAGACAGTGGCTTTGTCTTACAGGATGTAGTCGGTGATGCAGTCGTACCAGTGGACGCAGGTCACACCGTTGACGCTGATGCGCTCATTGTCCGGCAGGAGCTCCGTCCATGGTTTTCCGTAAGTCTCCAGCTGCCAATCATTGCAGTTGAAGCGCCGCCAGAGGACCGTGCGGCCGTTTTTGTCAAGGTACTGCTCGCTCACCACGCCGTTATTGTAGGTGTTGCAGTCCATCACGCAGACCGTGTCCCAGCTCTTCCCGTTGATCGTTACGGTACAGCGCCCGACGACGTCGAGCAGGAACTGCTTGTTCGCAGTCGTGACCTCGCTGCCGCGGCGAATGATGTCGCCCTTCGGGCGGAGATCCACTTCATTGCCGCAGTTGTTTTCTCCGAAGCCCCAGTTATTAAGGAACGAGTCGCCGTCGAGGAAGGTGCTGTAACGCCGGATCCCGTCCTCGGTGACGCTGTGCGCCAGCAGACGGCAGTGCGTGTCAGTCAGCTGCGCGATCAGGCGACGCTCCACGCGCTGCTGGCCGCCCGCGCTGTTGCAGTCCATCGGATCAGTTTCGATCGAGCGGATCTCCACGCCCTCGATCCCGTGCACCTCCGCGCGCCCGATTACCTCCAGCTCGCAGAGCTCAGTGCGTTTTCTCTCCGGCCAGTCGTACATCGCCCAGCTCAGTTTTTCACCCAGGCGCGGTACGATGAACCAGCCCATGATCTCCTCCCAGCGCACGGGAAAGGGCTCTTTGTTTGTTGCTGTGATCGTGTATTCCGGCAAAAACGTCGGCAGTTTTTTCATCATGATTCCTCCTTTGCCGTGTTCCGTATAGAGATAAGACTCCTTGAATTTCTTTTTGGCGTAGTGTAGGCGGCTTTTGACGGTGCCCAGCGGAAGATGCAGACGCGCCGCGATCTGATCCTGCGGCAGATCCTTGAAATAATACAGATAGAGGATCTGCTTTTCCCTGTCGCCGAGCTTGTCCAGCGTCTCGCCGACGGCCGTGTCCACCGTCCGGCCATAGAGGCCGACGGAGGCGACGGATTCGGAGAGCTCCTCGATGGGCAGCTCCAGCTGTTTGGCTTTGGCGCGGTAATAGTCCGTGCATTTATTCTGCGCGATGCGCAGGAGCCATGGCTTCAGCGACGATAGATCGCGCAGACTTTCCCGCTTCTGCACCGCCGTCACGCAGCAGTCCTGAAACAGATCCTCCGCGTCAAGGCGGTCGGAGATCTTGAATTTTACAAAGCGTTCCAGCACCGGCAGACATGCGGCCAGCGCCTGCTCAAATCCTTCCACACCATCACCTCCCCTGTCCGGAAGCCGACTTCACCCATATAGACGAAATTCAACGTCCAAAGGTTCAAAAACGCTTGAAAAAAAGAGGCGAATATCATTCGCCTCTTTTTGGATTCGAGTGATTACTCCTCGCCGTAGCCCATCGGGTTCTTGCTCTGCCAGGCCCAGGTGTCGCGGCACATATCCTCCAGATTGTACTGCGCCTTCCAACCCAGCAGCTCCGCGCTCTTGTCGGGGCTGGCGTACATGGCGGGCAAATCGCCCGCGCGGCGCGGCGCGATCTCATAGGGGATCTTCTGCCCGGTGACGCGCTCGAAGGTGTGCACCATGTCCAGCACGCTGTAGCCCTGGCCGGTGCCGAGGTTGAAAACGCTCTCGCCCTTGTGCTTCATCATGTAATTGATAGCCGCGACATGGCCGCGTGCCAGGTCGACCACGTGGATGTAGTCGCGCACGCCCGTGCCGTCGTGCGTGGGATAGTCAGCGCCGAAGACGTTCAGATGGTCGCGGCGGCCCACGGCGACCTGGGCGATGAAGGGCATGAGGTTGTTGGGGATGCCGCGCGGATCCTCGCCGATCAGGCCGCTCGGATGAGCGCCGATGGGGTTGAAGTAGCGCAGCAGCGCCACGGACCACTCGCCGTCGGACTTGGCCGTGTCGCGCAGGATCTGCTCGGACATGTACTTTGTCCAGCCGTAGGGGTTGGTGCACATGCCGGTCTTGGAGACCTCGCGCAGCGGCATCTCGTTATCGCCGGAATAGACCGTCGCGGAGGAGGAGAAGATGATGTTCTTCACGCCGTGCTCGCGCATCACTTCACAGAGCGTCACGGTGGAGAAGAGGTTGTTGTCATAGTACTCCAGCGGCATCACGACCGATTCGCCCACGGCCTTGAGGCCGGCAAAGTGGATGACGCAGCCGATGTCGTGTTTTTCAAAAACCCGGTGCAGCGCAGCCTTATCGCGCACGTCCTGCTCATAGAAGGCGACGTCTTTTCCCGCGATCTGCTCGACGCGCTCGACGGCCTTCGCGCTGGAATTGACGAGGTTATCCACCACGACCACATCGAGTCCCTGATTCAGCAGTTCCACACAAGTATGGCTGCCGATGTATCCGGCGCCGCCGGTGACCAATACTTTCATATCCGATTCTCCTTAATCCAATAAAATCTCAGGGTAACGCCCTTCGGCGCGCAGCGCGGCGAGGTGACTCACGACGCTGTCCATATCCTCCCGGTAGGTGATGCCGTACCAGCTCTCGCGGCAGGGCAGCACATGCACGCAGCCCTTCCTCTCCTGAATCAGCGCATTGACCACGAAGGGCAGGAAATACTCGGCCTTAAGGGGATTGGCCGGCAGATTCTCCTCCAGCCAGGCCGGGAATCTCCGCTCCAGCTCCTCCAGCATGCCCGGGCCAAAGCCCCAGCAGTTCATCGATACGGGCGAATCGCCGGACAGGAACTCGAACTTCTCCCCGTCCTCGGTGAATTCCGCGTCGCTGCCGCGCTTGAAGATTTTCGTACGCTCGACCACGTCAGTCAGCAGGCCGTTTTCCACGCTGCAGATGCCGCGGGCGACCGAGCCATGCTCCGTCACGGTATTGCGCAGCTCATAGGCGACCATCGCGTGCTCATTGGCCGGGCGGTCGGCGGAAAGAAACTCATAGAGCTCGGTATAGGCGCTCGGCCCGTAATAGTCGTCGGCATTGATAACGGCGAAGGGGCCGTCCACCACGCCGCGGCAGCAGAGCACAGCATGCCCGGTTCCCCAGGGCTTGACGCGGCCCTCCGGCACAGAATAGCCCTCCGGCAGGCGGTCAAGCTGCTGGTAGACATACTTCACGTCAAAATACTTTTCCATACGGCGGCCGACGCGTGCCTTGAAGTCTTCCTCGATCTCATGCTTGATGATAAAGGCCACCTTGCGAAAGCCCGCGCGGTAAGCGTCAAAGAGCGAATAATCAATGATTGCGTGATTATGGTCGTCCACGGCGGTGATCTGCTTGAGCCCGCCGAAGCGGCTGCCCATGCCGGCGGCCAGAATGACCAGTGTCGGTTCCTGCATATACATCCCCCTCATATTCGATCTTTAATAGTTTAGCATATTTGACTGGTTTTGTATAGTAAAAATTGCCGTTTTTCCACCGGTTCCCCCTGTGATTTTCCGCTGCGGAGTTGTATAATACAAGGGAAATCAGCAAAGGACGGATGGATATGGCACACAAAATCGAGCGTCTCTGGATCGAAGGGCCGGCGGGCGCCATGAAGCTGCTCGTTCTCGGGCAGAGGGAAGACGGCGGACACCCCGGCGTGTTATGGATCCACGGCGGCGGCTACCGCAGCGGCATGCCGGAGATGGCTTTCTTTTCACGGGCGGCGGATCTGGTACGGTATTTTCACGCCGTCGTCGTTACGCCGGAATACCGCCTCTCGGGCACAGCGCCCTACCCCGCCGCGCTGGACGACTGCTACGCGGCGCTGCTGTGGCTGAAGGAGCACGCAGCTGAGCTCGGTGTGCGCAGCGACCAGATCATGGTCGGCGGCGAGAGCGCGGGCGGAGGTCTGACGGCAGCGCTGTGCATGCTCGCGCGCGACCGCGGCGAGGTCAACATCGCCTTTCAGATGCCGCTCTATCCGATGCTGGACGACCGCGACACCCCCTCCTCCCGCGATAACCACGCGCCGGTGTGGAACACGGCGAAAAACCACAGCGCCTGGGCCAAATACCTCGCAGGCCAGGACCGGGAGCATCTCAGTCCCTACGCTTCGCCCGCCCGGCAGACCGATTACCGGAAGCTGCCGCCCTGCTACACCTTCGTCGGCGACGCAGAGCCCTTTTATGACGAGACGCTGCGCTTTGTGGAAAATCTTCGTGCCGCCGGCGTGGAGGCGGAGCTGGACGTGTTTCCCGGGCAATTTCACGCCTTTGATATGTTCCGCCCGCACAGTGAGGCAGGCGTGGAGGCCAAAGCGAGTTTTCTGCGCCATTTTGAGCACGCGATGAACCATTACTTTGCGGAAAACGGAACATCGGCCGGGGAAAAACTGAAGCCCGGCCTGTATCGGCATTTCAAAGGCAAGGAGTACCGCCTGCTCTTTGTCGCCCGCCATTCCGAAACAGAGGAGGAAATGGTCGTCTATCAGGCGCAGTACGGCGAGCGCGGCTACTGGGTGCGTCCCGCCGCGATGTGGAACGAGACCGTCGAACGAGACGGCGTCAGGATGAAGCGCTTCACCTATATCGGGCCATGAAAAAAAGCAGCCGACAATGTCGGCTGCTTTTCCGTTCTGTTTTCAGCGTTTGAGCGCAAAGCGGATGCTCGCGAGCATCGCCCGGAACGCGGGATCCTCGGGCAGAGCGGCAAAGTCCTCGGGATCGGCCGCGGCGCGGATCGCCGTCACAAGCAGATAACTGTGCTCGTCGCCGGGGATGCGCAGGCAGTAGCTGTAGCTGTCGCCGTCGAGGTAGCGGATGCCCTCGTTGTCGCCGCAGCGGACTTCCGCAAAGCCCTTGAACTTCTCGGCCGCATGCTTTTTGAGCGTCTCGAAATCGTCGCCGCGATAATAGGCGGCGTACTCGAGCTGCATGTGATAATCCTCGCCCCAAAGCACCGCCACGTGAGAATCACTGGAGGGATTGAGAAATTCCTCGGAAATGACGGCATAGCTGAACTTCTCCGGATCAAAGGAGATGCTCATGTCCACGGTGACGGGATCTTTGAAGCCGGAAATGAAGCTGTAAGTCCCCTGCTGCAGCTTCTTCGGCGCGGCAGGCTGAGTCTCCTTCGCAGCCTTTTTGACGGCTGGCTGATCACCGCCCTCCGCGGGCTTTTTCATCAGCAGCAGCGCAGCGGCGCCGGCGGCGGCCAGACCGAGCGGCAGGATGATCTTCCATTGTTTCATAGGTACACCCCCCCTGTTTTTCTTAAGCTTATTATACACATCGAAAACGCATCTGACAACAAAAAAGAACCGGAAACATCCGGTTCTTTTTTGTTTGATTACCCAACTCAACCGAAGACGGACAGCAGGAAGCCTGCGGCGATCGCGGAGCCGATGACGCCGGCCACGTTCGGACCCATAGCGTGCATCAGCAGGAAGTTGGTCTTGTTGTAGCGGCGGCCGACGTCCTGGCTCACACGGGCGGCCATCGGGACGGCGGACACGCCGGCCGAGCCGATCAGCGGATTGATCTTCTTGCCGGAGGCGTAGTACATAATCACGCCGCCAGCAAGGCCCCCGACCGTGGAGATCGAGAAGGCGATCAGGCCGAGTACGATGATGAACAGAGTCTGGATCTGCAGGAAGTTGTCGCCGACCATGGTCGCGCCGACGGAGGTGGCAAGGAAGATGGTGACGATGTTCATCAGGGCGTTCTGAGCGGTATCGCTCAGACGGTCGGTCACACCGGTCTCGCGGAAGAGGTTGCCCAGCATCAGGCAGCCGATCAGAGGCGCGGTGGAGGGCAGGAGCAGGATGACGAAGGAAGCCACGACGATCGGGAAAATGATCTTTTCCTTCTTGGAGACCTCGCGGGTCTGCTCCATCTTGACCTTGCGCATTTCCTCGGTGGTGCAGAGCTTCATCAGCGGAGGCTGGATCATCGGGATCAGCGCCATGTAGGAGTAGGCGGCGATCGCGATGGGTCCGAGCAGATGGGGCGCGAGCTTCGTGGTCAGGTAGATGGCCGTGGGGCCGTCCGCGCCGCCAATGATGCCGATGGAGGCGGCTTCCTTCCCGTTAAAGCCGAGCAGGAGCGCGCCGAAGAAGGCGACGAACACGCCGAACTGCGCGGCGGCGCCGAGCAGCAGGCTCTTGGGGTTACTCAGCAGCGGGCCGAAGTCCGTCATTGCGCCGACGCCCATGAAGATGAGCGAGGGGTAGATGCCGGCCTTGACGCCGATATAGAAGAAATCAAGCAGCCCGGCGTTGGCCATGATGTGGCCGTAGCTGTGATAATAGGGGCTGTTGGCGTCCAGAAAGGCCTCCCAGAGTTCCGGATGGTACATGGCGTTGGTGCCGCCCTGGGAGATGAAGTAGCTGAGGTTGGCAAGCAGGCAGCCGAAGGCGATGCCGCACAGCAGCAGCGGCTCGAACTTCTTGACGATGCCGAGATAAAGCAGCACGAAGGCGATCAGGATCATCACCGCGTTCTTCCAGCCGCCGGCCATAAAGAACGCTGCGAAGCCGGATTCCATCGCCAGCTTTTGCAGAGTGCCTATGATATCCATATGCCCCTCCCGTTACGCGATAACGACCAGCGGCGCTCCGGTTTCGACCACGGTACCCTTGCTGACGACGAGCTGTGCGACCGTGCCGGTCTTGGGGGCGACGATGTCATTTTCCATCTTCATGGCCTCGAGCACGATGAGCACATCGCCCTCATTGACCTTCTGGCCCTGCTGGACGTTGATCTTCAGCACGTTGCCGGGCATCGGGCTCTTGACGACCTCGCCGGCGGCAAGTCCGGCGGCGGGCGCGGGAGCGGGGGCGGCGGGAGCTGCGGGAGCGGCAGCCACAGGGGCGGGGGCGGCAGCGGGAGCCGCGGCGGCAGGAGCCTTCAGCTCATATTCGTCGATCAGCATGGCCTCGCCCTGCTCGACCTCGACCTCGTATACACGGTTATTCAAAGTCACCTTATATTTCATTAGTCCTTGACCTCCTTGATGGAAATGAAGCGCAGCTCGTTGAGCGGCTTGCCGAGCGTGTCGGCGACGATCGCCATGATCATGGCGGCGTCCTTCGGATCGGTATCATAGAGCTTCAGATCGCCGGCCGTGCCGGGAGCCAGAGAAGCGGGGGCGGGCACGACGACGATCGGCGCTTCGGCCGGAGCGGAAGCGGCGGCCTTCGCGGCCTCCTTCTTCTGGTTGGCGATCATGATGCGGCACAGCAGCATCACGACCAGCATCAGCATTACGATACCGAGGAACACGACGCAATAACCCAGCAGGGCGATGGCAGCGCCGTTGCCCAGAGAGAGATTGACAAGATCCATGATTCCTTCTCCTTACTCCATCTCGGTGATGGTGTAGCGCACGACATTCTCCTCAGCCGCCTTGCGCTGCTCGAAGAATTTCTCCGCGACCTGCGGGAAGGAGATGTAGCTGAGCACGTCTTCCTCGCAGCGGGCCATGTCGCCCAGCTTCGCCTCGGCCTTCTCAAAGGTGTCGGTCGGCAGCGTATCGGCATAGCGGCCGACGATCGGCTTCTCGCCATTGAGGATCTTGGCCTGGATCTCGGGATTGATCGGTGCGGGCGTGCGGCCGTATTCGCCGCGGCAGTAAGCCTTCAGCTCGGCGCCGACGTTCTTGTAGCGCTCGCCGGCCAGGACGTTCTGCACGGCCTGGGTGCCGATGATCTGGCTGGTCGGGGTGACGAGCGGAGGATAGCCCATGTCTTCGCGCACACGCGGGGTCTCCAGCAGGGCCTCGTCGAAGCGGTCGAGCGCATTCATCATCTTCAGCTGGCTCAGCAGGTTCGAGAGCATGCCGCCGGGGATCTGATAGGTCAGGCACTGGGTGTCGGTAGCCATGGAGATCGGGTTCAGGGTGCCCTTGGCGAGGAAATCGGCGCGGATGGGCTTGAAGAAGTTGGCCATCTTGAAGAGTACGTCGTCGTTCAGGCCGGTCTCGTAGCCGAGCTCCTTGAGCGCGTAGTTGAGGGTCTCGGTGGCGGGCTGGCTGGTGCCGCCGGAGAAGGGAGAGATCGCGGTGTCGATCACATCGGCGCCGGCCTCGATGGCCTTGAGCTCGGTCATGAAGGCAAGGCCGGTGGTGCAGTGCGTGTGGATGACGACGGGCAGGTCGACCGCGTCCTTGATGGCGCTGACCAGGTCATAGGCGGCCTTGGGGCTCATGATGCCGGCCATATCCTTGATGCAGATGGTGCTGACGCCCATCTCGCGCAGCTCCTTGACGATCTCCACATACTTCTCGCGCGTATGCACGGGACTCGTGGTGTAGGAGATCGCGCCGGAAGCCATCGCGCCGGACTTCACGGTCTCTTCGATGGCGACCTTGAGGTTGTTGGTGTCGTTCAGGGCGTCGAAAATGCGGATGATGTCGATGCCGTTGCGCACGGAGGCGCGCACAAAGCGGCGGACGATATCGTCGGGATAATGCTTGTAGCCGAGGATGTTCTGACCGCGCAGAAGCATCTGCAGCTTGGTGTTGGGCATGGCCTCGCGGATCTTCCGCAGGCGCTCCCAGGGGTCTTCGTTGAGGAAGCGAAGGCACACGTCAAAGGTGGCGCCGCCCCAGCACTCAACAGAATAATAACCGGCCTTGTCGATGGTCTCGAGGATGGGCTTGAACTGCTCATAGCTCATTCTGGTGGCGACCAGAGACTGGCTGGCATCGCGCAAAACGGTTTCGGTAAACTGTACTTTCTTCATGGCATCTCCTTCTCTGCGAATAAAAGAATTTGCACAAATTTTGCTATATTACAGATTAGCATTGATGGGCGTGAAAATCAATGAAAGAATGCCTGTTTTTTCAAATTTCAGCGCTTTCACCAATCACGTATTTCATCTGCGGCGCGCTTTCATAGAATCATTCGCAGGGCTCATATACATGAAGCAGAATAGGCGCGCGGCGGAGCCGCGCACAGGGAGTGAAGGTCTTGCGAAGAAGCATCGAGGAGCGTGCCTGCGAGCTGGCCGCTTATATTGTGGAAAACGACAGCACCGTCCGTGCCGCAGCGGCAAAGTTCGGCGTCAGCAAAAGCACGGTGCACAAAGACATCACGGCGCGGCTGCCCGGTATCAACCGGGCGCTGTATCACGAAGTCCGCGCGCTGCTGGACCGCAACAAGGCCGAGCGGCACATTCGCGGCGGCCTGGCCACGCGGCGGAAATACAAGGGAAGCAAATAAAAACAGGAGTCGGAGAATCATTCTCCGACTCCTTTACAGTATAGGAAGCGCTTCAGAGCTCGAAATAGCGTTCGGCGTTGGTATAGCAAACACCCTCCACGATGCGCCGAAGTGCTTCGTCCTTCTTGGGGTATTCGCCGTTTTCGACCCATCCGCCGATCAGATCGCAGAGAATTCGGCGGAAGTACTCGTGCCGCGCATAGCTGAGGAAGCTGCGGGAGTCCGTCAGCATGCCGACGAAACCCGCGAGGAAACCATCCGCAGCCAGCGTGGTCAGCTGGTCGATCATCCCCTGTTTGTGGTCGTTGAACCACCAGGCGCTGCCGTGCTGCAGTTTGCCGACGGCCTCTCCGGTCTGGAAGGCGCCCATGACCGTCACGAGCGCGGCATTGTCGTTGGGATTGAGGGAATACAGGATCGTCTTCGGCAGCTCGCCCGTGTCGTCCAGCGCACCGAGGAAGGCCGCCAGCTCCTTGATCGATGGCGCATCGCCGATCGAATCGATGCCGGCGTCCGGGCCGAGGGCGCGGAAGACCCGATGGGAATTATCCCGGATCACGCCGAAATGCAGCTGCATCACCACGCCGAGGCGGTGATACTCGCGTCCCAGCTCCAGCAGCAGCGCGGTTCTGAACTGCTCCTGCTCACACGCAGAAGGGAGCTCGCCGCGCAGACGTTTTTGAAAAATGGCTTCGATCACAGCCTCATCTGCAGGCGCATAGGGCACGCTTTCCATGCCGTGATCGGAGACCCGGCAGCCCAGGGAGACGAAGAACGAAAGCCGTTCTTTCAGAATCTCTGCCAGCTGTGCAAAGCTCGTAATCTCACCCAGCCGCTTGAGGTAGTCAAGATAATCGGGTTTTTCTATCCCCAGCGCCCTGTCGGGCCGGAAGCTGGGCAGCACCTTGACAGGAAAGCTCTCGTCCTCCGCCAGCTTCCGGTGCCATTCCAGGGTATCCGCCGGGTCGTCGGTGGTGCAGAGGGCTTTCACCTTGGAACTCACGATCAGTTTCCGCGCGGACAGGCTCTTCAGCTTTTCGTTGCACAGCTGCCAGACCTCCTCGGCCGTGTCGCCGTCGAGGACGCCGTCATAGCCGAAATAATTGCGCAGCTCCAGATGACTCCAATGATAGAGCGGGTTGCCAATGGCAAGAGCCAGCGTCTCCGCCCACTTCTGGAACTTCTCGCGGTCGCTTGCATCACCGGTGATGTACTTTTCCTCCACGCCTGCCGAGCGCATCAGGCGCCACTTGTAATGGTCGCCGCCCAGCCAGACCTGCGTGATGTTTTCAAACTGCCGATCTTCGCAGATCTCGCGCGGGTCAAGGTGGCAGTGGTAGTCAATGATGGGCATATCGGCGGCATAGTCGTGATAGAGATGCTTTGCCGTCTCGGAACACAGCAAAAAGTCCCGGTCCATAAAGGCTTTCATGGGCTTACCTCTTCACTCTGGCGCCGGCGCCGCCCATGATGGCCTCGACTTCATTCACGGAAGCCATGGAGGTGTCGCCCGGCGTCGTCATGGCGAGCGCACCGTGCGCTGCGCCGTAGTTGACGGCCTTCTCGGCGTCGCCCGTGGTCATCAGGCCGTAGACGAGACCGGAGGCGAAGGAGTCGCCGCCGCCCACGCGGTCCATGATTTCAAGGCCGTTATACTCCTTGGACTGGTAGATCTCGCCGTCGGACCAGCAGATGGCCTTCCAGTCGTTAACGGTGGCGGTCTTCACGGTGCGCAGCGTGGTCGCCACGACCTTGAAATTGGGATAGGTCTCGGCGGCCTTGCCGATCATCTTCTTGTAGCCTTCGATGTTCAGTTCTTTGAGATTGGCGTCGTTGCCTTCGATCTCAAAGCCGAGGCAGGCGGTAAAGTCCTCTTCGTTGCCGATCATCACGTCGACGTACTTGGCGACTTCGCGGTTGACCTCACGGGCCTTCTCGAGGCCGCCGATGGCGCTCCACATGGAGGGGCGGTAGTTGAGGTCGTAGGAGATGACGGTGCCGTACTTTTTCGCGGTCTTGCAGGCGGCGATGACGGTCTCGCAGCTCTGCTCGCTCAGGGCGGCGTAGATGCCGCCGGTGTGCAGCCAGCGCACGCCCAGCTTGCCGAAGATGTAGTCGAAGTCGAAGTCTTCGGGAGTCGCCTGGGAGATGGCGGTGTTGGCGCGGTCGGAGCAGCCCACGGCGCCGCGGATGCCGAAGCCGCGCTCGGTAAAGTTGATGCCGTTGCGGCAGATGCGGCCGATGCCGTCGGTCTTCTTCCAGTAGATGAGGTCGGTGTTCACGCCGCCCTGCTCGATGAAGTCCTTCATCAGCTTGCCGACTTCGTTGTCGGCAAAGGCGGTGATGACGGCGGTGTTCATGCCGAAGCATTTGTGCAGGCCGCGGATGACGTTATACTCGCCGCCGCCCTCCCAGGCGCGGAAGGAACGGGCGGTGCGGATGCGGCCCTCGCCGGGATCCAGGCGAAGCATGATCTCGCCCAGGCTCGCTGCGTCAAACTTGCACTCTTCTCTCGGTCTCAGATTCAGTTCCATTGTTTTCTCCTCTCTCAGCCGCGGGCTTCCTTCACGATCTCACGGGACTTTTTGCACAGCTCTGTGATTTCGTCCCACTTGTTGTTGTCGATCAGGTCGGCGGTGACCATGTAGCTGCCGCCGCAGGCCGCAATGACTGGGCAGGACAGGTAGTCCTTCAGGTTCTTGAGGCCGACGCCGCCGGTGGGCATGACCTTGAACATGGGGAAGGGCGCGGACAGGGCCTTGATCTTGGCCAGGCCGCCGCTCTGCTCGGCCGGGAAGAACTTGATGAGCTCCAGGCCGAACTTGAGCGCCTGATGGTACTCGCTCGCCGTGGTGCAGCCGGGGAAAATGGGGATGTTCTTCTCCTGGGCGTAAGCCACGAGTTCGGGGTCAAAACCGGGCGTCACGATAAACTGGCCGCCCGCTTCGATCACGGCGTCGATCTGCTCGGTGCGGGTGACGGTGCCGGCGCCGACGATCATCTCGGGGCAGGCTTCCTTCATCAGCTTGATGGCCTTGTCTGCGCCGGCCGCGCGGAAGGTGATCTCCGCTACCGGTACGCCGCCTGCGCACAGGGCCTTGCCCAGATTGGCGGCGTCACGTTCGGGATGGTTGAGCTTGATGACCGGCACGACGCCGATGTTGGAAATGGCAGCATTCATTTCATTCATGATTCTCTCTCCTGACATATTCTTTGAAATCTGAAAAAATCGGGAGCGAAAGATAAACTCCCGTCTGTTCCGGTCTTTTCAGTCAATTATTTGTTTTCGACCGCCATTGACGACAGCAGCAGCGTGACCTCGTTGTCGGCCACATTGGCAATGCCCTCGCTGATGCGGATGCGGACGGTCTCCCCCGCCTCCGTGCGGCAGCTCATAAGGCCCTCATCCAGTGCGCAGAGCATCGGCGCATGGTTGGCGAGGATCCCCAGCGAGCCGAGCGCGCCGGGAAGCGTGACGGCGCTGACCTGTTTTTCCCAGGTCTCGCCGCCCGAGGTGGCAAGCAGCAGATGAATCCTGTCCATCAGAAGCTCCCCCGCTTGGCAAGCACCTCGTCGATGCTGCCGCACATCAGGAAGGCCTGCTCTGGCAGGTCGTCGACGTCGCCGCCGAGGATGGCCTGGAAGCCTTTGATCGTGTCGGAGAGCTTGACGTACTTGCCCTGGATGCCGGTAAAGTTCTCGGCCACGTGGAAGGGCTGGGAGAGGAAGCGCTGGATGCGGCGGGCGCGGTTGACCGTGGCGCGGTCCTCCGGGCCGAGCTCGTCCATGCCGAGCACCGCGATGATGTCCTGCAGCTGGCGGTATTTCTCCAGCACCTGCTGCACGGCGCGCGCCGTCTCATAGTGTTCCTTGCCCAGAACCATCGGATCGAGGATGCGGGAGCTGGACTCCAGCGGATCGACCGCCGGATAGATGCCGAGCTCGGAGATCGCGCGCGAGAGGACGGTGGTCGCGTCCAGATGGGCGAAAGCCGTCGCGGGCGCGGGGTCGGTCAGGTCGTCGGCGGGCACATAGATGGCCTGGACGGAGGTGACGGAGCCGCGGCGCGTGGAGGTGATGCGCTCCTGCAGGGCGCCCATCTCGGTGGCCAGCGTCGGCTGATAGCCGACGGCGGAGGGCATGCGTCCCAGCAGCGCCGAGACCTCGGAGCCGGCCTGGGTAAAGCGGAAGATGTTGTCGATGAACAGCAGCACGTCCTGGCCGCTCTCGTCGCGGAAGTTCTCCGCGATCGTAAGCCCGGACAGCGGCACGCGCAGGCGCGCGCCGGGCGGCTCGTTCATCTGGCCGAAGACCAGCGCCGTCTTGTCGATGACGCCGCTCTCGTTCATCTCGTTCCAGAGGTCGTTGCCCTCGCGGCTGCGCTCGCCGACGCCGGCGAACACGGAATAGCCGCCGTGCTCGTAGGCGATGTTGCGGATCAGCTCCTCGATGAGCACCGTTTTGCCGACGCCCGCGCCGCCGAAGAGGCCGATCTTGCCGCCTCTGGCATAGGGGCAGAGCAAATCGACGACCTTAATGCCGGTTTCGAGCAGCTCGGTCGCAGGCAGGATCTCGGTAAAGGGCGGCGGATCGCGGTGGATGGGCAGAGTCTTTTCCGCCTCCACCGGGCCCTTGCCGTCGATCGGTTCGCCGACGACGTTGAACATCCGGCCCAGGGTCCCCTTGCCGACCGGCATGCGGATCGTATCGCCGGTATTGACGGCCTCCATGCCGCGTGAGATGCCGTCCGTGGACGAAAGCGCGATGCTGCGCACGCTGCCCTCGCCGATCTGCTGCACGACCTCGAGCACGACCGTGCGCTCCGGCAGGCGGATGTGCACGGCGTGGTAAAGCTCCGGCAGCTTCCCCGAGGGGAAATGAATATCCACGACCGGGCCGATGACCCGTTTGACGATGCCTTTTTCCATGGGATGTCCTCCCTTATTTCTGGTTGAGTGCGTTGCTGCCGCCGACGATCTCGGTGATTTCTGTCGTAATGGCGGCCTGACGGGCGTGATTGAGTTTGAGGCTCAGCTGCGCGATCAGCTCGTCGGTGTTGTCGGAGGCAGCGGACATAGCCGTCATGCGCGCGGTGTGCTCGCTGGTCTTGGCCTCGAGCAGCACGGCGTGCACCGTGTTGAGCAGCACCAGCTCCGAAAGCCTGTCCAGCAGGGTCTCGGGATCCGGCTCAAAAATCACGTCGAGCTTCGCTCCCCCGTGCCCGCTTTCGATCGGCAGCAGCTGCAGAAAGTCCGGCTCCTGCGTCAGCGCGGAGCGGTAATGCTCGTACAAAAGCACGATCCGGTCGGTCTCGCCGCCGAGATAGAGCTTTTTCAGATACTCCGCGATCTCCCCGGCTTCCTCCGCCGTGGGATTGTCGCTGAGGGAATCGAACACGCGCAGCACCGGGCGGCCCAGCGAAGCGATCTGCTCGCGGCCCCAGCGCCCGCAGACGACCAGGGAAATCTCCTCCCCCTCCGCCTTGGCGATGCGCTCCTCGGCGGCCTTGACGAGCGCCGTATTATACGCGCCGCAGAGGCCGCGGTTGCCCACGAAGAGCACGAGGCAGAGGCGATTGCCCTCTCTCGGCTGCAGCAGCGGGCTGTTCGTTTGGTCCATGCCGGCGCAGAGCTTCTGCAGCACCTCGCGGCTGATGCGGGAGAAATCCGACAGCTGCTGCCAGCGTTCCTGCGTCCGCCGGAGCTTGGAGGCCGCCACCATGCGCATGGAGCGGGTGATCTGCCGTGTGCTCTCGATGCTCTTGATACGGTTGCGGATGGCGCGCATATTGGCCACGGCATACCCCTCCTTTCAGCGCGTAATCGTTTATTCTTTCTTTTCTTTGAATTCCTCGATGCACGCTCTTAGACGCTGCAGAGAATCCGGGCTGAGCTTTTTGCCGCTCATGATCTCGTCGTCCAGCGCGGGCAGATGCCGGCGGACATAGCGGATCAGGTCATGCTCGAAGGCGGCGATGTCCCCCAGCTCCACGTCGTCGGCGTAGCCTTCGTTGGCGGCGAAGAGCACGACGACCTGGTCGGCCGCGGCCATCGGCGCGTACTGGCCCTGCTTCAAGAGCTCGGTCATGCGGTCGCCGCGGTGCAGCGTCGCCTGCGTAGCCTTGTCGAGGTCAGAGCCGAACTGCGAGAAGGCGGCAAGCTCCCGGTACTGCGCCAGATCCATGCGAAGGCGGCCCGCCACCTGCTTCATTGCCCCAAGCTGCGCCGCGCCGCCGACACGGGACACGGACAGGCCCACGTTGATGGCGGGGCGGACGCCGGCGTTGAAGAGGTCGGTCTCCAGGAAGATCTGGCCGTCGGTGATGGAGATGACGTTTGTGGGGATATAGGCGGAGATATCGCCCGCCTGGGTTTCGATGATAGGCAGCGCCGTCATGCTGCCGCCGCCGTATTCTGGAGCAAGCCGCGCGGCGCGCTCGAGCAGGCGGGAGTGCAGATAGAACACGTCGCCGGGATAGGCTTCACGTCCGGGCGGACGGTGCAGCAGCAGGGAGATCTCGCGGTAGGCGACGGCCTGCTTCGACAGGTCGTCGTACACGATCAGCACATCTTTTCCCTGATGCATGAAATACTCGCCCATTGCGGCGCCCGCGTAGGGCGCGATATAGAGCATGGGCGCGGGTTCGGAGGCATTGGCGCAGACGACGATGCTGTAATCCAGCGCGTCGTGCTGCCGCAGCTTCTCCACCACGCTCGCCACCGTGGACTCCTTCTGTCCGATGGCGACGTAGATGCAGATCATGTCCTTGCCCTTCTGGTTGATGATCGTATCCAAAGCAATAGCGGTCTTGCCGGTCTGGCGGTCGCCGATGATCAGCTCGCGCTGGCCGCGGCCGATGGGCACCAGGGCGTCGATGGCCTTGATGCCGGTCTGCATCGGGACGGATACGCTCTTGCGCTCGATGACGCCGGGGGCGCGGTTTTCGATCGGACGGGTCTGGGCAGCGTGGATAAGGCCCTTGCCGTCCACCGGACGGCCCAGCGCATCGACCACACGGCCGATCAGCGCTTCGCCCACAGGCACCTCGATGATGCGTCCGGTGCGGACGACCTCGTCGCCCTCCTGAACGCTGTCGTAGTTGCCCAGCAGCACGACGCCGACGTTATCCTTGTCGAGGTCCATGACCATGCCGCGCAGATCGCCCTTGAAGCGGATCATCTCGCCGGCCATGACGTCGCTCAGACCGCTCACGCGGCAGATGCCGTCGGACAGGGAGCTGACGCGACCGGTCTGGAACACGTCCACGTCCACCGGGATCTCGTCCACGCGCTTCATAGCCTCGCCGATCATGTCGCTCTCGAGGCTGTCGCCCTCCGCAAAGCTGCTGCGCACCTTTTCGAGCATGTGCGAGAGGCTGCCGTCGTAGACGGTATCGCCCACCTGCAGCTTCATGCCGCCGATCAGCTTCGGGTCGACCTGGATCTCCAGCTGCACATTCTCCACGCCGAAGCGCCGGCGCAGCAGCTCGATGATGCGGCTCAGCTCCGCCTCTTCCGGTTCCCGGCTGCAGCTGAGCACCGCTTTGAGATGCGAATCCTCCAGCAGACGGGCTTTATCCGCGCCGGTGGGCGCGGCCTTGTCCTCCAAACGGCCGAGGAAACGCCTGTCCAGCTCGCGCAGGGCGGTCCCGCCGCTCTCGCCTTTCAGCTTTTCGGCGGCGGCCTCGGTCATCACGGCCGACACCTCGTCAGTCAGCGCGCGGCGGGTCTCGAGCATCATCTGCTCAGCGCTGCGGCGGGCCTGGTTTTCGATGTCGCTGCGTGCCTCCCGGTCTCTCTCCCGGTCCTCGCCGCGCGTTTCGGCGAGGCGCGTCTCCAGATCGCGGCGGATCTCCTCCGCCTGTACCTCGCGGCGCTGCGCGCTGCCCTTGAGGCTCTCGCGCAGCTCGGCGGCGCGGACTTTCGCGTCCTCGGCGCTCTGCAGTTCCTGCACGATCTTCTCGCGGCGGCCGGAGATCATGTTGGCGACCATCTTGCGCCCGATAAAATAGAGCGCGGTCGCAAGGATCGCAAAGTTGATGATGCCGTATAGGATTGTCCATCCGTGCATGTGCGGCACCTCCTGTAGTCTTACTGTTTCACAGCTCATCAAGGAAAATGTCTCCCTGTTTTTACCGTAGCTTTGCCACGGTAAAAACACCCTGAGGCGAGCTGTGCGAGCCCTCGCGCCGACCAAGCAAGGCGTTCCCCCGCAAGCCGCGCGCGATAAGCGCGAGTCTCTCACATGCGAAACCATGTTTCGCATGTGAATTTTTTACTGCTCGGTGTTTCCGGCGTTCAACAGACGCTCGGCCAGGCGCCCGGCCAGCTCATCGCGGCGCAGCTGCAGCTCGCGGTCGGTCTGCTCGCGCAGAGCCGCGGCCTCGCTTTTGCCCTGCTCAGCGGCCTCGTCTGCCGACTGCTTTGCCTCGCGCAGGGCTTCGGCGCGGCGCTCCTCGCTGCGGTCTTTTTCAGCCCGCAGCTCGTTTCTGGCCTCCTGCAGCCGTTCCTCGCGCTCCCGCTCCAGGCCGCGCTCGTCCTCTTCGATGGCAGCGCGCGCCGCAGTCTCCTCGTTCAGCCCCGCGTCAATACGCGCACGGCGCTCGTCCATAAAGCGCACGATGGGCTTGTAAAGGAACTGATTGAGCAGAAAGAGCAGTGCGAAAAAGCCCAATATCGTCCAGATCAGCTCGGACGGATTGATGCTCAGCATAGACGGCTCCTGTCTCAGATCTTGCCGACCAGCATGAATGCGACCAGCATGCCGTAAATGGTCAGCGCTTCCATCAGCGCCAGGGACAGAACCAGAGAGCTGCGGATATCGCCGGCGGCCTCGGGCTGACGGGCAATGGCGTCCATCGCGTGAGACGCGGTGATGCCCTGACCGATAGCGGTCGCGGCGCCGGTGATGCACAGCACAAGCGCTGCGGCGATTGCAATAGTTCCGGATGCCATAAGTAGTACCTCCTGAAATATAGTAATAAAAACTTATTCTTCCTCTTCCGCAGCCTCCGACACATAGATCGAAAGCAGCATTGTGAACACCATAGCCTGCAGCATGCAGAACAGCAGGCTCAGAACGTTCATGATGAGCGGCACGCCAATCGGAAAGATCTCATAGAGTTTTTCCGTCACCATTTCCTCACCGTACATATTGCCGTAGAGTCGCAGGGCAAGGGACATGGGGCGGATAAACTGCTCGAGCAGGTTCAGCGGCAGCATCAGCACGACCAGGATCAGGGGCTTGGTAAAGCTGGCGGCATATTTCTTCAGGCCGCGCTCGCGGATGCCGATGACATGGGTTGTGAAAAAGGCGATCACGCCAAGTCCGGCCGTGACGGACAGGCTGGCCGTAGGCAGCGCCATTCCCTTGATGTGTCCCATGCCGGGAATCAGGCCAGAGTAATTGCTGACGACGATGAAGATGAAAAAGGTCGCAAAAATGGGGAAATACTTGCGCATGTGCGCCTGACCGAGCGAGTCGGCAAAGAAGCTCTGCAGCTTCTCGACCGCCATCTCCGCCAAATTCTGCAGCGGACCGGGCACATCCTTGAGCCTGCGCGTGGCCAGGAAGCTGACGACGGTCAGGATCAGAATCAGTGCCCACATACTGACCACCGTACTTGTCACCTGCAGCGGGCCGATGGAAAACAGTACGTTCGTATGCTCCATCCAAGGCACCTCCTGTTAAAAAAATCGCATTTACAAATATGTAGTATAAACTATTTGCCGCAAAAAGTAAATCACATCTTTTTCGACGGCGCTTTGACGAAAGCCGGAAAGCATCGACGGCTTTCCCACAGTTTTCTCCACAAAACCGGCTAAAAACGGGCGCCGCAAGCGTCTGTATCTGATGATTCAGATTGATATTGTGATTATGTTTTGATTTGTTTTTGTGTTTGTATCTGTGTTTGTATTTGGTTGTTCTGCGTTACGATCGTTAAGGCCCGTAAACGAAGACAGCCCGTCGTTCCGACAGGCTGTCTCTTTGCTTATGAAAGCAAGCTGATAACGATACCTATGCGCCCCGCCCTCAAGGTGGGATGCCTTTCGACAAATTGGGGATTTGTCAAAGCTTATTCACTTCTGCGATTTTCAAGCCAAGTTCAAATGCGAGCATCATGATTTTTGTTTTATCGTCCAATCTGGTTTCACCTGAGATACTTCTGGGCTCCCATGACGAATGATCCAGATTATCTCCTGCATAAAAGAACTGGAAAAACTCGTTTCCTCTGAAGTCACACGCCGCCTGCATGCCGGCGCACTCCATTTCTACGCAGATGGCGCCCTGGGCTTTCCTGCGATTCACCTTATTCCTGGTTTCCCTGTATGGCGCATCTGTTGTCCACGTGATCCCTTCTATGAATGGATATCCGCATTCAGAAAGAATCGCTTTGAATTCTTCCCTGTATTTTTTGTTGACGGCTATCATGTCGCCTGGCTCGGAATAGTGATAACTGGTTCCTTCATCCCGGATAGCAAAAGTCGGTATAATGATGCCGCAGTCTTCGATGGATCTTTCCAGGACACCACAATTGCCAAGCAGAACGAGCCGTTTGCTCCCCATGGCCATCAAATCTTCGTATTCAGCAACACATAACGGTTCTCCGACATATGACTGGAACAAAGCAAACGGTTTCCCTTTATACTCAACCCTATACACCGGATTCAAACCTACTGCGGAATGAATTTCGCCAATTTGCTGCGCGTCAAACAGGGAAAGCACGTTCCGAAACAAATGCTTCGAAAAACAGGATATCGTCACTTCCGGGAAGTCATCCAGTTTTGTGACGAGCATATCCGGATCAATGATTGCCTCATGCGAACGATCAAATTCTTCTAACAGCACGGTTGTCCCCTCCAAATCCCGATTTGAAATCCCCGAAATCATAGGCGTTTGCCGCTGATTATAGGGCTTTAATGAAATCCTCTGAAACCATTGAAAACAAAGGATTTTTCGCAATCTGCTCACCGAATCCCTTTATTAATTGTTACACCGTTTCAACGACGCCCCGGCAGTTCATAAGGGCAAAAGCAAGGGCAAGAAAATCCCATAACAGGATATAACAAGGTGTGGCAATCGGGAGCCTGTGACATATGTGCGAATACATCAACGACGCTATTATACAGGAGGATTTCAATATGGAAAAGTATATTTTCGATAAAAGCAACGGTTTATGGTACGAGCAGCGGGGCGATTATTATATCCCCTGCTTGGAATTACCAGCCGAAAAAGCAGAACGGTCTATCGGCGTATGGGGGCAGCGGCATTTGCAGTATATC
>CACYWG010000003.1 GCA_902778115.1 Oscillospiraceae bacterium | reverse complement strand
TTGTTACTCTGTCCGCTTCTTATTTTCATCAGTCAAAAAGTAGCGAATAAACATTATCCCCAACAAAATGATAATTGCCTCGAAAACATAAAATAGTCCCAGTTCAGCAGTACCAGTTCCAGAATTAGGCGCACCCTCAACATAATAAGTGCCAAGAATACCCTCAAGCTCATTGTCCTGTATTTCGACTCCGTTCTGGAAATACTTAAAATGATAGGTATCGATTGTAACGCCATTTTCAATTTTGGTAAAAGTTAAGAACGGTGAGCCGGTATATTTCAATTTGTAAATTAATTCGGAATCGTCTACCGTCTGGTTGCTTCCGGGGACTTCTTTTACCCCGCAGATTCCGTATGCATCAATGGGCAAATCACTCGCACAGAATGTTACACAATAGTCCGTCTTTCCCTCTGTTATCTTGGTCCCATTGATCCATCTGCAACCAGAATCTTCACAACTTATCATTCTATAATTACCGAAGATACCTTTTTCAAGGCACGCCAATCCACATGCACCCGGATACTCGTTTTCTTCATACAGAACATACAGCCGATTGTTGATTGCCTGCCTTTCTAAAACATCTGCATTAACTTCATCCGCGAAATGGTATTCATTGATAGCTTTTTCAAGATCAGCGGTGGAATCGACAGAGACACTATATTCATAGTTATACAAACCAACAACACCCACCAGCATAATGACTGCTGACAAAATTGCCCCAACTATTTTACGAACATGGCTCTTGTTGTTTACAAGCAAAATCATATTCTGAGCCATAGCAGTAACTTGTTTTTTAGGGACACTATCTCCAGAAATTCGTTCCGCGCCAAGTAATTCCGCTACATTGATTTCCAAAACTTCACAGATGACAGGAAGCAGTGAATAATCCGGCATGGTCTTGCCTGTTTCCCAACGAGAAACTGATTTCTGGCTTACACCGAGTTTTTCAGCGAGCTGTTCCTGTGTTAATCCCTTCTCTTTGCGAATATCTTTGATGAAAGAGCCTATTTTTTCCAGATTCATACAAGACAAGAACCTCCTTTCGTGTTTACCTGTATTATTATGTCTGAAGGCAATAATGTACAGGACACGAAGTGAGTATTAGTGTTTTAAGCATACAACTTCCGAGTTGTCGAGGTGTAATATACCATAAATCTTCTGCTTGCGAAAGATACTTTGTTTTGCTTCAGATGAGAAAAGCGCCTCACTACAGGGGTGAGACGCTTCTCCCGCAACGGTTTTATGCCTCAATCTCCATCCCGCAGGTCAGCCGGAACACGATCCGGTCCTTGCTGTGCACCGTCATACTGTCCACCAGCCCGGCCCACAGGCTCTCATCAAACTCGATCTCAGGGTTCCCATCAAAACCTGTTTTGATGGGAGAAGGACGAGCAGCGGAGCGACTGAGCTTTCCGAACCTGTGAGGGAAGCGAATGGATGCGCAGCTTGTGAGGACGCCCGGCAGGTCCTTCACGCTCTCGATGAACCGCTCGATCTTCCTGCGGCGGACCATGATCTGGTCAATCTGCTCGATAATTTAACGCAGAAAAACCGGATGAGAATGCACACAGTCATGCATTCTCATCCGATTTTTTGTCCCAATCTTTCAACTAAAGGCCCAAATCAGGTTTTCTTTCAAAGCTGTCTTATGAACACCTGGCAGACGGGCGGAGGTGTTTTTTCGTGATAGACTTGGTCAAAACGGCCAGGTGGGCAGCCATTTCAGAAACTTCGTCGCCGTTTCGCTGTTGACCGGCAGGCCGGAGATCGCGGGATAGAACAGCACGAACAGCGCCGCGCTCAGCCCGCACAGGCCGTAGACCCGCCATTTCCAGTCCTTTTCGCAGTCGCGCATCAGCGCGAACACATAGCCCAGCGCCAGCACCAGGAACACGGAGCTGGGGAAGTAGTGGTACTCGAAGGTGGTGCGGGTGATGAGCACCCAGGGCAGCAGCTGCGCCAGATAGCCCCAGAGCAGGAAACCCGCCTTGCGGTCGCGCCGGACGAGCGCCATATAGAGCAGCACAAACAGGCTCAGCAGGCCCGCCCAGCACAGCAGCGGGTTGAGCCAGGCGCCAAAGCTGGAGCGCCGCCCGTCGTCAAAGCGCTTGAGATAGTAGAGGATCGGACGGATGTCCAGCATCCACTGGTACCAGCGGGAGGAATAGGGGTGCGTGGCGTTGACGCCCTTGTGATAGGTAAACATGAAGACCTGGTTGTTCCAGACGATCTTCGTGTAGTCCAGGCTGAAGGGCGCGGCCCCGCGGGCGGCGCCGTAGGGAATATAAGACAGGTAATAGATCAGCGCGGGCACGGCCACGAAGAAGATCAGGCACCAGCCGACGTTTTGCAGGAAGGCGCGGCCGGGCTGCGCGTCGGCCGGCTTCTCGCCCAGGGCTTTTCCTTCCGGGGCGGCGGCACGCGCCTGACGGATCCAGTCGGCCAGCCACAGCACGCCGAGCCCGGCGCCCGCGTAGAGGCAGGTCCACTTGCTCGCAGCGCCCAGGCCGAAGAACAGGCCGCTGAGCACCAGGGCCTTCCGGCTGCGCGTCTGCAGATAGTCGTACATAAAGCCGTACATCAGCAGGATGAAGAACACGCCGTAGGTGTCGATGGTGGCGATGCGCGTCTGCGCAAAGTGCATGAAGTCGGTCGCCAGCAGCGCCGCGCAGCAGGCGGGCACCGTCTTGCCGCCGTAGAGCTTGCGGGCAAACCAGTACACGAGCGGCAGCATCGCCGCGCCGAAGAGCGTGCCCATGAAGCGCCAGCCGAAGGGCGTCATGCCGAACAGCAGGATGCCCAGCGAGAGGATCTCCTTGCCGAGCGGCGGATGGCTGATCTCATAGGGCCACATGCCCCGCAGATGCTCCCAGGCGGTGCGGGCGTGGTAGATCTCGTCAAAATAGCTGGAGTTGAGGAAATAGGGCGTCTCCGGCACGAGCGCCTGCTCGTCGCAAAATTCCGTCACGCCGCAGCTGATCTCCAGCCGCTCGCCGGAAGGGGAGAAGAGCGCGACCTCGCCCAGCTCCGCGCCGTCATAGCCGATGACGCGCACCGTGCGCACGTCGCCCTCCGGCACGGCGAAAAGCTCCGGCTCCTCCCATTTGAGCAGCGACGCGTGGCCCTGCTCGTAGTTGGCGGCGGGGATCCAGGTCTCTCCGTCCGGGGAGAACTGCAGCGTATAGCTGCCCTGCACGATGCCGGTATAGAGCATCACGCGGCCGATCGGGGAGGGATTGGCCAGCTCGATGTCCGCGTATTCGTTGTCAAGCTGGCGGAAGCTCTGCGGGGCGCGGGTATCGCCCAGATTGACGAAGGCGACGAGAGTGTACACCAGCGTCAGCGCCAGGATGAACCAGTGGCTGCGCCAGCCGCGCCTGTCGTCCGCGATTCTTTTCGGCGGCGGGCAGACCTGCAGCGCGGGCAGGCCCGCAAAGAAGATCACGATCAGCACCGTCAGCGCGATGGGCAGCAGATAAGTGGCTTTCATAGGCAGATCCAATCTCGGCGGGAGCTGTGCGCTCCCGCCGTTTTTGCATTATTTCAAAACTTCGTGCAGCTCCTTGACGCTGGGGAGGATGTAGTCCGGCTGCCGCTCGGCAGCGTCGACCATCTCCTGACTCGTCTCGCCCGAGAGCACCAGCACCGAGACGCTGCCCGCGTTCTGGGCCACGGCGATATCGGTATAGAGCCGGTCGCCCACGGCGCAGATCTTCTCGTTGGGGATGCCGGTCATGGCAGAGATCACGTCGATCATGTTGCGGTTGGGCTTGCCGATGAACTCGGGCTTGACGCCGGAGGAGGCGGTCAGCAGCGCGCAGATGCTGCCGCAGTCGGGCAGCACCTCGCCGCGCGGCATCGGGCAGACCCAGTCGGGGTTGGCGGCGATGAAGACGGAGCCGCGGCGCAGGTAATGCACGGCGCGGTCGAGCTTTTCATACACCAGCTCCGTGTCGAAGCCCTGCACCACCACGTCCACGTCCTCCGCCTCGGTATGGCCCAGGTCGTCGTTGACGAGCTTCACGCCGTAGCTGACGAGCTCGCGGTAGAAGGCCTTCGTGCCGGCGAGATAGACGCTCGCGCCGGGATAGCGCTGGTTGAGGTAGAGGCCGGTGGCCATGCCGGAGGTGAAGACGTTCTCCGCCTCGCAGGGGAAGCCCAGACGGCGCAGGCGGGTGATGTAGTCCTCGCCGGCGCGGGAGGAGTTGTTGGTCAGGTAGATGTATTTCTTGCCCAGGCGCGGCAGATCCTCCATCAGCGCGATCGCGCCGTCATAGACCTCGTCGCCCAGATAAAGCGTGCCGTCCATGTCGAAGAGGAACAGCTCGCAGTCTTTCAGTTTGGTGTAGTCCATTCTCTTTCTCCTGTCAGTTTTGATAAAAAGCCTCGCAGAGTTTTTTCGCCGCAGCGAAAAAAGAGATCCAATCGTGTTTTCCGGGGACATGCGCCTCGGAAAACACACTTCTCAGCCCGCCAGTGTGCGAACGACGTCCTCACAAGCTCCGTATCGTCTCGCTTCCGTGCGAATCACGAAAGCTCGCTCACTCCGCTGCTCGTCCTTTTCAAATTCAAAGCCATTTTGCTTTGAATTTGAGAGGAGAACGGAAGGAGCGGATAGGAAGCTTTCCCGGCACTTCGAAACCGGGGAAGCGGACTGGAGCGAATTTCGTTTGACGAAGTGCGCGCAGAGGGCTGCAGCCCCTCAAACAGGCAGCGAAAGCTGCCTGTTTGAAGAATTATTCTTCTTCTCCCCACAGCAGCGCGCACTTGACGGCCTTGTGCCAGCCGTGCAGCAGGCCGCGGCGCTTCGCTTCGTCCAGCTCGGGGGTGAACACGCGGTCGACGGCCCAGTTATTGCGCACGTCGTCCAGGCCGGTCCAGTAGCCCACGGCCAGACCCGCGAGATAGGCCGCGCCCAGCGCGGTGGTCTCGATGCAGCGCGGGCGGTACACGTCGGCGGCGATCAGGTCGGACTGGAACTGCATCAGGAAATCGTTGGCGCAGGCACCGCCGTCCACTTTCAGGTCGGCGATGGGGATGCCGGAGTCGCGCTCCATCGCGCGCACGATGTCATAGGTCTGGTAGGCCAGGCTCTCGAGCGTGGCGCGCACCAGATGGGCGCGGCTGAAGCCGCGGGTGATGCCGACGACGCAGCCGCGGGCGCGCTGGCTCCAGTAGGGCGCGCCGAGGCCGGTGAAGGCGGGCACGACGTAGCCGCCCGCCGTGTCGGCCACGGACAGGGCGTAGTCCAGGCTCTCCTTGGCGGAGGTGAGCACCTGCAGCTCGTCGCGCAGCCACTGCACGGCGGCGCCGGCGATGAAGATGGAGCCCTCCAGCGCGTACTGGACGGTGCCGTCGGCGCTGGCGGCGATCGTGGTGACGAGGCCGTTTTCGCTCCTGACGATGTCGTGGCCGGTGTTCATCAGCAGGAAGCAGCCGGTGCCGTAGGTGTTTTTCATCTGGCCGGGCTCAAAGCAGCACTGGCCGAAGAGGGCGCACTGCTGGTCGCCCGCGGCGCCGGCGATGGGGATCTCGCCGCCGAGCAGCTCGAAGTCCGTGCTGCCGTAGACGCAGGAGGAGGGTTTCACTTCGGGCAGCATGCTCGCGGGAACGTCCAGCAGATTGAGCAGTTCTTCGTCCCATTTGAGCTCGCGGATGTTGTAGAGCATGGTGCGGCTGGCGTTGGTGTAGTCGGTGACGTGGACGCGTCCGCCGGTCAGCTTCCAGATCAGCCAGGTGTCGATCGTGCCGAAGAGGAGCTTGCCCGCGGCGGCGCGGCGGCGCGCGCCGGGCGTGTTGTCCAGCAGCCACTTGATCTTGGAGCCGGAGAAGTAGGCGTCGGGCACCAGACCGGTCTTTTCCCGGATCTTGTCGCCCCAGCCGTCATGCACCAGGCCGTCGATGATCTCCGAGGTGCGGCGGCACTGCCAGACGATGGCCTTTCCGATGGGCTCGCCGGTCTCCCTGTCCCAGACCACGGTGGTCTCGCGCTGGTTGGTGATGCCGATGGCGGCCACGTCCTCCGCCGTGACGTTCAGCTTCGCCATCGCCGCGCGCGCCACCTCCAGCGTGGTGTTCCAGATCTCCATCGCGTCGTGCTCGACCCAGCCGGGCTGGGGGTAGTACTGCTTGAATTCCTTGTTGACCACGGCGCAGATATTGCCGGAGTGGTCGAAGAGGATGCAGCGGGAACTGGTGGTCCCCTGGTCCAGAGCCATAATGTACTTCATGTTCCTTACTCCTTTATCTTTGATACGCATAATTTCCTATTATACAAAATACTCTATCATCAAGCGGCGGAAAATTCAAGGGCAAGAGCGCACAATTCGTCCGGGAGGATTTGGGCGGACTTGCCCAAAAAGCACTTGGAAAAAGCGGCGGGATGCGGTATGATAGAGCGGAAACCACAGGGAAGGAGGACTTCTCCTTGATTTTTCTGTATTTATGGCTGCTCGCCCTGGCGGCGACGGGGGTCTGGGCTGCGTTGGCAAGCTCACTGAGCGTGTGGAGCCTGCTGGGCGTCCTCGCGCTGAGCTTTCTGGCCGCCAATCTGCTCTTCGTGCTGACCTTCACGGTCAACAGCATGCTGCTGCCGAAGCTCGCGCCCGGCGAGGGCATCGAAAAGCAGCACAGCTTCTCCCGCTGGATCTGCGCGTCCGCTGCGCGCTGGCTGTGCGGCTACGCGGGCGTGCGCGTGCATCTGTCCGGCCTGGAGCAGATGCCGGAGGGGCCCTTCCTCTTCGTCTGCAACCACCGCTCGATGTTCGACCCGGCGGTCGTGATGGGCTATCTCGACAAGTATAACATCAGCTTCGTCTCCAAGCCCTCCAACCTCGCCCTGCCCGTCATCGGCATCACGGGGCGGCGCGCGGGCTTCCTGTCGCTCGACCGGGAGAATAACCGCGAGGCGCTCAAGACCATCCTGATGGCCGCCGACTATCTCAAGCGCGGCGTGTGCAATATCGGCATCTATCCCGAGGGCACCCGCAGCCGGACGGGTCAGCTTCTGCCCTTCCACGCCGGCTCCTTCAAGATCGCGCAGAAGGCGGGCGTGCCGGTGGTCGTGGCCTGCTCGCGCGGCACGGAAAAGGTCAAAAAGTGCTTCTTTTTCTGGAAAACCCCGGTGTATCTGGACATTCTGGAGGTCATCGACGCCGATCGCGTCAAGGCCATGAGCACGAACGACCTGGCCGGGGAGGCAAAGCGCCTGATCCAGGCGCGGCTCGACGAGACGGAAGGATAATTCGGAATTCGGAATTCGGAATGAAAAGAGGAAACGGACATGGATCATAAAGTCGCTCTGGTCACCGGCTCCTCCCGGGGCATCGGCGCGGCGACGGCCGCGGCCCTCGCCCGGGCGGGCTACGCCGTGTGCATCAATTATATCGAACGCGAGGATGCGGCGGAAGCTCTGGCGGAGACCCTGCGGGCCGAGGGCTGCCGCGTCATCACCCAGCAGGCGGACGTAGCCGACCGAGAGGCGGTGATGGCCATGGTCGCGCGCATCGAGCGGGAGCTCGGGCCGGTGACGCTGCTGGTCTCGAACGCGGGCGTCGCCGAGCAGCATCTGTTCCAGGACATCAGCCCGGACTGGTGGAAGCGCATCTTCGACGTGAACCTCAACGGCGCCTTCCACTGCGCCCAGGCCGTACTCCCGCACATGCTGCACGAGCACAGCGGCTGCATGATCTTCGTCAGCTCCATCTGGGGCTCGCACGGCGCCTCCTGTGAGACGGCCTACGCCGCCACCAAGCACGCCATCATCGGCCTGAGCCGCTCGCTGGCCGCGGAGCTGGCGCCCAGCGGCATCCGCGTCAACTGCGTGGCACCCGGCGTCATCGACACCGATATGGTGCAGGTGCTCGGCCGCGAGACCCTGGACGCCCTGGCGCAGGAGACGATCCCGATGGGCAGGCTCGGCAGGCCCGAGGAGATCGCGCGCTCGGTGCTGTATCTGGCGGAGGACGCCAGCTATACCACCGGCCAGGTCCTGCAGTGCGACGGCGGATTTTTTATCGGATAATGCCCAAAAAACGGAAAAATTTCCAGTCGAAAAATGAATATATAAAAATTATTCTGAATATCCCGCCGGCTCTTTCGGTGTTTTGCATAGTTTGAGCCGTATAAATTTAACAAGAATCTACAAAAATCTGCCCGGTTCATCCGGGCAGCTTGCATAATATCGGGCTGTATAAAATGAAAAGGGGCAATTCTTGCTTGATATTGAATTCATAATATGGTAATATTTATTTCAACAAATGGTTGAATCTCTTGCAGATTGATGACAAGAGCGAGCGTATTGTTTTCCCTCGCCGATGAGGGAAAACCCCTTTGTTTATTATCCGTACATGACGTGCGTTTAATAAAATTTTAATAGGAGGAAATGAAAAAATGAGCAAGAATCTGTCCAAGCTTCTGGCCCTCGTGCTGGCTCTGGCCATGGTGTTCGCTCTGGCTGCCTGCGGCTCCGACGCCCCGGCGACCGTGAACCCGCCCGCCGAGCAGCCCACCGAGGCTCCCGCAGAAGCGCCCGCCGAGACTCCTGCCGAGGCGCCCGCAGAGCCCGCGAGCTATACCTATAACACCTACAGCAGCTCCCTGGGCAACAACTGGAACCCCCACACCTGGGAGACCAACGCCGATGACGCTGTGAACAGCTACATCACCAGCCCCTTCGTCACCATGTCCATTCTCGACTCCGAGAACGGCGTGTACCAGTGGGTCTATGAGATGGCTACCGAGGTCAACGACGTGACGGCCACCCACCAGGAAGACCTGACCAAGTATGCGGTCGTTCTGCCTGAGGGTGTCGAGGCTGCCGACGTGACCGACGGCTACGTCTTCGAGATCAAGCTGAACCCGGACGCCAAGTGGCAGAACGGCGAAGCCATCACCGCCGACGACTACATCTACTCCATGCAGCAGCTGCTCGCTCCCGAGATGCACAACTACCGTGCCAACCTCTACGTGGCCGGTGAGTCCGCCGTTGCCGGCGGCGCCGCCTACTACTACCAGGGCTCCACGGCCTACCTGCCCATCGGTGTCGAGACCAGCGCTTACCTGGAAAACGGCGCAGTGGAAGACCTCTTTGTCGATACCTGGGGCTTCTGGGGCGCTGAGGGCTACGTCGACGCCGAAGGCAACGAAGTCCCGCAGTACGTCTCCGTCCTGGACGAGGTCGCTTACAGCGCTGACGGCGCCGGCGAAGACCAGTTCACCGGTGCTTCCCTGTACGAGTACTTCGCCCCCGGCGGCCCGTACGAGAGCTACGCTCCCGAGTACCTCTTTGTCGCGAAGACCTATGAAGAAGGCGTGCCCTTCGACACGGTCGGCTGCTACAAGGTCGACGACTACACCATCGTCTACGTCAACCAGACCCACATCGACTTCAACTACTTCCTGACCTCCCTGACCAGCACCTGGCTGGTGTACAAGGATCTCTACGAGGCCGGCAAGGACACCTCCGGCGAGCTCGTGACCACCAACTACGGCACCTCTCCCGAGACCACCATGGCCTACGGCCCCTACATGCTCGAGTCCATGCAGGCCGACAAGCAGATGGTCTTCGTGCAGAACCCCAACTGGTACGGCTGGGAAGATGACGGCAACGGCAACCTCGTCTCTTACACCAACTTCGAGGTCGACGGCGAGAAGAAGCAGCAGTATCAGACCACCCGCGTCGTGATCGACGTCATGGACGACAACGCCGCCAAGCAGGCCTTCCTGAAGGGCGAGCTGTCCACCTGGAGCCCCAACGCTGAAGAGCTCGTCACTTACGCTGCCTCCGATCAGCTCTACAAGGTCGACGAGACCTACACCATGTCCTTCTTCTTCAACACCAACGTTGATATGCTCAAGGCGATGGATGAGTCCAAGGGCAACACCAACTCCGTGGTCCTGTCCAACACCAACTTCCGCAAGGCCTTCTCCCTGAGCATCGACCGCGCCAAGTGGGTCACCGCGACCTCCGGCTACAAGCCCGCGTTCTCCCTGCTCAACAGCCTCTACTTCTACGACATCTACAACGATCCCACTTCCTCCTACCGCAACTCCGACCAGGCGATGCAGGCCATCGTCAACCTGTACGGCGTTGAGTACGGCGAAGGCAAGGCCTATGCCACGCTGAAGGAAGCCCACGACTCCATCAACGGCTACAACCTCACCGAGGCCAAGAACCTGATGAAGACCGCCTGCGGCGAGCTCGTTGAGGCCGGCCTCTACAAAGAGGGCGATCCCATCGTCATCCGCGTCGGCTACAAGAAGGGCGCCCTGGATTCCGCTGACAACAACCAGATGGCTCTGATGAACGAGTTCATCAACGCCGCAGTGGAAGGCTCCGGCTTCGGCACCGTCACCCTCGAGGCTGTCGGCAACATCGACAACCGCTATGCCGCTGTTCCCGCCGGCGAGTTCGCCATCGGCTACGGCGCATGGGGCGGCGCTGCCTTCTATCCGTTCCGCAACCTGCAGGTCTACTGCGATCCCGACCAGTACGACATCAACGAAGCGGCTGACTGGGATCCGACCACCGAGCAGCTGACCATCGAGATCGACGGCCAGCCCGTCTCGATGAGCTGGCAGGCCTGGTCCGGCGCTCTGGTCGGCTCCGGCCCCTATGCCTCCGCTGATTTCGACACCAAGCTGGACGTCCTGTCTCAGATGGAAGAGCTCTACCTGGCGAAGTACTACCGCATCCCGCTGGCCGGTTCCACCGCCTGCGAGCTGCTGAGCTTCAAGAACAGCTACTACACCGAAGAGTACAACATCATGTACGACTTCGGCGGCCTGCGTCTGATGAAGTACAACTACAACGACGCCGAGTGGGCTGACTTCGTTGCCTCTCAGGGCGGCGAGCTCCACTACGAGTAATTCTCGGTCGGATTTTTCAGAAGACTTAAGCACATATATGGCGGGGGAGGCATACAAACTTCCCCCGCTGTATGCATCTGTAGCCCCAGATAAGCCTTGATGCCATCCGCCGCACAGCGGCGGATGGCATCAAGGCTTAGACCGGGGCAGGCGCAGAATATGCGCAATCGCAACAGACTCTCCCTTGCGAACATTCATTTTGCAAGGGAATTTAACAAGCATAAGGAGACGAGGCCATGACCAAGTACATAATCAAGAGACTGCTCTTGATGATCTTCACGTTTTTCGTGATCATGACGATGTGCTTCCTGCTCATCCGACTGCTCCCGAGGGAGCTGCCGCAGGACAAGAACCTGCAGGCGGTCATCACGGCCCGCTTTGAGGCGCTGGGATACAACAAGCCGCTGCTGGTGCAGTACTGGATCTATCTGAAAAACATCTTCACGAAGGGGGATTTCGGCACGAGCTGGTATATCCAGTTCCGCGCGCCCGCCTTTGAGGTGCTGACCAGCCGCCTGCTGCCGACAGTCCTGGTCAATCTGTATTCCTTTATCCTTTCGGTTCCTCTCGGCATCCTCTTCGGCATTTATGCCGCCATCAAAAAGAACAAATGGCAGGACCAGGTGATCAGCACCTCGGTCATGGTGTTCGTATCCGTGCCGAGCTATGTGTACGCCTTCCTGGTGCAGTACATCTTCTATTTCAAGCTCAACTGGCTGCCTCTGACCGTCTACTCCCTGGCGGATGCGGGCGGCAGCTGGTGGACGAAGAAGATGTTCATCAGCATGATCCTGCCGATCCTCGCCCTGTCCTTCAGCCAGATCGCCGGCCTGACGCGTTTCACCCGTGCCGAGCTGACCGAGACGCTGACCTCGGACTACATGCTGCTGGCGCGCACCAAGGGCCTGACCCGCGCGCAGGCGACCTCCCGCCACGCGCTGAAAAACGCGATGGTGCCGATCCTGCCGATGATCATCGGTACCTTCATCGGCATCCTGGGCGGCTCCATGATCATCGAGCAGATCTTCGCCATCCCCGGCGTCGGTCAGCTCTACATCAAATCGATCAATCTGTTCGACTACGACGTGTTCATGGTGGACTCCATCTTCTACACGTTCATCGGACTTCTGGCCGGTATCCTCGTCGATATCAGCTACGGGTTCATTGACCCGCGGATCAGAATGGGGTCGAAGAAATGATGAATAATACGATGAATATGAACAACATCCCCAAGGAAAAATTCAAGCTGGTCAACGAAGGGCAGCGGCTGAGCGACAAAAAGTTCGACGACAAGCCGGTCGGCTACTTCAAGGACGCCTGGATCCGTTTCCGCAAGAACAAGGGCTCCATCGTCGCTGCGATCATCATCCTGATCATCATCCTGTTCTCCATCTTCGCGCCGATGATCATCTCCAACCATCCCAACACCTTCATGGACGTGTACTACGCCAAGAAGCCCTCCCGCGACCTGACGCTGCAGAAGATCGGCATGTCCGAGGGCACGGTGACCCGCACCTTCTCCGGCCCCGGCCTCATCCGCGCCATCGGCATCGGCGTCGCCGCCGAGGACCGCGACGGCAGCGGCCAGGTGACGGTCGGCGAGGGTCTGCGCAGCTACTTCCAGCCGATCAAAAAGGTCGGCCCGCTGACGATGATCACCGAGATCAAGGGCGCCAAGCCCAAATCCATCTACTCCAACTGCACGATCGAGACCTATCTGGAAGTCGGCTTCCTGTACAAGAGCCTCGAGCAGGCCGAGTACAAGCGCATCGTGGACTGGCAGAACGAGACCGGCCTGCAGATCCTCTATCCGCTGGTGGAAAACAACGAGTATAACCTCGATCCTCTGGACGCCAACTACTGGTACAAGACCAAGAAGGGCACGCCCGTCAGCACCGCCTCCGGCAAGGCCAAGACCGTGGAGCTGAGCGACGACCTGGTCCTGGAGGACAACTACAAGCGCGACGCCCAGGGCAATCCGGTCTACTTCGAGTACATCGGCGGCGGCGACCACGCGACCGCACAGTACAAGGTGCGTATCCTGTACTACAACTACTACCGCTACCTCAACGGCTTCGAGCCGGAGTACATCTTCGGCACCGACAGCCAGGGCTACGACATGGCGGTGCGCCTGGCGGGCGGCCTGCGGCTGAGCCTGCTGCTGGCGATCATCGTCTCCGCCGTCAACCTCACGATCGGCGCCATGTACGGCGCGGTCGAGGGCTACTACGGCGGCTGGGTCGACCTGATCCTCGAGCGCATCTCCGATATCCTGGTCGACGTGCCCTTTATTGTCGTGGCGACGCTGTTCCAGCTGCACCTGTCGGCCAAGGTGGGCGTGATACCAAGTCTGATCTTCGCCTTCGTGCTGACCGGCTGGATCGGCATGGCCTCCCGCACGAGGACGCAGTTCTACCGCTTCAAGGGCCAGGAGTACGTGCTCGCGGCCCGCACCCTGGGCGCCAAGGACAGCCGCATCATCTGGAAGCACATCTTCCCGAACGCCCTCGGCACGATCATCACCGGCAGCGTGCTGATCATCCCCGGCACCATCAACAGTGAAAGCATGCTCAGCTACCTCGGCATCGTCAAGCTCGGCAGCGCGACCCAGACCAGCCTCGGCACCCTGCTGTCCGACGCGGCCAACATCTGGACCAACTATCCGCACCTGCTGGGCTATCCCGCCATCGCGCTTTCCCTGCTGATGATCTGCTTCAACCTGTTCGGCAACGGCTTGAGAGACGCCTTTAACCCGTCTCTGCGCGGCGTGGAGGAGTAAGCATGGATAAGATACTTGATGTTAAGAATCTGAGAGTTTCCTTCCGCACCTCCGGCGGCACCGTCAAGGCGGTGCGCGACATCTCCTTCGAGCTGGAGCGCGGCAAGACGCTCGCCATCGTCGGCGAGTCCGGCTCGGGTAAATCCGTCACCTCCAAGGCCATCCTCGGCATCCTCGCCGGCAACTCCATCATCGAAAGCGGCGAGATCCTCTATGACGGCAAGGACCTGCTGAAGATCTCCGAGGAAGAGATGTGCGACATCCGCGGCAACCGGATCTCCATGATCTTCCAGGACCCGCTGTCCTCCCTGAACCCGATCGTCAAGATCGGCCGCCAGATCACCGAGGCCATGCTGCTCAAGGACAAGGGCAACCGCCGCGAGGCCAAGAGAGAGTTCAACGAGGTGCTCGGCCTGGTCAAGCAGAATTCCATCGCCGCCCTCGGCGAAGGCAGCCGCGCCCAGGTGGAAGAGCGCATCAAGACCTTCGAGAACTTCAACGCCGAGGCGATCCGCATGGAAAACGCCTACAACACGGCCAAAAACGCCGCCAAGGATCTGATCGCCAAGACCGAGGACTTCCTCTTCCTGACCTCCAAAAAGCAGAAGGTCGACGTCAAGGGCTCGGTCAAGACCATCGCCGACAAGCTGAAAACCGTGAAAAACGAGTTCTTCAGCCACGATACCGACGCAAAGCTCGACGCCGCCGCCCAGGAGCTGGGCGAGGCGGTGCGCGGCTTCAAGCCCGCCAAGGACCAGTCCGTCCCGGACAGGATCACCGAGGCGGTCAAGCGCAGCGAGGATCTGCTGCGCGAGCTGGACGGCCGCACCGTGCCGGAATTCTTCCGCATCGGCTTCTACAAGATGCAGAACCCCCATGCCGATCTCCACGGCATGCCCGTCGAGGAGCTCAACGCCATGACGCGCGAGTACCTCGACCAAAACTTCATACTCGACTTTCTCGACATGGAAGAGAAGGGCGTGCGCTATTCCTTCGAAACCGCCCTGGAGAAGAAAAAGCAGGTCGTCGAGACGCTCAAAGCCGCCCGCGGGCAGTTTGCCGGGCTCAAGAACAGCCGCAGCGCCGCCCACAAGTGGGCCAACGACCTGGCCAAACAGGTGGAAGACTCCATCGACCGCATGGAGATCGTCAAGGACTCCAGCGCCTATACCTTCCGCTATGCCGTCAACGACGCGATCGACCGCTACTTCAACGCCGTCAAGCGCAATCCCAAGGAGGAGGCCCGCTTTGCCCGCCAGTCCCGCCGCCGCGACGCGCTGATCGCCAAGGGCCGCACGGTCGACTGGAAGGTCGTGCCGAAGGTCGTCTATGACCTGGACGAGCTGGAGGACAACGTCGAAAAGTCCGTCGCCAACATGGTCAGCCACTACGAGGAATACATCGAAGCGGCGCCCGGCGTGGACTGCGCCGCGCGCAGCGTGCAGATCGTGGACTATCTGAAGGACCGCGGCTCCGAGATGGTGCACCGCGTCACCCGCAGCATGGCCCGCGAGAAGGCGATCCAGCTGATGGAGGAGGTCGGTATCCCCGAGCCCCGCATCCGCTACAACCAGTACCCCTTCGAGTTCTCCGGCGGCATGCGCCAGCGCATCGTCATCGCCATCGCCCTGGCCGCCAACCCCGACATCCTGATCTGCGACGAGCCGACCACCGCGCTGGACGTGACCATCCAGGCCCAGATCCTGGAGCTGATCAACAAGCTGAAGGCCGAGCGCAACCTGTCGGTCATCTTCATCACGCACGACCTCGGCGTTGTGGCCAACATGGCCGACGATATCGCGGTCATGTACGCCGGCAAGATCGTCGAATACGGCACGGCGGACGAGATTTTCTACGATCCCCGCCATCCCTACACCTGGGCGCTGCTGAGCTCCATGCCCGACCTGGACACCAAGGAGAAGCTGGACGCCATCCCCGGCACCCCGCCGAACATGATCTACCCGCCCGAGGGCGACGCCTTTGCCGCGCGCAACAAGTACGCGATGCAGATCGACTTTGAGATGCAGCCGCCTCCCTTCCAGGTCTCGCCCACGCACTGGGCCGCCACCTGGCTGCTGCACCCCGATGCGCCGAAGGTGGAGCCGCCGAAAATCATCATCGACCGCATCGAAAGAATGAAGAAAAGGGCAGGAGGTGAGCTCGGATGAGCAACATCGACAATCAGGAACCCCTGCTGCGGGTGGAACACCTCTGCCAGTACTTCAAGTCTGGCAATTATGAGAACAAGGCCGTCAACGACGTCAGCTTCGATATCAAGAAGGGCGAGGTCTTCGGCCTCGTCGGCGAGTCCGGCTGCGGCAAAACCACCACCGGCCGTTCGATCATCCGCATCTACGATATCACCTCCGGCAGCATCTACTTCAAGGGCCAGCGCATCTGCGCCGGCACGCGCAGCTACAAGGACGCCATCAAGGCCGCCCGCAAGGAGCTCAAGGCGCTCAAGCCGGGCGATCCGATGAGCGAGCAGCGCCGCAGGGAGCTGGAGGAGAGCATCTCCTTAAACCGCGACGAGATCCGCAAGGCCAAGTTCGACCACAAGAATTCCGACAGGGTCTATGCCGAAAAGCTGGTCAAAGAGGTCAAGGAGCGCTATGAGCCCCAGCTCAAGGCCGCCGAGGGCGATCCCGTGAAGCTGGCCGAGCTGAAAAAGAAGTACAAGGATGAGCTGCGCGTGGCGAAGAACACCAAGCTCATCACCCAGATCCAGATGATCTTCCAGGACCCGATCGCCTCGCTGAACCCGCGCATGACCGTCAAGGAGATCATCTCCGAGGGACTGGTCATCAACGGCATCCGCGACCAGGCCTACATCGACGAGAAGGTCTACGAGATCCTGGAGATGGTAGGCCTCGTGCGCGAGCACGCCGGCCGCTATCCCCACGAGTTCTCCGGCGGCCAGCGGCAGCGTATCGGCATCGCCCGCAGCGTCATCATGAAGCCCGACCTGCTGATCGCCGACGAGCCGATCTCCGCGCTGGACGTGTCCATCCAGGCCCAGGTCATCAACCTGCTCAACGACCTGCGCGACCAGCTCGGTCTGACGATCCTCTTCATTGCGCACGACCTGTCCGTCGTCAAGTACTTCTCCGACCGCATCGGCGTCATGTACTACGGCAACATGGTCGAGCTTGCGCCCTCCGAGGAGCTCTTCGCCCACCCGATGCACCCCTACACCCGTTCGCTGCTGTCCGCCATCCCTCTGCCGGACCCGCGGGCCGAGAAGCGCCGCAAGAGGATCACCTACAACGCGCTGGCCGCCCACGATTACAGCGTGGATAAGCCGACGCTGCGCGAGATCATCCCCGGCCACTTCGTGCACTGCAACGACGCCGAGGAGCAGGCCTACCGGAAAGAGTTCAACCTGTGAGCAAGAAATCAGCTGCCAATTTCATCAAGTACGGCGGCGCCGTTCTGTTCGGCGCGCTGCTGGCTCTCGGGGCGCTCCGCCTGCGCGGCTACACCGGCGCGGAGGAGGCGGCGGAAAAGTACCGCATCCTCTGTGACGCCTTCACCTTTCCGGGCGTGCTGCTGATCCTGACGGCTGCGCTGGTGGCTCTGTCCAACGAGGGCGCCTTCGCCGGCATCGGCTATGTGACGAGCTACGCGCTGCGCTTCCTGATCCCCGGCATGGGCAGCCGCCAGGAGACCTACGCCGAGTATCTCGAGCGCAAGACGGAGAAGGGCCGCGTCAAGGGCTACGGCTTCCTGCTCCACGTGGGCCTGGGCTACTTCGCCCTCGCGCTGATCTTCCTCGCGCTGTTCTACCGAAACTTCCAGGGCTGAAAAACAGAATAAAAAAGGATGTGAACTTCGGGGCACCCTCCGTAAGGAAGGTGCCCCGGTCTTTCACTTGCCCTCGTCTCCACCTCATCCGCCTCGCTGACGCTCGGCACCTTCCCCTCGAGGGGAAGGCTTGAGGAGTGCACCATCCAAGGGCTTCCCCTTGAGGGGAAGCTGTCAGCCGTAAGGCTGACTGATGAGGTGTCAAACAAAATAATGCGTTGTTGTATTTCTTGGAATGACGAGAGGACCTGCACAAAAAACAATGCTTTGAGCTAAGTAGCAACCATCTAAAAGGATACGAAATAGGCGTGACCGCTGCGGTCACGCCTGCTTTATCTCTTGGATTTTGTGGGGCAAAATCCGATGCTCGTTATACCTGTGGACAATAGAATTTGATCTACACAAGCCGGGTATTTGTTGCTCCCCCAAATACCTGTATTCTAACCCAAAATCATGACCATCCGATTCTTCGTTCAGGTAATCATATCCTGTTTCTGACACGATCCAAAAGCCGCATTTCTCATGAGTTTTCAAAGATGCGGTATTCTGTTTGTCAACACAATCGCAGAGTCGGAAGGATCCACCCATTTTCATTTCTTCTAAAACACCTGAAAGAAGAGAATACCCATATCCCTTTTGCCTGCGGTCCGGGCGAGTTTCAAGTGCTTCAAGGTAATACAGTCCCGGTTGGATTTCACAAGTTCTTAATGCACTGATCCATATGCCATCTTCCTCAAAAACCCAGTATGCGGCTTTCGCATGTCTGTAAAATTCATCCTTCAAAAAGTGCAGAAATCCGGATTCAACCTTACTGACTGCGACTTCTTTATTCATTTCGTCAGGATAGAAATAATCTGTGTTTTCAAAATTGCTTTCGGAATAGACATCCATTAGCTTCCTTTGGTCTATCTTATTGTAGTCTGATATTTTTAATAGCATAACTGCCTCCGCAAACAGAGATTTATAGAAAAGAATATACCATTACCAGAGGGCATAGTCAATTTTCTGACGAAGGAGGCACTTCCTTACGAAGTGCCTCCTTCGGTTCACATCCTTTTTTTGTTAAAAACCAAAAACTGAAAACTGAATCACCGGACGATGCCCTTGATGAAGGGCGGCTTCTCCACGGGATCGGGGCTGAGCGTGTAGCAGCGGCGCAGGAGCTCTGCTGCCTCGCGCGCTTTTTCCTCGCTGGACGCGTGGATCGTGCCGAGGCTCTCGCCCTGTTCCACCCGGTCGCCGACCTTCTTGTGCAGATAGACGCCCACCGAGAGGTCGATGTCGCTGTCCTTGGTCACGCGGCCGCCGCCGAGGTGCATCGACACAAGGCCCACCTGCTCGGCCTGGATATGGGCGACATAGCCCGCCTCCTCGCTGAGCGCCTCGAGCTTCACCTTCGCGTCCGGCAGGAGCGAGGTGTCGTACACGGCCGCCGCCTCGCCGAACTGGCCCTCGACCAGCTCATAAAGCTTGTGCAGGGCGCTGCCGTCGTCGATGACGGCCTGCAGCTTCGCGCGCGCTTCCTTGTCGTCGGCGGCGAAGCCCGCCTCGGTGAGGATGCAGCTGCCCAGCGTCAGGCAGAGCTCCAGCAGCTCGCCCTTCGTCTCGCCGCGCAGCACCGAGATGGCCTCCTTGACCTCGATCGCGTTGCCGACGGCGTTGCCGAGCGGCTCGTCCATATCGGTGATGACCGCCGCGACCTTCCGCCCGGCCAGCCGCCCGACCCTCGTCAGCCCGCGGGCCAGCTCTTCGGCCTGCTCCGGGGTTTTCATAAAGGCGCCGCTGCCGCATTTGACGTCCAGCACGATCACGTCCGCGCCGGATGCCAGCTTCTTGGACATGATGGAGCTGACGATCAGCGGGATGGAGGGCACGGTGCCGGTCACGTCGCGCAGGGCGTAGAGCTTCTTGTCCGCCGGGTCCAGATCGGCGGTCTGGCCGGCGATCGCAATGCCGATGCGGTTGACGTTATCGAAGAAGGTCTGCTCGCTGATGCCGGTGACGAAGCCCTTGAAGCTCTCCAGCTTGTCGATGGTGCCGCCGGTGTGGCCCAGGCCGCGGCCGGACATCTTGGCGATCTTCACGCCGCAGGCCGCCACCATCGGGCAGAGGATCAGGCTCGTCTTGTCGCCGACGCCGCCGGTGGAGTGCTTGTCGGCCTTGATGCCGCGGATCGGGCTCAGATCCAGCGTCTCGCCGGAGTGCATCATCGCCATCGTCAGATCCAGGGTCTCCCGGTCGTCCATGCCGCGGAAGAGAATGGCCATGCACAGGGCGGACATCTGATAGTCCGGGATGCTGCCCTCGGTATAGCCGCGGATGATAAATTCGATCTCCTCGGTGCTCAGCGCACCGCCGTCCCTCTTTTTGGCGATCAGATCAGTCATCTGCATGATATTCGCCTCTTTCTGTATGTGAATGAACAATTTATTATATCGCATCTACAGGCGAAATACAAGATAGTCCCGCCCACCGATGCGCATCAGATGCGGCGCGAGCGGAGAATCCGGCGGCAGGGCGGCCGGAATGGCGTGCCGCCCGTCGGAAGCCAGCAGCGTGCCGTCGCCGAGCGCCCGCCAGCCCTCGGAGTCCGGCTCCTGCGGGGCGGGGGAGGGCGTTGGCGGCGGGGGAGCGGGCGCTGTCCGCTGCGCGGCAGCGGCCCGCGGCTGATCGGATACACGCTCGATCGTCCGGGGAAAGGCCGCCCGCGCCTGACGGGACAGGCGCCGCGTCAGCACCAGGCGCTCGCCGCGCGGGGCGAGCAGGCCCAGGCAGGCGCTCTGCCCGCCGCCGTGCAGCCAGAGGCGGATCATCCCGTTTCGCTTGGGACAGTCAGCCCGGAAAACCGTGTACAGCCCTTCGGTCGTCTCGCTCAGCGTGCCGCTCTCCCGGCCTTCAATATAGATCGGATACTCCATCGACGATCCCCCTGATGAAAAAGCCTCTCTGCGCATGGTATGCGCAGGGAGGCTTTCGTATTCCGTTTCATTCCGAATTCCGAACTCCGAATTCCGAATTGTCTCATCCGTGCAGCCCGAAGCTGACGGACAGGGCGTTGTCCACGGCGCTCATCGTGCTCTCGTCCAGCCGCCCCATGCGCTCCCGCAGGCGGGATTTGTCCAGCGTGCGGATCTGCTCGAGCAGGATGATGCTGTCGCGGTTCAGACCGGTCGTCTGACGGGACAGATGGATATGGGTGGGCAGCTTGGCTTTGCCCAGCTGGCTGGTGATGGCCGCGGCGATCACCGTGGGACTGTGACGGTTGCCGGTGTCGTTCTGAACGATCAGCACCGGGCGCACGCCGCCCTGCTCGCTGCCCACCACGGGACTCAGGTCCGCGTAATAGATTTCTCCTCGTTTGACCGTACTCATATTTCTCACTCCGGATAGCTTGTGGTCCAATACAGTATATGTAGGACTGCTTTTATTTTCTCACACAGGAATGGAAAATATACAGGCGCAAAACAGCGTCTGAATCCGGAAGGATAAGGACATAATAGGAGGAGATGAGGAGGAATGAACGGATGACTATGAATCATCATCGCGGAATATGGCGGCTGCTGGCCACGACCGTGTTTGCTATGCTCCTGTTTGTACTCACCTGGCTGCTGTATTTGCGCTGGGAGCAGCCGCCGGCGCTTTCGGAGGCTTTTCCGGAGGAAACGCAGGCCGTGCTGCGTGAAACGGCAAAAACCGGGCAGACAGAGGCGCGGATCGCGGCGGAGGCCGGGATCTCCGGCCGCAAACAGGGCGTTTATACCATCCTGCTGGCCGGACGGGACGACGCCAGCGGCAATACCGACACCATCCTGCTCGGGCGGCTCGACACGCTGCGGCACGGGCTTGACCTGGTCAGCATCCCGCGCGACACGCTGGTGAATCTCAACTGGCCGGTGCGCAAGCTCAACGCTGTCTATGCCGGCACAGCCAACAGCGGCGACGCGCCCGGCGAGGGGCTGCGGCGGGAGATCCGGAAGCTCTGCGGCTTTACGCCGGACTGCTGCGCGGTGGTGGATCTGGGGGTCTTCGTCGAGGCGGTGGATCTCGTCGGCGGGATCGATTTCGAGCTGCCGGAGGCGATGCACTACGACGACGCGGCCCAGGATCTGCATATTCATCTGGACGCCGGACTCCGGCACCTGAGCGGGAAGGAGGCCATGGGCCTTGTGCGCTACCGCGCAAGCTATCTCAACGGCGACCTGGACCGCGTAGCCGTGCAGCAGCGCTTCATGGACGCGGCCCTCGGCCAGCTGCTGTCGCTCGGCAGTGTGCCGCGGCTTCCGGAGCTGGCGGAGCTGATCGCCTCGCACACCGACACCGACCTGACGGCGGCCAATATCGCCTGGCTCCTGCGCCAGGCGCTGCAGTGCCGGCGCGAAGATATCCGCTTCCACACCATGCCCAACGTGCCCGCCACGGTCGCGGGTTTGAGCTATACGCTGCCGGAGCCGGAGGCGTGGCTGCCGATGATCAACGACTGCCTGAATCCCTACACAGCGCCGATCACGCGGGAGAACCTGGACATCGTCTATCACGACGCAAGCGGCTACCATGCCACAAGCGGCGAGCTGCGCGGCGCGGAGTATTACGGGCAATAAAAAAGCACCTGTGAAAGCAAAGGCTTCCACAGGTGCTTTTCTGTTTATTTGGCGTAATCGACGGCTTTGGTCTCGCGCAGGAGATGGACCTTGATCTGACCGGGATAGGTCAGCTCCTCCTCGATCTTCTTGGCGATGTCGCGGGCCAGCAGCACCATCTGGTCCTCGCTGACCTCTTCGGGCTTGACCATCACGCGGATCTCGCGGCCGGCCTGGATCGCATAGGAACTGGCAATGCCGGGGAAGCTCTTGGACACTTCCTCCAGCTTTTCCAGACGCTTGACGTAGTTCTCAATGTTCTCGCGGCGGGCGCCGGGGCGGGAGGCGGAGATCGCGTCGGCCGCCTGGACAAGGCAGGCCTCGATCGTGTGCGGCTCCACGTCGCCATGGTGCGCCTCGATGCAGTGGATGACGGCCTCGGACTCCTTGTACTTGCGGCAGATGTCCACGCCGATGGTGACGTGGCTGCCCTCGACCTCGTGGTCGATGCTCTTGCCGATGTCGTGCAGGAGACCGGCGCGCTTGGCGATGTTCACGTCTACGCCGAGCTCGGCGGCCATGAGGCCTGCGATGTGGGAGACCTCGATGGAGTGGTTCAGCACGTTCTGGCCGTAGCTGGTGCGGTACTTCATGCGGCCCAGCAGCTTGATGATCTCGGGGTGCAGGCCGTGGATGTTCGTTTCGAACACGGCGCGCTCGCCCTCGGCCTTGATGGTGGCGTTGACCTCCTTCTGGGCCTTGGCGATCATTTCCTCGATGCGGGCGGGGTGGATGCGGCCATCCTGGATCAGCTTCTCCAGCGCCAGGCGCGCCACCTCGCGGCGGACGGGGTCGAAGCTGGAGACGGTGATGGCCTCGGGGGTGTCGTCGATAATCAGGTCGCAGCCCGTCAGCGTTTCGATGCTGCGGATGTTGCGGCCCTCGCGGCCGATGATGCGGCCCTTCATCTCGTCGTTGGGGAGGGGGACGACAGAGACGGTGATCTCGCTGGCGTGGTCGGCGGCGCAGCGCTGGATGGCGGTGGCGATGATCTCGCGGGCGCGGTCGTCGGCCTCATCCTTGAACTGGGCCTCGACCTCCTTCACCTTCATCGCCATTTCGTGGGTCGCGTCGTCACGGACGGCGTTGATCAGGTAGGTCTTGGCGTCTTCGGTGGAGAAGCCGGAAATCCGTTCCAGCATTTCCAGCTGGCTCTTCTTGACCTGGGCGATCTCCTTCTGCTGAGCTTCGGCGGCAGCGATCTTGCTGTTGAGGGTGTCACTCTTCTTCTCGACAGAATCGATCTTGCGGTCCAGATTTTCTTCCTTCTGCTGCAGGCGGCGTTCCTGCTTCTGCAGCTCGGCACGGCGTGCCTTTTCTTCCCGCTCATACTCGGAGCGGCGTCTGTGTATTTCTTCCTTTGCTTCGACGAGAGACTCTCTTTTCTTGCTCTCGCCGCTCTTAATAGCATCGTTGACGATCTGCCTGGCCTGTTCTTCGGCGTTGGCGATACTGCGTTCGGCGTTCTTTTCACGGGTGACAAAAACGGCGGCTGTGATGCCTGCGCCCACAACCAGACCGATCAAAATGCCTATTAACCAGTGCATAGGTAGTAAACACACCTCCATTCTTTTAGAATTTTGCGGTGGTTACTGCGGGATCGGGTATTCGATTGGATCTAAGCAAAGACGGACCATAAAACGCATCCGTCCGTGGCATTGTAAACATAGAACCGTGGCAGGCATCTCCCCTGATGCCGGTCAAAATTCTATCCGATCTATTTTAACTTGTTGATGGTGTTATGTCAAGTACGAACGCGGGAAAAACCATGGGAAAAATTGGAGCGCCGCGGGGCCGCGGATTTCGTCCGCAGACGGGCAAACTAAGTCCATCAACAAAAATGGGGGATTGCTGTGAATAAACGCATCGGAAAGCAGACGCTGCTGCTCCCGTCCGCGCCGTCGATCGTCGGCTACGCCAGCGTGGTCGGGCAGAAGGAGGGCGAGGGGCCGCTGAAGGACTGCTTCGACCTGATATCCGAGGACTCCTATTTCGGCGAACAGACCTGGGAAAAGGCGGAGAGCCACATGCTCCGCCAGTGCTTCGAGCTGGCCTGCGCCAAGGCGCAGCTGCCGCCCTCCGCGCTCGACGCGGTCTTCTCCGGGGATCTGCTGAACCAGTGCATCAGCTCGGCCTTTGCCATGAAGGACTCGAAGCTGCCCTACCTGGGCCTTTACGGCGCCTGCTCGACGATGGCCGAGAGCCTGGGCCTCGCGGCGCTGCTGATCGACGGCGGCTATGCCGGGACCGCCGCCGCGGTCACCGGCTCGCATTTCTGCTCGGCCGAGCGGCAGTACCGCTTCCCGCTGGAGTACGGCGGTCAGCGCCCGCCCACGGCGCAGTGGACCGTCACCGGCGCCGGCGCGGTGCTGCTGGGCAAAGAGGGAAAAGGGCCGCGCGTGACGGCCGTGACCTTCGGCAGCATCGTGGACGCGGGCATCAAAGACGCAAACGCCATGGGCTCTGCGATGGCGCCGGCGGCCTACGAGACGCTCAAGGCGCATTTTGCCGACACCGGACGCAGTCCCAAAGATTACGACGCCATCTTCACCGGAGACCTCGGCGCGCTCGGGCACGACATCCTGCAGGAGCTCTTCCGCCGCGACGGCGTGGAGCTCGACTGCAGCTATATGGACTGCGGCGTGCTGCTCTTTGACCTGAATACGCAGGACGTGAACGCCGGCGGCTCCGGCTGCGGCTGCAGCGCCTCGGTGCTGGGCGGACACATCCTGCGCGGCATGGAAAAGGGCGTGTGGAAGCGTGTGCTTTTCGCCGCCACCGGCGCGCTGATGAGCCCGCTGAGCGCGCAGCAGGGCAACAGCATCCCGGGGATCTGCCACGCGGTGGCCATCGAGAACGGAGGATGGGGCAATGGAACTGCTGATTGAATATGGAAAGGCCTTTGCCGTGGGCGGGCTGCTGTGCGCCGTCGGGCAGCTGTTGATCGACTATACGAAGCTCACGCCCGCGCGCATTCTGACCATTTTTGTGGTCACCGGCGTGCTGCTCGGGGCGCTGGGCGTCTATCAGCCGCTGGCTGACTGGGCGGGCGCGGGCGCGACCGTGCCGCTGACCGGCTTCGGCAGCGCCCTGGCGAAGGGCGTCAAAAAGGCCGTGGAGGAGAAGGGACTGCTGGGCGCCTTCACGGGCGGCTTTACCGCGGCGGCGGGCGGCATCTGCGCGGCCATGTTCTTCGGCTACCTCGTCGCGCTCGTCTTCAAACCGGGGGACAAGAACAAGTAGTTTTCAGTTTTTAGAAACAGGATCCGCGTGACGGTGGCAAAAAACGGCCGGGAGATCATCTCCCGGCCGGGGTCGGTTTGTGGTTGTGAATTACAGTCCGAGCAACTGCTTTTTCTTCGCGTTAAACTCTTCCTGCGTAATGATGCCGCTGTCAAGAAGATCTTTATATTTCCTCAGCTCGTCTGCAGGAGAGATTTGCTGCACGACGGAAGTGGCTACATTCTTTTGCGACTTGATTTCGTCAACTCGTTTTTTGCAATACGCAGCAACTTCCTGCATTTTCTCGTTTGACTGCTTTGTGGTGTCCCAGGTGAAGGTATTTTCATTAAAAAAATTGTTGGCCTTATTATTCATCAGGCCGCCTGCGGTTTCAAATTGAAGATATCCAATTGAAAGCCCGCTTTTCTTGTACTGAACACCAATACAATCTGAGAAGTAAATCGTCTTCTCTCCATCAGTGACATTCCCTGTCAGTAAAGAACCGACGCTGACCTTTACTGTCAAGACGACCTTGTTTTCGTAAATATCAATATGTCTGCCGCGAACACCATCCAATGAGTATACGGTATCTTCTGCCTTGACAGGATCTTCTTTGACTGCGTTTTCTGTTACGGACGGGGCACTCTGTGCAATCATAGCCCGCTTTTTTGCGTCTCTTTCCTTGAACGGCATGGCGTACCAATCCGCTTCTGCATAACCACTGGAAACAGTCTCACAATGACAGTCTGGACATTCTTTTCCTGTTCCGTCAGCAACAGAAAATGTTGCTTTGCATTTTGGGCAGAAATAAATCGTGCTCATTTACATATTCCTCCTTGCGATATTAACCGATATTGGTCAATATCAATATACACCGTTCCCGGTTAACATGCAAGTGGAAAGCGGTGATTTTATGATGTCTTATGCTAAATTATGGAAAACCATGGAGGAAAAGGAAATCACACAATATGCGCTGATCAAACGCTATGGCGTGAGCCCCGGACAGATCACGCGTATGAAGCGCAATGAGAGCGTCAGCACGCACACGATCGAAATGTTCTGCAAAATCCTCTCCTGCCGCGTAGAGGACATCATGGAATATGTGGAAGAATAAAAAAGCACAGGGCGGATGCCCTGTGCTTTGCCGTTCTTCCTGTTTGAATTGCCGGATTTGTGATATGATGAAAACAAGCGGCATGGCAGTTCCTGCAAGAAAAAGGTGCTTGTGATATGGATTTACCGAAGCGGAAATCGAATCGTTTGCCGAACTATGACTATTCCTCTCCGGGCGCGTACTTTGTTACCGTCTGCACGAAGAACAGGCGCTGCCTGCTGTCGGAGATCAGCGTAGGGGCCGACGCCCTCGGCGGCCCGTGTCTGAGCCTTACGGCGACCGGTAAAATCGTAGAAAAATATATCCTGTCAACGGATCGCATCTGCGGCGTGTCGATTGACAAATATGTCATCATGCCAAATCATATTCATCTGATCCTCCGCATCAGCGATGAGCTGCAGAGCGGGCCGCCGAGGGCGTCGGCCCCTACGCTTTCTGATGCGATTGGTGCAATGAAGCGGCTTGTCAACAAAGAAGTCGGAGCAAATATCTGGCAGCGATCCTTCCACGAGCACGTGATCCGCGGCGCGGAGGATTATGCCATGATCTGGGACTATATAGAGAAGAACCCGGCAAAGTGGGCGGAGGATCGATATTACACAGAATGAAAAAAGCACAGGGCGGATGCCCTGTGCTTTGCTCTTTTATCTTTCTTTCAGCGGAAGTCGTCGAGGATGCCCTGCAGGCCGTCGCGCGCATAGATCTCCTTGTAATAGCTCAGCTCCTGCCCGATGATGCCGTCGATCATGCGCATGCCCAGCAGCTCCACCGGCGCCTGATCGTCGGTGAAGATGCGCTCGCCGCCTGCATAGGGGACCAGATCGGCGGAAATGCGCACCATCAGGCTGCGCAGCGCGGGATCGGCCACGCGCTCCGTGCCGGCGGCGAGGCGCTCGGCGGGCGTTTCGCCGACACAGGCGAAGAGCTCGCGGTTGGTGGTGTAGGGCACGTCCACGGTGGCAACAGCGTCAAAGACCGAGGCGATCGTGTCGCAGAGATACTGGTTGATGCTGCCCTCGCCGTCCGAGCGCATGTTGATGTTGACGACCATCACGCCGCCCTCGGCCAGGTGATCGCGCACCAGGCGGAAAAACTCCACCGAGGACATCTGGAAGGGGATCGTGATGTCCTGATAGGCGTCCACGAGGATCACGTCGTAGCGGTCGTCGATCGCCTGCAGATAGGCGCGGCCGTCGTATTCCGTCACCTGCACCGCCTCGGGCATGGCGAAGTAATCCCAGGCAAGCTGCGTGATCTTGCCGTCGATCTCCACGCCCTCGGCCGTGCAGCCGGGGAAGTAGTCCAGGCACTGCGAGGCGAAGGTGCCGCTGCCGTTGCCGAGCACGAGGACCTTCGGCGCGTCCTTTCCGGCCATGACGGGCCCCGCCAGCGCGTAGTCGTAGTACATGCCGGTCAGGCCGCCCTCCTTCATCATCACGCTCTGCACGCCGAAGAGCACGTTGGTCGAGAGAGTGACCTGCCGGTCGTCCTCCTTGACCTGCAGGTAGTTATAGACCGATTCGCCCTCGTAGCTCAGGTCGTCCTCCCAGAAGGCGAAGGCCGTGCTGCGGCCGAAGATCAGGCAGAGGAGAAAGAGGATCACGGCGATGATCACGGCGCGCAGCTTCGTCTTCTCGCTGAGGAAATAGACGAGCGCGATCGCCAGCAGCACGCCGGAGAAGATCAGAAAGGTGACGGCGGTGCCCACGGCCGGGATCGTGACGAAGGTGGGCAGGAAGGTGCCGAGGATGCTGCCGATCGTGTTGCAGGCGCCGAGCCGACCGACGGTACGGCCGCTGTCGTCGAGGCTGTCCACCGTGACCTTCACCAGCGAGGGCGTGACGGTGCCCAGCAGGAAGAGCGGGAACACGAAAATCAGCATGCAGGACACGAAGGCCGCGATCACGAGGAAGTTGGTGCTGACCGTGATGATCAGCAGTCCCGTGATGCCCATGATCAGGTACTTGCCCAGCACCGGGATCGCGGCGATCCAGACCGCGGCGATCAGGATGCGGCGGTAGAGCCGCGCGGGATCGGGGTTCTTGTCCGCGGCGCGGCCGCCGTAGAGGTTGCCGAGCGCCATGGCGATCATGATGGTGCCGATGATGATGGTCCAGACGATCTGGGAGGAGCTGAAATAGGGCGCGAGCAGGCGGCTGGCGCCGAGCTCCACGGCCATCACGGACACGCCCGCGAAAAACTCCGTCAGATACAGGAACCACTTGTTTTTCAGGATTTTGTGTTCACCCATGGGAAAAGCCTCACTTTTTGCCTGCGATGCGGTAGCTGATGACGATGGTGCCGATGGACAGCGCCACAGCCGTGGCGATCAGCATCCAGGTATAGTCGAAGGGCAGGAGCTTCCGCAGCAGGAAGACGATGCCCAGCGCCGCCAGATCCGTCAGCGTGCGCAGAAGATTGCCGATCAGCACGGCGGAGGTGCTGTTTTTCGCCAGCGAACGCCGCGTGATGACGCCGCCCAGCAGCGCCGCCAGCGCGCCCCAGACGAGACCGGCGAGAACGGCGAGTGCAATGCTCATGTCGATGCCCCATTTCGCTCAATAGATAATGTCTATTATAATTGAAATCAATGAAAAAGCCAACAGTTTTTGACGCGAAAAAGAGCGGCGGGACTTTCGTCCCGCCGCTCCTGCCTGCGGTTTGGCTTGCTATTTTCCGCTGTATTCTTCATAACCGGGATAGCTTGCGTAGCTGGGATCGGCGGCGATCAGCTCAATAAAATTGTCGATCTCGATGATATCTGATTTGTGGCATTTGCGGATCTCCAGCTTGTAGTTTTTCCTGGCGATTTTCAGAGGGACCTGCTCCCAGAGGTTTTCTTTGCCGCCTCTGCTGGCGTAGACTTTTCGAAGATCTGCTTTCAGCTTTTCAGAGTCTTCTCCGTCCCAATAGGAAATACCGAAGGCCTGGTAGCAGTCTGTGCCGCCCATCTGATAGTCGCTGGCGTAGCCCTGGTGCTTTTTGAAGCACCAGTCGTCGGTTTCCGCGACCTTGGCGCCGAGATAGTTCGAGCAGTATTCGTACTTGTTGATAATATCCGGATTGGTGATATACAGATCCGCCTCGCAGATATAGCAGCGGTCGATCCGGTCGATGGCACAGACGGCGGAGCTGATATTGTTGGCCAGGTTGAACTCCGGATTGTCGATGAACTGGATCGTCGGATACTTTTCCAGAAGCTGGTCGAACTGCTCCTTCCGATATCCGCGGACGATGGTTATGTTTTTGATCTCTTTGGCATAGAGGGCGTCCAGCAGCGTGTCGAGGATGCGGACACCGTTGACCTTCACCAGCGGTTTTGGCGTGTCCAGCGTGACCGGCGCGAGCCTTTGGCCAAATCCGGCGGCGAGGATGATCGCCTTGCGGACCTTGTACGGCTCGAGAGCGTGCAGGCCCTTTTCGCTGATCTCCATGCTGCCGTCGGCAAAAAGATTGATGAAATCCCGGTCGGCGAGCTCATGAAGCAGCCGGGCCGCGTTGCTGAGGGTGATCGTCAGATCGTCGGCCAGTTTTCTCTGGCTGTAGATCCCCTTCCCGTTTTTCTCCAGATAAGCCAGGAAGTCAAATTCGTAGCGGGAAAGGCCGATCCCGCCCTCCACCTCTTTGCTCTGCTTCCGGTCAAGCACAGAGGTTACGGCGAAAAACACCGACCTCGCCAGGACGTTCAGGAAAAGGATGATGAGAGAGATCACGCTCTGCATCTCATAGTTGCTGTTTTTCTCGTAGGTGGTGATGAGAATGGACAGCGGCTGATTATCGTAAGTGCAGAGAAAGGCGACCGCGGAGATCGTGATCATGCTGTTCAGGAAGAAATACGAGAACATTTCCACCAGCGTGGATACGGAGCTCGGGATCAGCACGTGGGCGACGATCTTTCCCCTGGAGATCCCCAGCGTCTCGCCAATGACCTCGTATTCGCTGTTGATCTTGTTCAGACAGTTCTTGGCAAGCAGATAAGGCGAGCCCAGAAAGTGGAAGACGTTGACGACGATCAGGATCAGGACCGTGCCGTAAAAGCGGCCGTTTGTGCTTTTGAATAAAAAAATGTAGCCGATGCCGAGAACAAGGCCGGGAATGGCGATCGTTGAAAGTGCCAGAAGATCGATGGCTTTTCCCAGACGGCCGGTCTTTCTGACGGACAGGTAGCCGAGCAGATAGGCAAAACAGGTTCCGATGACCGCCGTCAGCACCGCCAGCAGCAGGGAATTGCGGATGTAGGCGGTCAGGCCGACGCCGTGGGTATTGGAAAAAATGTTGGCGATATGTTCCAGGGAAAAGCTCAGATCGTTGGGGAATGATTTGGTAAAGGAAAGGCTGATAAAGGCTAGCTGCGGCAGAAACAGCAGCACGCAGAGGACGACGATCAGCGCCGCCGCTATCCTGCTGAAACCGCGTTGCGCATCGATCAGGCGCTTCTGCTTCTCGCTGACGCTCTGATCCCGGAAGACCACATCAAAAACGAAAGAGACGACGGCCGGGATCAGCAGGACGAAGCCGGCAATGCTCCCGCGTCCGTACTGGAACGAGGACATGAACTGGTCGTAGAGGTACATCGGCAGGGTTTTTACCTTGCCGGCGATCTCCATCGGCATTCCGTAGTCGGAGAAGATCAGGGTAAAACAGGCAAAGAACGCCGAAATCAGCGCAATTCGCAGATATGGGACCGTCAGCCTGAAAAACGTACTGATCCGGCTGATCCCCATGATGCTCGCCGCGTCATAGGGACCTTTGTCCTCATAATGCAGTGCGTCATACAGGATCAGAAAGGTAGCCGGGAACGAGGTCATGACGGAGCCCATGATCAATCCGGGAAAGCCGCGGACTTCAATCTCCCATCCAAACAGCAGATCAAGAAAGCCGTTCGTTCCGAACAGGATCCGCAGGCCAAGACCGACAGAGATCGTGGGGACCAGCATGCCGAGGGTGAGCAGAACAACAAAAGCGTTCTTCCGCTTCAGATTTGCGGTATTGAGAAGATACGCGGAAACAAGCGCCAGTACCGTCGTGATCACGGCGGAGGCCGTGGTGTAAAGCAGGGAGTTCCTGATGGCTTCCGCAAAGTTCCTGTCTTTCAGGATGTACTGCAGGTCGCTTCCCGTGACATGGAAGGCCAGCGTCAGAAGCGGCAGAACGGCAAAGAGGAGAATACATCCGACCGAGATCAGACGCAGATACTCGTGCCTCAGGATCCGTCCGGCTTGAAGCATCGTTTTCTTCATGGATGAACCTCTTTGATGCAATCTTCGATAGACTTCACTTTCATGTTCAGGTGGTCGACGATAAAACGCTTGACGAAGGGATCGGCCGGGTGATGGTAAAGCTCGTAGGGCGTGTCCAGCTGCGCGATCCGGAGGTCGTTTAAAACCATGATACGGTCAGACAGGGCAAAAGCCTCTTCCTGATCGTGCGTCACATAGATTATCGTAATCCGGAGCTTTTTCTGGATCTCCTTGAGCTGCGCCCGGAGGACTACCTTGATGTCCGCGTCCAGGGCGGACATGGGTTCGTCAAAAAGAATGATGTCGGGATTCAGAACGAGAGTACGCGCAATGGCGACGCGCTGCTGCTGACCGCCGGAGAGCTGCTTCGGCTTCTTGTAAATGTGCTCCTCCAGACCGACGGTTTCAACGATCTCCTTGACTTTCCGGTCTATGTCTTCCCTGCTCAGCTTCCGGCTCGAAAGCGCATAGGAGATGTTGTGATAGACGTCCATGTTGGGAAACAGGGAATAGTTCTGGAAAACGATCCCGATATTCCGATCCTTCGGCGCCGTGTCGGTGATATCCGCGCCGTCCTTGATGATCCGTCCGGAACTCGGCTTTTCGATACCGATCAGCATACGCAGGATCGTGGTCTTTCCGCAGCCGGAGGGACCGAGCAGGGAAAGGAACTCTCCGCGATTGACGGTAAAGGAAATGTCCTCCAAAACAGTTTTTGACTTGAATTTCTTGTTGATATGCTCACAGCGGATGATCTCCGCCGACTTTTCTTCTGCCATAAAATGCACCTCCGCAGTTATCGGATCAAAGGGACCGGATGCTTCGAATGAACAGGAAAAAGGGAGAGCCCTTCAGCTCTCCTTTTCCCTGGCCTGCAGTGATCAATACGGCCACCGATCAAGCAGATCCTGCTTGTACTGGAAATCAAACAGACCCTTCATGGTGATCTCGGTATAGCTGGCCGGATAGTTTGCGATCTCTGAAGCGGGCATATCGGCGTAGATCTTATCCGGATTGAACAGAGCGCACTGAGGCTTGTTCAGTTCATAGTACAGGCAGTCAAACACAGCCTTTACGCTGCCCCTCGTCTCGTGGCCGGAGATCATGCCCATGGTAAAGAGATCAAAGGCGAGTCCCTGATCGGGAACCACAACGCGCATGCCCTCGTTCTCGTTGGCGTAATTCACGCACTGCCAGAGCAAACCGTAAGCAATGGCCACGTCCCCGCGGACAGCAGCCTTTGCGGGCGCAGAGCCGGAGGTGGTGTACTCCTTGATGTTGGGGTTCAGCGCTTCAAAATACTTCATGCCGGCCTCTTCGCCCAGCATGGTGATCATGCCGTTGTAGTAGCTGTAACCGGTGCCGGAGCTCTTCGGAGAGGGCATGGAGATGAGGCCGGCGTATTCCGGCTTCAGCATGTCCTCATAAGAGCCGGGAATGGGCAGCCCCTTTTCCTCCAGCATCCCGACGTTGACCAGGAAAGCGCCGGCCGTCTTGCCGTTGACGGCATATTTGTGGTGCCGGTCCGTATAGCCGGTCACAGAGGAATCATACACGGAGAAATCATAATCGGACAGGTCAACAAACAGATCGGGACTGGCGTTCAGAATGATCTCCGCGTTGACGACCTCCAGATCATAGAAGATGTCGCAATCGCCGTTCGCTCCCTCCGCCTGAAGCTTGGAGAGGAGCTGACCGGTGCCGAGGGACTGGATGACGATCTCTGTGTCGGGGAATTTCTTGTCCAGCTCTGCCTGCAGGTAAGCGATGCGCTCGTCCTCGGCCGCGGTATAAATGACGACGCGGTCGCCGGATTTCGCGGACGGGGACTCCGCACGGTTCTGGCTGCCGCAGCCGGCCAGCAGGGAAGCGAGGCAGCAAATCACCAGCAGCATGGGGATCCAATACTTTTTCATCAGAATATCTCCTTCGCAATCATCTTTTCGCGCGGATCGGACCGGAGGCGCCCGGACAGGCGCCTGACCGCGATCAGCTGCGGATCTGTTCCACACGAGCGATTATAGTTCAAATAATAAATCAAAAGTGCCGGAACTGAACATGATTATAGCGGGAGATCCCGGACTTGTCAAGCCCCGCTCGTTCGAATCCGGCCGGAAATAGATATAAAATGAACAAGCCCGGGAGAGAACAGCGCTTTGCTGCCTCCCCCGGGTTTGTTCATCGAAACGATATGATGCTGCGCAAGGGATGAGACTGTTTATTCTTCCGCCGAAAAAGAGCTTCTCTGCTTGATATAGAAAACAAGGCCGAGCAGGACCCAGATCACCAGCATGATGTAGCTTTCTTTCCCGAAGTGAACGCCGTTCAGGCCGGGGATCGGGATCAGCTGGAGGATCATGAAGATCGCGCTGAACACAACGCCGGCGATGGCCATGGTCTTGAGGAAAGGCGTTCCGTCGCCGTTGCGGCGGGCGGTCACCAGTGTGGAGGCGGAGGTGAAGAAATAGCCGATCGAGGCGCCGATGGCGCTCATGTCCACGAACCAGCCGAGCGCTTCGCGCCCGAGGATCGGGCCGGAGAGGCTGACGATGATGCAAAAGATCATGGCGTTCTTCGGCGTACCGTACTTCGGATCGACGCGGCCGAACCACTCGGGCAGATAACCGTCCCGGCTCATGGAGTACATCAGGCGGGAAGAAGCGAGATAGAAGCCCATGATACCGGAGAGCACCGCGCAGCTCACGCCGAGACCGACCAGGATCTTGCCGAAGGTGCCGAGCAGCTCGGTCGCCGCAACCAGCACGACCCACTCGCCCGCCATCACACGATCCGGCCAGTTTTCGAGGGCGGCAGCCGCCACGGTGTTGTTGCTCACATACACGAAGCAGCCGAACACGATGGCGATCATCATGATGAAGGAGACCTTCTTAAAGCTGAAGTTGAATTCCTCCGCGGCCTGGGGGATCGCGTCGAAACCGACATAAGCCCAGGGGGCGATGGCGAAGGTGGCGAGGATGGCGCCCATGACGCCGCGGGTCCCGACGTGCGCGTATTTGCCGATCCCGGCGGTCGTTGCGCCGGCGGCCATGGCCGCGGATTTATCAAAGCCCCAGACGGGCTGCATGTTGATGCCCTTGGCCTTGCTGCTCACCAGCGCGGCGACAAAGAGCGTGAAAACACAGACGACCAGCAGCGTGGAAAGCACCGTCTGCACAAAGCCGGCCTTTTTTACGCCGATGATGTTCAGGTAGCCGAACAAAAGCAGGATCGCGGAGGCAAGCAGCATTTCGCCCAGGTAGATATCAAATCCGGCGATCGAATAATGGAAGCCGAACTTCAGGATATCCGCGGAGCCGTCCAGACCGTCCACGATCAGACCGATCGCCGTGCTGTTCATCGGCACATTGGTCAGATAGGCCACGACCAGGAACCAGCCGCAGATAAAGGCCATGGTCTTGCCGAAGCACATCTTGGTAAAGGTGAATTCGCCGCCGGCCTTCGGATACTTGGGGACCATATAGGCATAGCTGAAGGCGATGATGATCATGACCAGGGCGCCGAGCACCATGGCGATGGCCGTTCCGGCAACGCCGGAGGTCGGCAGGAATTTCTTGCCGGGATTGATGAAGCTGCCCCAGCCGATCACGCAGCCGAAGGCGATTGCCCAGACGTGCATGGGGGAGAGGGAACGCTGCAGGCTTGCCGAAGAGCTGGCCTTTTCTTTCTGTTTGTCGCTCATTTTTCCACCTCGTGTTATTTCCCTTTCTGTTTGTAGATATGATACTATCCGGACCCGCCGGTCAGATCAGACGTCGTAAGTCTTGTCAATCGCCTTCAGCTCTTTGAAGGTGTCGATCTCCACGATGTCTTCATCGCGGCATTCACGGACTTCCACGGCATAGTGTTCTTTCTTGTATACCAGCGGAACCTGCTCCCAGTATCTCTCTTTTCCGCCGGGAGACTGATAGACTGCCTGGATATCCTGCGAGAGCTTGTGGCCGTCCGCGTCGTTCCAGTAGGAGATCCCGACCATCTGCCAGATATCGTCGCCCTGGCCGCCGACCTTTTCCTCAACGATCACACCGTCTTTTACTTTGAAGCACCAGTCATCGGAGCGATCTTTCCTGATGGCGAGAAAATCCGAGGAATAGTGGTATTTTTTGATGATCTTCGGATTGCTGATCAGCAGGTCGGCCTCAAAAACATAGGAATTGGAGAGCATATAGCGAGCCACCAGGGCCGAGCTGATATTATTCGCTTCGTTATAGACGGGGTTTTCCAGAAACTTGATCATCGGGTATTTGTACAGGAGCTGATCGAACAGCTCGCTCAGATAGCCGCGGACGATGATGATCTCGTTGATGCCGGCCTCAAGGCAGGCGTCGATCAGCCGGTCGATGATCCGAACGCCGTGAACGCGAACGAGCGGCTTGGGCGTATTAAAGGTAATGGGTACAAGCCGGGTGCCGAATCCGGCGGCGATAAAGATGGCCCGCTTGGCGCGGTACGGTTCCAGGGCGTTCACGCCGCTGTTCGTGATGTTGCCGTCCACCACATACCCGAGCTCGGTCAGCTCCTTCACAACGCGGTTGATCGTGCCGAGGCTGTGCCCGGTGATCTCTTCCAGCTGCCGCTGGGTAAGGCTATCCTTCGCGGTGGCGAACGCCTCCAGTACGTCAAACTGTTTTCTGCTCAGTTCCATTGGTTTTCTCCTCTTTCTGTTCAATCATGCGTGCCTTTCGTTCAGGCGCGGGATGTCTGCTGTCAGGCTCGAACAAATACAGCCGTTTTTTTGAGCTTTTTTGGGTAATAATAGGCCCGCGTTCATTTTAACGGGCCTATTATGATGATATGATGGTAAAAAGCCTTTCGGCTTTTTTGCCAAATAATCATTGTTGCCGCCCCCGGTGAACAGCTTGCTGATCACCGGAGCCGAAGGTCAATACAGCGCGTAAATATCCTCCAGCGTATGGATGCCGTACTCAGACCCAGAATTTCTCGGTAGGATCTTTCATGTCAATGTCAGGAAGGCGCTCGAGGATGCCCTTTTCTGCCATCATCTGATAGATGGAAGCAGCAAAGTTGATATCATGAATGGACACACCGATGTTGTAAGCGAGAATACGCTCCTCGTCATTTTCACGGCCGGGATTGTCTCCGTTTACGACGTCGCAGACCTCGGCGAATTGTCTGAACTTATCGAAATTCTTGAAGTGGTGGACATGCCCCAGATCGTCCGCAAACACCTTGTCAAAGAACAGATCGCAGTTTGTAAAGCCAAGCGTGTGGATCGGCTCAACGAGGACGCCTTTGTCGAAATATTCGTCTGCACATACGTCGTTGGGAAGGTATGTTGCACCGGAAACCACGACGTCCGATCCCTTCACCATCTCCTCCGGCGTATCCACAAAAGTAAAATGAAGGTTTTTGCAGCACTCAAATCTCTTTGCCAGATCCTCTTCCTGGCCTTTGTATTTAAGCAGCTTGATGTGCAGTTCCCTGTCCGGCAGCTTGTCTGCCAGAACGACGAGCGTAGAACGCACCACATTGCCGAGACCCATCATGCCAATGGTTGAAAAGTCTTTCTTTCCCAGAAGCATGATAGAATGTGCGGCAACAGAACCGGTTCTCATCGTGGTGATCCAGGTGCCGTCCATCAGCGCAAGAAATTCCCCGGTATTTGCATCCATCAGCAGAATCCGGCTCTCAAGGCTTGGAACACGGTTAGGATAACGCGTTACCACCTTTACGCCGCCCCAGTTGGCATCGGCTGCCCCCGGAATGATGCAGGGCATGACGTTGCAAAACACACCGTCAAAGGGTTTCAGGCTGATTTTAGGGGGCAGAAGTGCTTTTTTCTTATTTTTGATCATGGTTTCTGCCCAGTCAAAGCACAGGGAGGGCTGGATCTTAAGGTCTGCAATGTCTTGGAAAGTGATGATTTTCATTTTATAACTCCTTCTGCGATCATTTTATCGATCTCTTCTTTTGAATAACCTCTTTCCAGATCAACAAACAAAGGCTTGTGCGTGATCTGCTGCTCTTTAGGCGGGACTTTCATATAATCGCCGTAAAGAATGGAGAGAACCTCGTCGTAATTCTTCGGTCCGTAAAACTTGTGCCCGTCAAAATCATAGAGCGCTCTTTCGGTGAACAGGGAATACTTACCGGTGATCTTCTTGTAAATCGAAATGAATGTACAGTCGTCGCCCCTGTTGTGCAGCCTTCTTCTCCGGTCCTCTTCCCGAAGGATAAACCTGGAGCGGTCTACACCCCGCATGATGCCCCGGTTGATCACATAGTGGACAAAATAGCCGATCGCCTTGCTCATGGGACGTTGGATCGTTTTGACATAGGCGAGATCAAAGCATTCGTTGATCACATTGAAAAACCGCTTCCGGTAATATTCGGAAGTGATCCCGAAGCGGGAGGATTTGATCCGGTCCATCGGGAAGATGTCGATGAAGACGCCCTGATTGATGCCCAGGTCCACATGCTCGGCATGCAGGAAGGTCGTGTTGCAGTCTCGAACCTTTGCAAAAATGTTGGGGCACGCTTTCTCATGAGATACGTGCTGGATCTTCAGGTTTTCCGGAAGATATTTGTGCCCTTCCCGGATAAAGGTATCGTAGCTGTCCCTGACCATACAGATATCGATATCATCGTCCCAGGGAATGAAACCTTTATGCCTCACGGCACCGAGAAGCGTGCCGTGCATAATGACGTATTCGATCCCCATTTTTTCGCATGCGTCATGAATCGCTTGCAGGATTTCTATTTCCTTCGCCTGCAGTGCTTTTAAATCATACATGATTTTGACCCCTTCTTAGTGCAAAGTTTACTGCCATAACAAGTTCTTCTTTGTTCAATATGAGAAATACGCCCATCAGCAGTACCGACGCCGAAATGCCAAGCCCCACGCTTCCGACAGACGTGATGATGACCTGCAGCATGATGATGATCGTATTTCCGATCAGCTTTTTCCAGTTGATCCCGATATCAACGAAACGCTTGACATCAATGATCCGGATAAAGGCTAAAACCAGATACGCGGTGACGGTACCGATCATGGCACCCCAGATACCAAAGAGAAGAATGGTGATGTAATTGACGATGAGATTGACGATCGCAGCCGTCAGCGTGGATAACATATTGTTCACCGATTTCTTCAGCGCACCGTACATGCTGCCGTTATAGGCCGCAAGAGCAGAAAAAACGGCGCTGGCAAGGAGCAGGGGAACATACCTCCATACGTCTCCGTACAGATCGGACTGAACATAAATGTCCATGAACGGCTTGATGATCGTACAGAGCGCGATCCCGCCGAAAAAGGCGATGAATGAATAGAAAGTAAAAACGCTTGTATAAAACCTCTTGTCATTGCTGGAGTCCATTTCCCTGATGGAGGAAATCCCCCAGGCCTGCTGAAAGATCGTCACAAAAACGGTGATCAGGGAAGGGATTCTTGACGCTACCGTATAGATGCCCAGAGCGGCTTTATCGATCATGAGTTCAAGCATGATTTTGTCCGAGGACTGAATGACCCACCAGGACAGGTTGTTCAGAATCAGCGGGGTCGAATAAGCGACCATCTGCCGGGCCAGTTCTTTTTCGTATCTGGCCTTTTTCAGCTCGTTGATGACGCCGCCGAAAAGCAGCGCAAGAATCGCAGCGATGAGGCTCGCACCGACAGAGGAGATCAGATAGCCCCGGATGCCGAGACGGAAATGCGCGACCAGAAGAATGTTCAGGCAAGCCAGGCACAAGGTCTGGGCGATGCAGATGATAGAGTATAAAAGATTCCGGTTGGTCGCTTTCAAGTAGTTTAATTCAATGGAAACCAGCATGCTGACCGATATGTACGAGGTCACGAACCATTTCCATTCGGCAATGGCCTTATACAACCCAAACAGGGGCGTCATCAGGAAAGCCAGCGCGGAGCCGATGACCCAAATGATGATCCCCACGAGGAGCGTGTCCTGAGGCCGCTCTTTTCTCAAAAGCGCAAAGCGGATCACCGCATCAAAAATGACTAATGAGAAAAACGGGATCGCCAGCTGAGAAACCGTGAAGACCAGGTCGGAAACGCCGTACTCATCCGGCGTAAGATAATACGTGTAAAAGGGGACAAGGAAGAAGATAATGACCTTTGAGCCAATGTTTCCAAGCGCGAAAATTACGGTATCCTTGAATAATGCTTTGTATTTTTCCGAATCACGACTCATAAGCTTTCTTCTCTTGCCTCCTTCTTCTTATATTTCCGGCGTTTTTCTGCAGTAGCGATAATAGAAAGGATAAATGATGATATAGGTGAAGATCAGGTAAATCAAACTGCTGGCCCAGGAGAACAAGCCGTCTCTCGGCAGGGTAAAGATGCGGCGTACGATAAAGAACACCAATCCTGTCCGGAGAAGATCGTCATTAAACTTGATCCGGTTCAGCTTGTCAAGGAGCCATCCCACCAGAACGGAGACCAGAGGGATCCCCGCCATTTCAAAGGCCAGATACACTTCAGCCAGATAGCTCGAACCCATACCATGACCGGACAAATACAGAGACGATTCCGTCATGTACGAGATCCAATGCGAAAACGAGTTGTGCTGCTGCAGGTACATCAGTCCCTGGGCTGAACTGGTCCTGCCGAAAAGAAGATTTCCAAGGGGATTGTTGATCAGAGGATCCAGAAGATAGGCGATGCCGCTGGCAGGGAACTGATCTTTTCGGTATATCGTATTGGCAATGACCGAGTCTGAGCCGCCGGTGGATACCAGCAGCTTTCGGAGGAACCTGAACGTCAGGGCTGTGCTTTTGGCATCTCTTGCCTGTTCCACGATAAATAACAGGATGACCAGCCCGGCGATGACGACGCCGACCCGGACAATGTATTTTCCTTTGATTTTACCGATATTATGGTACTTGAACAAATACCAAATGCAAAAAAGTACGGTAGATGCGAAGAGCGCCCGCCGCCCCTGAAAAAGCTGAAAACCGCCTTCGATCAAAATGTACGTACCCAGGACGAACAGCAATTGCCTTTTTGTCGGCTTCAGAGCCAGGTACAAAAGCACAACGGTAGAGTAGATATAATAGCCGACCTTGATAACGGCAGGGACATCCACGTTGATCAGGTAACCGGAGGTATAGGCCATGCTGCTGCGGACGATGACGATCTTCGCCTGCATATAAAGCGCGCAGGGAAGGGTAACGGCCAGCATCACGGTCAACAGCGGCTTGATTGCCTGGTTGTTGATCCCCTTGTCGGCGAGCGTTTCCTGCTCATTGCCGGAACGCCTCTGACTGGATAGCGAGTAGGAATAATAGGTTACGGCAAGTCCCAGAAACAGAATGCACGAAAAGACAAAATACTGGTTCGTATCCAGCTTTAATCTGACAAAGGTCAGATAGACGTCGTATTCCGGCTCAAAGGGCTTCTGCCCCATAAGAAAAACAAGATAACAGGCGAAGAAAGCGATGGCCAAAAAGTGCTTGCTTCCGCCCTTTAATACCAGGGTCAGGATGATCAGGAAACCAATAATGTAGTTATTGATGTACATTATATAGTTTACACTGTCAGTGGTCTCGGCGAGATTAAAAAGAATAAGGATTGACTGCAATAATACCGCCAACAAGAGGAACAACCCAGACAGACCGGATTTGCCGTTTATTCTGATCATATTAATCTTCAACTCCGATTGCCCGTTTAAACGCGGAATACGTCTGTTCTATTCCATAGCCTGAAGCGATGACCTTTTCCTTATACTGTTTTCTGTCGGCGCTCCTGCTTCCTTCGACAATGGATGTGATCCACGCCTGCGGATCGTCAAGGGATACGAACGTAACCAGATCGGTGATCTTCATGTTCGGCGACAGGGTATCGGATACCACACAGGGCAGCCCGGCGCACTGCGCTTCAATGATCGAGTATGGCATCCCCTCGTGTAAGGAAGGCATAAGGAATACGTCCATGGCGGAAAGATAATCCCGGACGTTTTCTTTCGAGCCGAGCAGGAAGCATCTGTCCGACAGCCCGTTTTCCCGGATCAATTCCTCCAGGAGCGTTTTATCCTCGCCTTCTCCGAGAATGATCATCTTATACTTCTCGTCCAGCCGGCGCAGGAGCTCGATCAGGAACGGGTAATTCTTTACCGCAGTCAGACGGCCGACGGCGCCCAGAAGGATTTCGCCGTCTTTTACCTCCAGCTCGTCCCGGACCTTTTTTCTCCTGACCGGATCAAAGGAAAAGGCGTCGGTATTAATCCCGTTGCGAATGATCACGGTTTTTTCCCTGAGGCTTGCGCTGCCCCGGTAATAGACGTCTGCCGCCTCCTCCGAACACGCAAAAGGCACGTCGATCAGGGAAAACATTTTCCCTTCGTTCAGCCGGTCAAGCGCCTTGAAGACGATCCGCTTCATTCCTTTTTCTTCCATGTCGACGCCGTGCGGATGCGTGATCAGTTTTACCCCCTGCTTCTTCGCATAGGTCGGGAGCATGAGGTTGACTTTGCTTGTATTGTTAAACCAGAGGAAATCGTATTTGCTGCCCGCAAACAGGCTGCGCAGGAACTGCTGATACTTTTTGACTTCGCTGACCGGAGGAGCCATATAATACCGGTATCCGTTTTCTTCAAGAAACGGCAGATACCCGGACCTTCCGGCTATGATAAAGTCAAAGGTGAGATCGTCGTTTTTACAATAGTTCCGGGCGTATTCCGCTATGTTCAGTATCAATGATCCGATTCCGCCCTTTGTGCGCGGCATGCCGTCGACAAGTATCCTCATTTCAAAAACCTTCCGATCCATTTGGCGGCGGGATAAAAGTGAAATACCAGGATGGCCAGTATCTTTCTGCTGACGGCCGTCCCTTTATCCCGGTAGAACACCCTGGCGTGCCCGGCAAACTCGGCCGACAACAGCTTTTTCGCTTCGTCTTCCTTTACGTCTGCAGCGATCCCGTACAATGCCATCCTTGCCATCATACCCATTGCTGCCCGAGCGTAAAGCACTTCGGACAATCTGATGAGTTCGTCGTCCGTGCCTTCGAGATAATGCTCGTAGATGTCTCTTCTGAAATATAAATAGTTAAAGTAGTTTTTGTTCAGCGGTCCGTTGCTGATCGAGTCCGGGTTATGCCAGTAATAGTATTTGTTCTGCGGCAGATAAACAAAACGTCCGGCCCTCTGGAACAGCGCAAAATTAAAGGGGATATCTTCGCTGGTCTTGCCCTCCGGGAACCGGGTGGAACCGATCAGCGACTTCCTGTACATAAACACACAGGCGCTGTCCACTCTCAATTCAAGATAAGCTTTCTCAACGTCCCTGCCCAGGTATATCCTCTCCGGAACCTTCGCCGGCTTCTCGGAATAGTCGTCTGAGCTTATCTCGATATAGTTGATCTTTGCAAGATCTGCATCATGTTCGCATATCAGGCGGAACAAGGTGGAAACATAGTCCGTTTCAACATAATCGTCCGAATCGACAAAGCAGATATAGTCTCCGCGCGCCGCTTCGATGCCGGCGTTCCTTGCGCTGGAGAGACCGCCGTTCGTTTTGTGAATGACCCGGATCCTGCCGTCTTCCCGGGACAGCTCTTCGCATAATGCTCCGCTGTTGTCCGGAGACCCGTCGTCCACGAGAATGATCTCCAGTTCCGGATGATCCTGCCTCCGGATACTGTCGACGCAGCGGCGAAGATACCGCTCGGTCTTATATACCGGAACGACAATTGATACTAAATCTCCCATGTTATCCCCTGCGAAGAATTCCGACGATCGTACCCACCCCGTAGCAGACGTGAAGCAGGAAGAAAACGACCGGCAAGGCCAGGAATGCCGGGCTCGGCTTTTTTGCATCGGCAACGGACATCAGCGTCATGGCGATGTTGGCTGCGCCGTAGGCGATCCACAAAGCCTTTGCCAGCCATGTGATACCGCACAGCGCGAGGACCGTCGTTATGAAGATCGCGATCACGAACGCAAAAGGGACCAGATGAAACAGAGAAAGACAGCCGGGACAAATGAATAAGGTCTTTCCTATCCACAGCCCGTTGGAGTACTTCTGCTTCAACATTCCTTTTAAGCTGTTTCTGGTTTGATAATACGAATGAATGGACGGATCATAGCAGATCCGGTAACCGGCTTTGCGGATCCTGTAATGGAACTCATTATCCTCCGTGCGGATCAGCTTTTCATTGAACAGTCCCACGCTGTCGAGGACGTCTTTTCGATACGCCCCGTGGAATAAGGATTTTACTTCCTTTTTCGTGCCGGTCTCCTGCCGGTAGGAGGCAAACCCGGACCCAAACATAGACTGCTCCGCCGTCAGAAGCATTTTCTTCCAGGGAGTGTCTTCGTCTATGATGTTTTCTCTCGGTCCTCCGCAAACAGCTTCCCCGGAGTTGATGCAGATCATATTCTTTTCAATAAAGTCTTCCGGGAGCCTTGCGTGAGCATCGATGCGCAGCAGGACGTCGGAAGTGAAATTGCTGATGACCACATTCCATCCGGCGGGCTGGATCCTCTTCGGATTGCCGAGCACCTGGATCCCTCTGTACTCTCCCAGATGTTCTTCCTGGAAAGATTTCATGATGCTCCAGGTGTCGTCGGTGGAGTTTCCGTCGACAAGAATGATCTCTGTGAGGTTTTTGGGATAGGTCTGGTTCAACAGATCGACGATCAGATCCGGCAGATAACGGTGCTCATTATAAGCGATAACGCCGACTGTCACGGTTTGAACCTTTTCACCCATAAGCTGTACTCCTATGCTTATTGATTCTTTTTCTCGCCAAGCGTGGACTTCGCCGGCAGATCACCGCCCGGTCCATTGATCCTGCGGCGCTGTTTTGCAGCTCATCAGGAGTAATCCTTCCCCAGTACGGCGGCCACCGTACGGAACATGGTCAGAATGTCGCGCAGGAAACGGAAGCGCCGGATGCTCTCCAGGTTCCATTTCATTTTCTCCGGCAGCACCTGCTCGACATAGACGCGGTCCACGTCGTCGGCGGCGTTGAGCAGGCGGTCCTCGTCCTTATAGCGGATGCTCGCCTCGCTGGTGATGCCGGCGGGCAGCAGGAGCGTGGCGTAATACTCCGGCCGGTACTGCTCCACATACTTGACCGCCTCCGGCCGGGTGCCCACGAAGGACATGTTTCCCTCCAGCACGTCGAAGACCTGGGGCAGCTCGTCCAGGCGCAGGCGGCGCAGCTTGCTGCCGACGCGCGTGATCCGGCTGTCGTTGCTGACGGTCACGGTGCTGCCGATGCGCTCGGCATTGCTGACCATCGTGCGGAATTTGTGGATGCGAAAGTGCTTGCCGCAGGTCGTCACGCGCTCCTGCCGGTAAAAGACGGGGCCGGCGCTGTCCGCCTTGACGCAGACGGCGATGACCGCCATCGGCAGGGCGAGAATCAGCAGCAAAATCACTGCCGCCACAAAATCAAACACCCGCTTGACAAGCAGCGACAGTTTTCTTCCTTTTAATATGTCGTAATAGGGCCGGACTTCGGGAACGCGCATATAGTCCGGCAGTTCTTCCCATCGTTTCAGCATGCAGTCCTTGTCGCTTTCACAGATAGTCTTTCACGGATTCCTTCAGCGCCTCGCAGACCGCGTCCACGTCCTCGTCCGACAGAAGGGTGTGGAGGGGGAGCGTGATGAGGTTGTGATAATAGTCGTAAGCGTTCGGCCAGGCCGTGCAGTCGCCGCCGTAGGCCGTCATCATCGGCAGGGGCTTGTAGTGGACGTTTGTCGCCACGCCGCGCTCGGCCATTTTTGTGATGATCGCGTTGCGCTCTTCCGCGCCGATGCCGGGGATGCGGATCAGATAGAGGTGGTTGGAGCTGTCCATGCCGGGCGTATGGTGCTGCAGGTGGGAGATGCCCAGCGCGTCGCAGACCGCGTCGTATTTCCGGATGATCTCCACGCGCCGTGCCAGCAGCGAGGGATAGCGGTCCAGCTGGCGCAGGCCGATGGCCGCCATGATGTCGGTCATGTTGCACTTGTACCAGGGCCCGATGATGTCGTACTCCCAGGCGCCGATCGTGCTCTTGGCCAGCGCGTCCTTGCTCTGCCCGTGCAGAGACAGGAGCTGGTACATTTTGTAGATCTCTTCGTTGCTGATCCCGTCCAGCGGCAGCCAGGTGGAGGCGCCTCCTTCGGCGGTGGTGAAATTCTTCACCGCGTGGAACGAGAAGTCCGAAAAATCCGCGATGGCGCCGCAATATTTCTTCTCGCCCCGGAACAGGCGGGATGCGCCCAGGCTGTGCGCGCAGTCGCCGACGACCGCAACGCGGCCGAGCGCCTTCTGGATGCGGCTGTTCAGATCGCCCAGCGGCGTCCCGTCGCTCTCCTTCGGCGTGAAGAGAGCGCGCTTGCGCTCCACGATGTCGAAGACCCGGTCGTAGTCGCAGACGATGCCGCAGAGGTCGACGGTGACGATCGCCCTGGTTTTCTCCGTGATGGCGGCCTCCAGCGCGTCGTAGTCCATCTCCGGCATGTGGGTGTGCGGATCGCCGTCCTTCTGGATGTCGATGAAGCGCACCTTCGCGCCGCAGTGGATGGCGGCCGAGGCGCTGGCCGTGTAGGTGTAGGCGGGAACGAGGACCTCGTCGCCTTCGCCCACGCCGAGGATGCGCAGGTTCAGCTCCTCCGCCGCGGTGGCGGAATTGAGGCAGACCACGCGGTTGCCCCAGCGGGCGATCCCTTCTTCACACGCGCAGTCGATATCCGTACGCCCGGTCTCTATGTAGGCGGCCAGACGCCGCTCCAGAAGCTTCGTGCGCGGGCCGGTGGTGATCCAGCCGGAGCGCAGCGCCTGTGTGACCTCGGCGATCTCCAGGTCGCTGATATCCGGGGGACTGAACGGAATGACTCTATGATTCATAACTCACTTCTCCTCTCGGAAGAGAATCATCATCTCGACAAATTGATATATCTATCCAATCATACAAATTATATTTTACACCAAGAGAGCCTGTTTTGCAACAGAAAAACAGAAGGAATCCATGAGACCTGCCGCTCCCGCGGCGTTCCGACGCGTCTCCCCGCGCAAAAAAAGCAAGACGCCGGGGCCTTTGGACACCCCGGCGCCTTTTTTGCCGCGTTCAGCAGCAGGCGGAAGGAAACTTCTGCCGGATCTGCTGGATCTGCTGCTGCGGAGCGGTATCGGTCTGGTACCAGCCCTTCGCAGTCATCTGCTGATAGATCGTGTCGCCCATCGACAGGGCGTTGTCAAAGGCGGACGAGAAAACCTGCTTCACATTGGCCGTGCTGGATTCGATGGCGCCGTGCATATACAGGTCGCACAGCCCCTTGGCGTCCAGGAGCAGTCCTTCCATGATGCTTTTATCATCCATTGTCATTCACCTCACACAAGATTGTAAAACTGCCGGTAGATTTCGCGGTGCCGGTCGGCCATCTGCTGCACCTGCACGCGCAGCGTCGCGTCCCGGAGCTGATTGGCCGCGTTGTCGAACTGCGTGGCCAGCAGCTGGGTATGGGCGAGCGCGTCGTCAACATAGAGAAGTTCTTTCGTCGTCATTTGCGTCTCCTTTCCAATCGGGACCCGCTGAAACGAGCCCTCTGCATCCAGTGTTTCCCGATTTTGAATAAATATTCTCTGAGGCGACGGAAACGTGCGAACTGGAAAGGATTTCCTGTGCAAAACCAGCCGCTTTTTTTCGGAATATTAACAAAAATATTCAAAACCGTCGGCTGATTTTGTCGCGCTTTCATCAATTAGTCACTTTATTGCTTTAAAATGCTTGCACTTTGCCGTGGGCTATGGTAAAATCCTTTGGTGTAATAAATGATAGGGAATTATATCCATTTATTACCGCCCTTTCAGACAGCGCGGAGAGACGCGCCTTATTCCGTGAACTTCGCCCCTATGGGGCCTGTTCAAAATAACAATCCAATTAAGGAGGACACAAAATGAAGAAGCTTGTTGCATTGCTTTTGGCGATCATGATGGTAGCTACGCTTGTCGCCTGCGGCAATCAGCCTGCACCTGCCACCAATGCGCCGGCAGAAGCGCCGGCGGAGCAGCCGGCCGAAGCTCCTGCTGAGGCCCCTGCCGAAGCCCCTGCCGAAGCTCCTGCCGAGGAGCCCGCTCCGGTCGAAGAACCCTATGACGGACCGGACACCTTCTCCATGATCGCGAACTTCGACATCACCACTCTGGACTATGTTTACAACAACAAGTCCTCCAACGGTGACTACACCTCGAACTTCATCGAAGGCCTGATCACGCAGGACTCCCACGGCACCCTGGTCCCCGGCATGGCGACCGAATGGGCCCCCAACGAGGACGCTTCCGTCTGGACCTTCAAGATCCGCGATGACGCTGTCTGGTCCACCAGCAGCGGCGAGGAGTACGACTACGTCACGGCTGAAGACTTCGTCACCGGCCTGAAGCACGCTGCCGACTCCAAGTCCGAGACCCTCGGCCTGGTCGCCGACCTGATCGTTGGTCTGCGCGCCTACTCCGAAGGCACCGGCTCCTGGGAAGACGTCGGCATCAAGGCTGACGGCGACACCCTGACCTACACCCTGACCGGCCCCTGCGGCTACTTCGACGGCATGACCACCTACTCCATCCTGTGGCCCATCAACGCCGAGTTCCTCGAGTCCAAGGGTGAGGACTTCGGTGCTGTCCAGCCCGACTCCATCCTCTACAACGGCTGCTACATCCTCAGCTCCCTGGTTCCCGCTCAGGAAGTCCGCTTCGATGCCAACCCCAACTACTACGATGCTGACCACGTTTACGTCCAGCACGTCGTCGTGACCTACTCCGACGGCCAGGATCCCGCCCAGAACTTCAATATGTTCGTCAACGGCGAGGTTACCTCCACCGCCATCAACCAGTCTCTGCCCGAAGTCAAGGCCAAGGCCGATGAGCTCTACCCCGACAACCAGTACAAGGGCATGACCACCGCCACCTCCTTCTGGGGCGCCTTCAACTGGGACCGCCGCATGTACAACCTGTACAACGATCCCTCTGTTTCCACCACCGCCAAGGAGACCGACGAGCAGAAGGCTGACGCCAAGCTGGCCATCCTGAACGCCGACTTCCGCCGCGCCGTCTATGCCGCTTACTCCGCCCATGCCGTTGAGGCCATCACCCGCGGCGAGGAACTGGCTGACGACGTCATCCGCAACACCCTCGTTCCCTACACCTTCGCAACCACCTCGGACGGCCGTTCCTACGGCTCCATCGTGACCAAGTACGCTGAGGAGCTGGTTCCCGAATTCAAGGGCATCAACCTCAACGACGGCCAGGACGCCTGGTACAACCCCGAACTCGCCAAGACCTTCGCTGAGAAGGCCAAGGAAGAGCTGGGCGACCAGATCTCCGCGTGGCCCATCCACCTCGACGTTCCCGTGTATGCCGCTTCTGAGAACCAGAAGAACATGCAGCTGGCCATGAAGCAGTCCATCGAAGATGCGATCGGCGACTACGTCGTCATCGACCTCATCTACCTCGAAGGCAACTCCTCCGTCTACTACTCCGCGTTCTACAACCAGCCCGACGGCGTGTCCAACTCCATCGACCTCGTCTTCGGCGCCGGCTGGGGCCCGGACTACGGCGATCCTCTGACCTACCTGCACTGCTTTGACATCCACGACGGCGACATGCTCAACTACTCCGGCATCAACTACGAGAGCCAGGGCCAGGACGACGAGCAGAAGGCCGTTCTGAAGACGCTGGGTCTGGAAGACATCCAGGCTGTTGTTGAAGAAGCCACTGCCGCCACCGGCGACGAGCGCATCGAGCTCTTTGCCAAGGCCGAGGCCATGCTGCTGACCGGCGGTATCCTCCGTCCTTACAGCACCAACGGCGCGTCCCTGACTGTCAGCAAGGTCCAGCCCTTCACCGCTGCCTACGGTCTGTACGGTCAGGCTGCCTACAACCTGGTGCCTTACTTCAAGTACATGAAGCTCCTCGACGAGCCCGTTCTCGCCGACGACTACTATGCCGCGAAGGAAGCCTGGCTTGCCGGCGAATAATCCTTCCGCAAACCTCAACCCAATAGATAAGCACTGATCAACTAAAAAGGGAGAGCCAGGTGGCATCGCTTTCTGGCTCTCTCTTATCTTCATAAGGGACGGTATCTTCTATGAAAAAAGGGTATATATGGAGACGTCTGTTAAGATCGCTCATCTCTATCTTGATCATCATGCTCATCGTGTTCACCATGGTCTATACCCTGGTTCCGCGCGAAAATATCTTCTTTGAAGACAGTACATACCGTAAGCTCGCCAGCAAGTCCGACGACAAGACAGAGTACGTCTACTCCACCTGGCAGAAGCTCGGCTACCTGGACTATGTAAGGATCAACGATTATTGCCTGACGCTCTATGAGGCCGGCAGCCCCGAGATGGGCCAGGCGGTCGAGCCGGATTCCCCGGAGAGCCAGGACTTTGTCCGGATCTACACGGAAAAGGGCTATACGGTAGCCCAGTATGAGATCAGCGGACGTTATTACGCCTATAAGGACATCCCGGTCATCAAGCAGATGGCCAAGTGGCTGTCCAAGATGGTCGTTATCGACACCATTCACTCCGTCAAAGACGCGAACAATCCCGATCTCGAGCGCAGCCTCAAACTCGGCAAAACGCCCACCGGCGGCCTCGCTCTGATCGGCAGCGGCAGCGTGCACAAATACCTGCTGTATACCGACAGTCATTTCCCCTGGCTCCACCAGAACTTCATCAAGCTGAATCTCGGCACGTCTTACCCCACCTATCAGGGCATCGAGGTGCTGCGCGTGCTGTTCCAGCCGCAGGGCACGGAGGTGAAAAGACACGTCACCTTCGAAACGGGCTATGAGGCGGATTCCGCCATCAATTTCGGCACGCTGCAATATAAGTCCATCGTCGACAGAATGGACAAAAAGAAATTCGTAGACAACTACGCCAACTTTGAGACCTTCAAGGATCAGCCCTCCATGGTCGGCACCTCGTTCTCCATGGGCATCATCGCCATGGTGCTCGCCTATGGTCTGGGCCTGCCGATCGGCGTGCTGATGGCGCGCCGGAAGGACAAGCTGGCCGATAAGCTCGGCATGGCGTACATCATCTTCATTATCGCCGTGCCCTCGCTGGCTTATATCTATCTGTTCCGCTACCTGGCCACGTCGATGACCAGTCTGCCGTCGGTGTTCACCACCTACGGCCCGGGCGACTGGCGCTCCTGGGTCCTGCCGATCATTTCGCTGGCCATGCCTTCCATCGCCAGCCTCATGCTCTGGACCAGACGTTACGTCGTCGACCAGATGAACTCCGACTATGTCAAATTCGCCAAGGCCAAGGGCCTGAACCAGAGCGAGATCTTCAACAAGCACATCTTCAAGAACGCCAGCATCCCCATCGCGCACGGCATCCCGACCTCTCTGGCGGGCTGCATCACCGGCGCGCTGATCACCGAGTCGATCTACTCCGTCGGCGGCATGGGCAAGATGCTGCCCAACGCGATCCGCCAGTACAACAACGTGATGGTCATCGCCCTTGCCTTCATGTTCTCGACCATCTTCATTCTCTCGGTCCTGTGCGGCGACATTCTGATCACGAAGATCGACCCGCGTATTTCGCTCAGTGAGAAAGCAGGGAGGACGTAAAGATGGATAACGAGAATCTGTTTGAATTTGCGGCCTTTGACGAGCTCGAATCCGAGCACATCGCCGCCCCGCGCTACTCCTACTGGAAATCCGTGTGGAGGACCTTCTTCCGGAGCAAATTCACGGTCGCCGTGTCGATCCTGATGATCGCGCTCGTCGCCTTTGCGCTGATCCAGCCGCTGAATTCCGGCTACAGCCCGACCATCGCCCCCAACATCAACAACCCCGACCTGAAATTCCTCAAGCCCAGCGCCGCGCACCCCTTCGGCACGGACAATATCGGCAACGAGGTCTTTGACGCGGTCTGGGCCGGCGCGCGCAACTCCATCATCGTCAGCTTTGTCTGCACCGGCATCAACATGCTCGTCGGCGTTCTCGTCGGCGCGATCTGGGGCTTCTCCAAGAAGATGGACAAGTGGATGATCGAGGTCTACAACGTCGTCGCCAACGTCCCCTTCCTGCTGATGGCCATGATCCTGTCCTACGTGCTGGGCGCCGGCATGCGCTCGCTGATTATCACGATGACCTGTACGAACTGGATCTACGTCGCCTACTTCATCCGTACCCAGGTCATGATCATCCGTGACCGCGAGTACAACCTGGCCTCCAAGTGCCTCGGTACCGGGACCTGGACGATCATCACCAAGAACGTTCTTCCCTATCTCGTCTCGGTCATCATGACCTATATATCCCGTGAGATCCCGTCGATCATCTCCTACGAGGTCTTCCTGAGCTACCTGGGCCTCGGCCTCGGCACGACCAACGCCTCGCTCGGCCGCATGATCTCCATGTACACCTCGTACATGCAGGGTTATCCGCATCTGTTCTGGATCCCCGTCAGCGTTGTGGCGATCATTTCCATCTCCCTGTACATCGTGGGACAGAAGCTCGCCGACGCGACCGATCCGCGGACGCATATGTAAGAGGTGAAGAGAATGGACGAGAAGAAAATCATTTTGTCCGCCAAGGACGTAGAAGTTAAATTCAGAGTACGCGACAATTACCTGACCGCGATCCGCGGCGTCTCCCTGGACCTGTACGAGGGCGAGACCTTCGCCATCGTCGGTGAAAGCGGCTCCGGCAAATCGGTCTTTACCAAGACCTTCACCGGCATGCTGGAATCCAACGGCAGCATCACCAACGGCTCCGTCATGTTCCACGGCCAGGATCTGACCAAGCTGAAGAAGGACAAGGACTGGGAAGGCATCCGCGGCGCGAAGATCTCCACGATCTTCCAGGACCCGATGACCTCGCTCAACCCGATCCGTACCATCGGCTCCCAGATCACCGAGGTCATTGAGAAGCACCAGGGCGTTTCCCGCGCGGAGGCGAAGGCGCAGGCCATCGAGATGATGACCCGCGTCGGCATCCCCGATGCGGCCAACCGCTTCGACGAGTATCCCTTCCAGTATTCCGGCGGCATGCGCCAGCGCATCGTCATCGCGATCGCCCTGTCCTGCCATCCCGAGATCCTGATCTGCGACGAGCCGACCACCGCGCTGGACGTCACCATCCAGGCCCAGATCATCACCCTGATCCGCGACCTGCAGAAGGAACTGAAGTTCACCACGCTCTACATCACGCACGACCTCGGCGTTGTGGCCAACGTGGCCGACCGCGTGGGCGTCATGTACGGCGGCCAGATCATCGAGTACGGCACGGTGGAGGAGATCTTCTTCGATCCCCGCCATCCCTACACCTGGGCGCTGCTGTCCAGCCTGCCGCAGCTCGGCGAGAAGGGCAAGGACCTGTTCTACATCACCGGCACGCCGCCCTCCCTGTACAACAAGATCACCGGCGACGCCTTTGCGCCGCGCAACGAGCACGCGCTCAAGATCGACTTTGTCGAGGAGCCGCCGTTCTTCAAGGTCAGTGATACCCACTATGCCAAGACCTGGCTGCTCGATCCCCGCGCTCCGAAGCTGGAGAAGCCGGAGGTCATCCAGAACCTGCATGAGAAGATCAAAAAAATGACGGATAAGGGAGGCGCATTCCATGTCGAGCAATAACGCGGACAGAGAGGTCATCCTTTCCATCAAGCATGTGGACGTGTCCTTCGACGTCGGGCATAAAAAGAAATTCGTCGCCGTAAAAGACGCGAATTTCGACATCTATAAGGGTGAGACCTTTGCGCTGGTCGGTGAATCCGGCTCCGGCAAAACGACGCTCGGCCGTGCGATCCTGAGGATCAATCCCTGCAGCGCAGGCGAGATCCTCTTCGAGGGCAAGCGCATTTCCGGCAAGATCCCCAAGGCGGAGGACCGCAACGTCGTCCGCAACATCCAGATGATCTTCCAGGATCCCGCCGCCTCGCTCAATGAGCGCGCGACCATCGAGTACTGCGTGTCCGAAGGCCTCTATAACTTCCATCTGTACAAGGATGAGGCGGAGCGCGTGGCGAAGGTGGACAAGGCCCTGGAGGACGTCGGCCTGCTGCCCGAGCACAAATCCCGTTATCCGCACGAGTTCTCCGGCGGCCAGCGCCAGCGCGTCGGCATTGCCCGCGCCATGATCATGGACCCCAAGTTCATCGTGGCCGACGAGCCGATCTCCGCGCTTGACGTTTCCATCCGCGCGCAGGTCCTGAACCTGATGAACAAGCTCAAGGCCGAGAGAAACCTGACCTACCTGTTCATCGCGCACGACCTGTCGGTCGTCCGCTTCATCGCGGACCGGATCGCGGTCATCCACCACGGCGAGATCGTTGAGATCGCCGAGTCGGAGACCCTGTTCCAGTATCCGCTGCATCCCTACACCGTTTCGCTGCTGTCCACGGTCCCGATGCCGGATCCCATCGTCGAGAGGACCAGAAAGCACATCGACTACGATCCCTCGGTGCTGGATCAGTCGGGTGAAAAACGCGAAATGCGCGAGATCCGCCCCGGCCACTTCATCTTTGCCACGAGCAAAGAGATGGAAGGCTACGAAGCGAAAATCGCGCAGTTGGAGAAGGAACGCGCCTAAAGGACTGTGTAGGCGACGACCGCCGCAACAATCAAATACAAGAGACCGAGAAAGAGAGGATAGTTGAAAACTGCCTCTCTTTTCTCTTTCATGTCGGACTCATAGGCGTCAAAGTTTTTTTCACCCTGCTTCATGCCCCGCCGCAGGAAGAAGCCGGAGATATCGTAATCCCCGCGGATGAACAGGGAGTAGAACACGCCGATGAACAGCAGCATCAGGGCGATGATGGTCATGACGTCGATAAAGACCTGCAGCTTGTTGACGGGGGCAAGGGCGGCCTTCGCGGCCGGATAGGCGAGCGTGACGATCAGATGGATCAGCAGCGTCGAGGGCTTGATGTTTTTGAAGCGTTTGAACATGGGATCGCCTCACATCCGCATGGCCTGGCGGCAGTAGTAGTTGAGCGCGCGCTCGCGGTCGAGGCTGCTCGGATCCATGTGGCCGGGATAGACCTCGTAGTCGCCGGGCAGCTCGCAGAGCTTTTTCAGGCTGCGAAGCTCCTCGTCCATGTCTCCGCCGGGCAGGTCGGTGCGTCCGCAGCTACCGCGAAAGAGCGTGTCGCCGGTGAAAAGCGCCTCGCCGCAGCGCAGGCAGACGCCGCCGGGCGTGTGGCCGGGCGTGGCGATCACGGTAAAGCGCAGCGCGCCGACGGTGATAACGTCGCCCTCGTCGTAATATGAGCCGCCCTCGGGCAGCGTGAAGGGGCGGTGCGGGTCGCTGCCGCCGGTATCGTCGCGGCGGTTGAGATAAACCTTCGCGCCGGTCTCCTCCGCCACGGCCTCCACCGCGCCCACATGGTCAAAGTGGCCGTGGGTCAGCAGAATGGCCTCGCAGCGCAGATGATTCTCCTCGAGGTAGTCGAGGATCGTGTTGCTCTCGTCGCCGGGGTCGATCACGGCGCAGCGGAGGCTCTCTTCGTCGGTGACCACATAGCAGTTGGTCTCCAGCTGGCCGACGGGAATGGTTTTGATCAGCATGGCTTACAGCTCCTTGGTGTCCAAAAGAATGGTGATGGGCCCGTCGTTTTGCGAAAAGACCTGCATCTCCGCCGCAAAACGGCCGGTGCCGACATGAAAGCCGCGCGCGCGGCAGAGCTCGATCACCTTTTCGTAGAGCGGGATCGCGGTCTCCGGCCGGGCGGCCAGCGAAAAGCCGGGGCGGCGGGAACGGCAGTCGGCAAAAAGGGTGAACTGGCTGACGATCAGCAGCTCGGCGCCCGCGTCGGCGGGATTGACGTTCATTTTTCCGGCCTCGTCCTCAAAGACCCGCAGGCCGCAGATCTTGTCGGCGATCTTCTCCGCCTCGCGCTCGGTATCGTCCTTGTGGACGCCGAGCAGGATCAGAAAGCCCTTGCCGATGCGGCTGACTTCCTCGCCGTCGATGACGACGGAGGCCTGGTTGACTCTGGTAACAACAGCGCGCATTTCGCACTCTCCTAAAAACTAAAAACTACTTGCCGTTTCTTGTAATATCGGTCACGCCGCCGATCTGGCTGAGCTTGTTGACGATATAGTGCAGCTCCTGCACGTCCTTGACCTCCAGCGTGACGTAGATCTGCGCAAGGCCGGAATTGTCGCGCGCGTTAAGCGTGCGCACCTTGGCGTTGAGCGTGTTGAGCACGGTGGCGATGTCCATGACGAGGCCGGTGCGGTCCTTGGCGTAGATCATCAGGGAGGTGTTGTAGCGCTCGGTGATCTCGTCAGCCCAGGAGACCTTGATCCAGCGGCCGTCCTCGGCGGGGTCGCGGCTGCGGTTGATGAAGTTCTCGCAGTCCAGCCGGTGGATGGACACGCCCTGGCCGCGCGTGATAAAGCCGACGACCGGGTCGCCCGGCACCGGGGTGCAGCAGCGGGAGAATTTGACCAGGCAGTTGTCCAGCCCCTGCACCAGAATGCCCTGGATGGGCTTGCTTTCGCGTTTCGTTGCCTGCTGTTCGCGCCGCTCCGCCGCCTGCGACACCTTGTCGAGGGCGGTTTTCTTTTCGTCCTTGGCGCTGCGGGCCAGCTCGTCCTTGAGGCGGTTGGCGGCCCGCGCCGCCGTGAGGCCGCCATAGCCGATGGCGGCGAAGAGGTCGTCGGGGCTGTTGAAGCACAGGCGCTTGAGCACCGGCGCCATCAGCTCCTCGTCCATCACCTCGTCGAGCGCGATGCCGTTATGGCGCAGCTCGTCGGAGAGCATATCGCGGCCGCGCTGGATGTTTTCATCCCGGCGCTCTTTTTTGAACCACTGCTTGATCTTGGTGCGGGCCGAGCCGCTCTGCGCCACGTTCAGCCAGTCGCGGCTGGGCCCGGGCGCGGATTTGGAGGTGCGGATCTCCACAATGTCGCCGTTTTGCAGCACATAGTCAAAGGTGACGATGCGGCCGTTGACACTGGCGCCGACCATGTGGTTGCCGACGTCCGAGTGGATCATATAGGCAAAGTCGATCGGCGTCGCGCCGGCGGGGAGGTTGATGACGTCGCCCTTGGGGGAGAAGACGAAGACCTCGTCGGCGAACATGTCGATTTTCAGGTTGTGGAAGAAGTCCTGCGCGTCGGATTCCTGCTGGCTCTCCAGCAGGCGGCGCACCCAGGCAAACTTGTCCTCGTCGCCCAGGCGCAGGGAGGCGCCGCTGTCGTTCATCTTGTATTTCCAGTGGGCGGCGATGCCGTACTCGGCGGTGTGGTGCATGTCCCAGGTGCGGATCTGCACCTCAAAGGGGATGCCCTCCGAGCCGATGACCGTGGTGTGCACGCTCTGGTAGAGGTTCGGCTTGGGCGTGGAGATATAGTCCTTGAAGCGCCCGGGCACGGGCTTGAACATATCATGGATGACGCCCAGCACGTTATAGCAGTCGGGGATCGTGTCGACGATCACGCGGAAGGCGCACAGGTCGAAGATCCCGTCCAGATTCAGCTTTTGAGAATACATCTTGCGGTAGATGCTGTAGACGTGCTTGATGCGGCTGAAGATGGAGGCGTGGATGCCCTCCTCGTCAAGACGCTGCTGGATCTTTTTCTTGACCAGATCCATGAAGGACTCCAGCTGCGGCATCTTCTGCTCCAGCGAGCCGGTGATCTCTTTATAGCCTTCAGGATCCAGGTACTGCAGCGCCAGGTCCTCCAGCTCCCACTTGGCGCGCTGCATGCCCAGACGGTGGGCCAGCGGCGCGTAGATCTCCATCGTCTCCAGCGACTTGCTGCGCTGCTTTTCCGGGGACTGGTAGGCCATGGTGCGCATGTTGTGCAGGCGGTCGGCGATCTTGATGAGGATGACGCGGATGTCCTTGGCCATGGCCATGAGCATCTTGCGCAGGTTCTCCATCTGCTCGTCTTCCTTGCTGGTGTACTGCACGCGCGTCAGCTTGGTGACGCCGTCCACGATATCGGCCACGGCGGAGCCGAAGCGGTGCTCGATCTCCTCGTGGGTGATGCCCGTGTCCTCGATGGTGTCGTGCAGCAGCGCCGCCACGATCGAATCCTCATCCAGGCCGAAGTCCACGGCGATCTCCGCCGTCGCGACGCAGTGCGTCAGATAGGGCGAGCCGTCCTTGCGCTTTTGTCCCTCGTGGCCCCGTTTGGCCATCTCGTAGGCCGCACGGATGCGGTCGAGATCGAGCGAATGCCCGAGCGCGCGCAGGCGGTTTTCCAGGTGGACGTACATCTCGTCCGGGTCCGGGAGACGGTCCTGTGTGCTTTGCTGTTCCATCTTTTCTTCCATCGTTCGATCCTCAATTTCTCTTCAGACTGCGCCGCTCACAGGGCGCAGGGCTCAGCAGCTGTGCAGCAGGCGCAGCAGTTCGGTGGCCTCCAGATCGGCCTTCTCGGTCCGCGGCTCGATGGCCGCGCCGTAAAGCGAGGGGGACTCCGCCTGCAGCAGCCCGGCCTCCCGCAGGACGGCCAGGCACAGGCAGAAGCGCTCCGGCTCCATGCCCTCCGGACGCTGGCGCAGGACGGATGAGCAGCTGCCGCCCAGACGGAAGCCCGGGCGCTCCAGCAGCCGCCAGACGCGGACAAAATCGGCCCGCTGCGGGCACCAGGGCGCGGCGGCCCACAGCGCCTCTTTCCGGCCTTCCAGGATCGCTTCGCACAGCGCCTCCGGCCGGTGGGGACGCGCGGCGGTGACCAGCAGCTGCACGCTGCGGCTGCCGCGGAATTCGTTGACCTGCGGGGTGAAGGCCAGGTCGGCGCGCTCGCCCTCCCGGAACCCGAGATCCCGGGCCGTGTGGGAGAAGAAGATACCCTCCAGACTCTCGCCGCGCAGATCGACGCGCAGGCGCAGATGCCTGCCGCCGCCCACGCTCGTCATGGATTCGACCGTGACGCCGCTCAGGCAGAACACCGGGCGGGGATTCTCGCTGCCGTAGGGCTCGAGCCGCTCCAGGGAACTGACGTTGTCCAGACTCAGAAGCGCGGGGTCGGTGATCAGCAGGTCGCAGAGGACCTCCGGCTGCGGCGCGGGCCGGTGAGAGCGGTAATAGTCCGCCAGGGCCCGGCGGAAAGCGGGCAGCTGATCCTGGCGCAGGTTCAGCCCGGCCGCCAGCGCGTGCCCGCCGAAGCCGGTCAGATGCTCGGCGCAGGCCGAGAGCGCGTCGAACAGATTGAAGCCGCCGTAGCTGCGGCAGGAGCCCTTGCCTTTTTCGCCGTGGAAGCAGATCATGATGGCGGGCAGGGAATACTGCTCGGCCAGGCGCGAGGCGGCGATGCCGATCACGCCCTGGTGCCAGCGGTCGCTGCACAGGACGATGGGGCCGTCCGGCTCCCGCCCCTCGAGCATGGCGTTGGCCTCCTGCCAGATCTCGGTCTCGATGCTCTGGCGTTTGCGGTTGAGCTCGCAGAGCGAGGCGGCCAGGCGCGCCGCCTCGTCCGGGTCGTCCGTCATCAGCAGCTGCAGCGCGATATCCGTCTGTCCGAGCCGCCCGGCCGCGTTCAGCCGCGGCGCGAGACCGAAGCCGATGGAAGAGGCGCTGAGCTTCTTTTCGTCCAGCCCGGACTCCCGCAGCATGGCGGCCAGGCCCAGACGCGGGCGCTCGCGCAGCATCTCCAGACCAAGCTGCACCAGCGCGCGGTTTTCGCCGATCAGCGGCATCACGTCGGCCACGGTGCCCACGGCCACCAGATCGGCATAGCGTGCGAGGATGCTCTCGCTCTCTCCCTCGCAGGCGCAGGCCAGCTTCATCGCTACGCCCACACCGGCCAGATAGGGATTCGGGCAATGGTCGTCCTCGCGCTTCGGATCGACGACGGCGCAGGCCTCCGGCAGGGGACCGCCGCCGCACTCATGGTGGTCGGTGATGACCAGATCCATGCCGAGCGTTCGGGCGTAGGCCGCTTCCTCGCGGGCGGTGATGCCGCAGTCCACAGTGACCATCAGGCTGACGCCCTGGCCGTGCAGCGTGTCGATGGCGGCGGTATTGAGCCCGTAGCCCTCGTTGTCCCGGCTGGGGATATAGGGGAGGCAGCGCAGGCCCTTGCTGCGCAGATAATCGGTCAGCAGACAGGTGGAGGTGATGCCGTCCACGTCGTAGTCGCCGTAGACCGCCACGGTCTCGCCGGCGGCAATGGCCCGGTGAAGCCGCGCCGCGGCGCGATCCATGTCCTGCAGGAGCAGCGGATCAAGCAGCGAGTCCGGCCCGGCGTGAAAGAGGCGCTCCGCCTGTCCGGCCCTTGTGACCCCGCGCAGCTTCAGCACCGCCGCCAGCAGCGGCGGGCAGCCGATGCGCAGCAGTTCCTCCGGCGCCTCCGGGCGCTCGTAGGGTATTTTCCATATCTTTTCTCTCATATCTGTTCCATTCATTTCCTTTTTAATATCTTATTATAACAAATAGGTTGAGGAAAGACAATAGCCAGAATGGCCCGCTGCGCCGCTTTGCGTCCGCTCCGCTGCCAAATCCCGCCAAAACGCCGGATCGGTCTGTTAACGGTTGCAAAACGGGGCGGAACATGGTACAATACCGTGAAAAGCTGTGGACTGGACCTGCCATACCGGCGGCGTCCGCGGCGACCCTTCCGAAATCAAGCTGCTGCAGAAGGTTTGTGAATATGGATAGAAATCAGAAAATGAAAAATACGTTTCGGGTCCAGCACTGGCAGAAGATCGCCCTGCTCCTGATGCTATACGATGCGCTGATGGTCAACGCGGCCTATTTTTTGGCGCTGCTGGTCCGGCATGACTTCCGCTATACGGCGATCGACCAGATCTATATCGAGACCTGGGAAAAGTTTGCGCCGATCTATGCGCTGCTGTGCATCCTGATATTCATGCTGCTGGGTCTGTACCGCAGCATCTGGCGCTTTGCCAGCTTCAATGAATTCGGCAAAACGCTTATGGCCTCCACGCTGGCCTCTGCGCTCCATGTGGGCATCACGCTGGCGTTCTATGCGAGAATGCCGATCTCCTATTATCTGGTCGGCGCGATCCTGCAGTTTGCCTTTGTGCTGGGCATCCGCTTTTCCTACCGCGTATTCCTCGCCTTGAGCAGCATCATCGGGAAGAACACCAAAGACCGCATCATGCTGATCGGCGCCGGCTCTGCCGGCCAGATGATCCTGCGCGACCTGAACGACGAACCCGGCAAGGGCAAGGTTGTCTGCATCATTGACGACAATTCCAACAAATGGGGGCGCTACGTCGACAATGTCCGTGTCGTCGGCGGGCGGGAATCCATCCTGGAAAACGTCGAAAAGTTCAAGGTGAACAAGATCTACCTCGCCATCCCCAGCGCGTCCATGGCCGAGCGGCGCGACGTGCTGAACATCTGCAACGAAACGGACTGCGAGATCAAGAATCTGCCCGGCATGTACCAGTTCGTCACCGGACAGCTGACGGCCAGCGCGCTGAAAGACGTTTCGATCGAGGACTTGCTCGGCCGCGATCCGATCAAGCCGGATCTGACGGAGGTCTTTGAATTCATCCGCGGCAAGACCGTCATGGTCACCGGCGGCGGAGGCAGCATCGGCTCGGAGCTCTGCCGGCAGATCGCCGGGCACAGCCCGAAGCGCCTGATCATCTTCGATATTTACGAAAACAACGCCTATGACATCCAGCTGGAGCTGAAGGACAAATACCCGAAGCTGGACATCGTCGTGCTGATCGGTTCGGTGCGTGACAGCCGCCGTATCTTCCAGGTCTGCCGCGATTACCGCCCCCAGATCATCTACCACGCGGCGGCGCACAAGCATGTTCCCCTCATGGAGGACAGCCCCTGCGAAGCCATCAAGAACAATCCCATCGGCACCTACAAGACCGCCTATGCCGCCATGCTGCACGGCTGCGAGCGCTTTGTCCTCATCAGTACCGACAAGGCCGTCAACCCGACCAACATCATGGGCGCCAGCAAGCGCCTGTGCGAGATGATCATCCAGTGCTTCGACGCCAAGATCAAGGCGGGAAAAGCCAATGAGATCCCCCAGTTCTACATGCACCGGGGCGAGCACGCCATCGAGAAAAACAACGCCGATGATCTCTTCAGCCAGGTCAAAACGGAGTTTGTCGCCGTCCGCTTCGGCAATGTGCTCGGCTCCAACGGCTCTGTGGTCCCGGTCTTCAAGCGCCAGATCGAGCGCGGCGGCCCGGTCACGGTCACGCATCCGGACATCATTCGCTACTTCATGACCGTTCCAGAGGCGGTGAGCCTGGTCCTGCTGGCGGGCACCTATGCCCACGGCGGCGAGATTTTCGTCCTCGATATGGGCAGCCCCGTCAAGATCGACACGCTGGCGCGCAACCTCATCCGTCTGTCCGGCCTGAAGCCCGACGTGGACATCAAGATCGAGTATACCGGCCTGCGCCCCGGCGAGAAGCTGTACGAGGAGAAGCTGATGGCCGAGGAGGGCCTGCGGCGGACGGAAAACAAGCTGATCCATATCGGCTGCCCCATCCCCTTCGATACAGAGACCTTCCTGGACAATCTGGACGAACTCAACGAGATCGCCTACCGCAACGACGAGAGCATCCGCAGCTATGTGGAGCGCATCGTTCCCACCTATCATCCCACCTATAACAGCCAGAAGGTCATCCCGGATCCGGTCCTGATCGAGGAAGAAAAATCGACCGAAAGAACCGACAGGGAAGCCGCCATGGCGACCTGATCCCTTTCAGAACATAAAAAAAGCATCCACCGACGGTGGATGCTTTTTTGTTTCGGCTTTACAGGAGGATGATGCCCTCCGTCTGCTTGCCGAGCGCCTGGATCCGCCGCGCCTCGGCGTCGATCATATCAAAGCGGGACAAGCCGCGCTTTTCGATCAGAACGAAGCCGTCATAGCTCTCGGCGGCCTTCACGGCATTCGCGTCCTTCAGCAGATCTCCGCAGACCGGGATACGCTCGCCCACAAAGGGGAGAAATTCCTGGACGGTTTCCGGGCCGGCGGAGGAAACGAGCGCGATCTTCCGGCCGCTTGCCATGGAGAGCAGGCTCTGCGCGGTCGCCTTGCCGGCGGTCTCATAATCGAGATCCGGCTCTCCCTCCAGCTTGCGGATGGTCTTTTCAAAGAGTCGTTTCTTTTTCGTCGGCAAAACGCCGACGACAGGGAAGGAATAGCGCATCAGCAGGTCGTAAATGGTCTGCAGCTTCCCGCTGAGCACGGTGGACAGACAGGCCAGGAAGCAGGCAATCAAGAGACCGGCGGCAAAGAAGACCACGGCGTATTTCACAACCTTTTTCAGGATGTTTTTCGGCGTGGGCTTTGCGTTGGCAAACCGATCCTGCATGTTATTCAGCTCGGCTTCGGCTTCGGCGGCAACAGCCTTGTTGTCCTCGATCAGCTGCTCTGCGCTGGCCTTGTTATTTTCCTTCAGCGTCTGCAGAGTCTGTTCAGCGTCGAACAGCGCGGCCTGAGCGGTATAAAACTTTTCTGCTTCCTTATCGTGACTGTCACTCATGGCCCAGTCGATCTCATACCCGACAAAATCACTGATCACATGGGCCTTGTACTCTCCAAGTGTTTGGGACAGACGCTCCTGCAGAGCTGTGAGCAGGTAGTCGGTGACTTCTTTCGCAACCTCGGCGTCATCGTGGAACGCACAGATCTCAACGAACTGATCGGCATTGTTTGTGACCCGCAGCACTTCATTGATATAGGTCAGATCCGCATCCGTATTCATGATCTGCCGGATGTTTTCCAGCAGCTCAGAATCAAAGGGATACAGCTTGGCATAGGCCATGGCAATGCTGTTCTGAGGATTGGCCGAAAGCCATGGCGTCTCGGGCTCGTCCGTTGTCTCCTGCTCCACATACAGCGTCACACGGGAAACGCCGCGGTGGAACGGATTCATGGCATAGTACAGACTGTTGTCCAGATAATCCTGCTGCCTCTGCAGCAGAACCCTGGCACGCTCTGCGCGGGCTTCCGCCTGCGGGATCTCAAGCCCAAGCAGTTTTCTCAGCGCAGCTTCGGCTTCCGCAACGCTGTTTTTCGCGTCGACGAACACTGTTTCGGCTTCTCGCAGCGCTTCCTCGCTGACGCCTGCACCGGCATGAGTGGCTTTGTAAAAGCCAAACAGGCCTCCCAGGAGGGTGAAAACAAGCACCAGCGCAATGACCGGCTTGATTTTCTTCAAAATAGCAGCGCACAGATCAGAGATCCGGATGGAGATTTCCGATTGTTCGTTGTTCAACGTGACCACCTCACAGAGAAATTTAAATCATTATATCATTTTTCGTGACACAATACAAGCCGGATTTCCCCTGACGGAATGAGAAGTCCGCGTTTCTTTTTCTGAGCCTGCGTGATATAATGATCATCGGATGGCAAAATCAATCGATGATTCGATTGATTTTGCTGCCAAACGACAAGTTTGGCAGCGAATGATTCTATGAATCATTCGCCCGATGCTCATTGCAATGAGTTTATGGCAAGGCAGCTACGCTGTCTTGCTGCGCCGCAAAGCAGCGCGGCGAAAAGCTTTTTGGCTTTTCGCCATCCTATAATATTATAATGGACAAAACGAGGGAAACAGGAGGAGAAACATATGAAAATCTGCGTTTTTGCGGCCTCCAGCGATCATCTGGCGCCCTGCTTCACGGAGGCGGCGGAGGAGCTCGGCCGTCTGCTCGGGCAGGGCGGCCACACGCTGATCTTCGGCGGCGGCCGGACCGGGCTGATGGGCGCCTGCGCCCGCGGCGCAGCCGAATACGGCGCGGAGATCATCGGCATCGCGCCGCGCTTTTTCGACGAGCCGGGCGTGCTGTACGAGCGCTGCAGCCGCTTTGTCTGGACCGAGACCATGGCCGAGCGCAAGACCGCCATGGAAGAGGAGGCGGAGGCCTTTCTCGTCCTCCCGGGCGGGATCGGCACGATGGAGGAATTCTTTGAGGTGCTGACGCTGCGGCAGCTCGGCCTGCACGCAAAGCCGATCGCGCTGCTGAACACCGCCGCTTATTTTGACGGCCTGGCCGCCTTTTTGCAGGGCATGACGGCGCAGGGCTTCGCCGGACGGGAGGTCCCGGCGCTCGTCTCGCTGTGCGGCACGCCGGAGGAGGCGCTGCGCGCGCTGACGGATGCGCCGCAGACGCAGGCGCAGCGGCGCTCGAAAACGGAATACTTCCGCTGAATCTCGCAGGAATCGGCCGGAGTGCGAATACTCCGGCCGTTTTTTCACACCCTGTTCCTGACGGCATAGAATGGTCGGGAGGTGGGATCATGGAAGAGAGCTATTTTCTCGGCGCCAACAGCCGCGCGGGCTTCGCCTCGCTCTACCGGCATTTTGCCGCCGCGCCGGGCGATACGCTGCATGTGATCAAGGGCGGCCCGGGTACCGGGAAATCCGGCTTGATGCGCTCCATCGCGGCCGCCGCGAAGGAGCGGGGCTTCGACGTGGAGACCGTGCTCTGCTCGGGAGACCCGGATTCGCTCGACGGCGTGTACATCCCGACGCTGCGGCAGGGCTGGGTGGACGGCACCGCGCCGCACACGCTCGACCCCGCGCATTTCGGCGCGGACGGGGACTATGCGGAGCTGGGGCGCTTCTGCCGTCTGCCGCTGAAGGATGCCGATCGGGCGCGGGCGCTTGAACGCTACAGAGCATACCAGGCCCGTTATGCCGCCGCCTACCGCTGGCTGGCCGCGGCGGGCGCGGCGCATGACGCGGCGCCGACGGCCACCCTGCCGGAGGAGGCGGAAAAGAAGCTGCGGCGGCGGATCCGGGGCATTTTGCAGCGTCTGGCGCCGCGCGGCGCGGGCGGCGCGGAGAAAGCGCGTTTTCTCTCGGCCATCAGCTGCCGGGGAGAGCTGAAGCTCGAGCTGCCGGAGCGCTATGCGACGGTGTACCGTCTGGACGAGGGGCGCGGCCTTGCGCCGAAGGCGCTGCGCATCGCGGCGGAGGAAGCCGCCGCGCGCGGGCTCGGGCGCATCCTCTGTCCCTCGCCGCTCTGCCCGACGGAGCTCGAGGGCCTGCTGCTGCCGGAGGCGGGGATCGCCTTCCTGACGGGGGAGCGCCGCGCGGAGACCGAGCGCAGCATCCATCTGGATGCGCTGCTGCCGCCGCCGGAGCGGGAGGAAAAGCTCGCGCGGCGGAGAGCATCCCAGCTGCAGCGCAGCGCTCTGGAGGCAGCCGTGGAACAGCTGCGCCTGGCCAAGGCGCGGCACGACGAGCTGGAGGCCGTCTACCGGCCCTATATGGACTTCTCCGCCCTGACGGAATTCACCGAACAGACGGTCCGCGCGCTCTTTGCATAAAGAAACACCCCCGCATCGGCGGGGGTGTTTCTTTATAAGCCGCGCTGTTTCAGATCCGCCAGGATCTGCACATAGACCTCTGCAATGTCGCTGACGCCCGCGCCCTTTCGCCGGCTGAGCGGCGCGCGGCGCAGGTCGATGGCGTCCAGATGCGAGATGCCGCGCCATCCGTTCGAGCGCAGCACCGTGCACTGTTCGCCCCAGCGGGCGGATGCCACGCTCACAAGGCCGTCGTTTTCGCCTTCGATGCGCCCGACAACGAAATTCGCGGTGGACAGATGGATATCCGCGAGCGGGTGGCCCATCACGCAGGCGAAGCTCTGATAGAAAACGCCGGGCACGTCCGGGTTTTGGCGGTTGAATTCCGCCATGTGTTCGGTCGTAAAGCCCTTGCAGACGTCCAGAAAATCCGGCCTGCGGTCGCCCACGAGGCGGATCCAGTTGTTGACGGCGAAGGCCGCGAAGTTGAAGACTCCCTGCGGTATGGCAAAGAGCCGGTCGACGGTCTTGGAGCCGCGGTGGGGCGTGGCGATCGTGGTGACGCTGGCGATCCTGTCCCCGAAGCCGAGGGACGAGGCCAGCATCCGCGCCTCCAGGCCGCCCTTGGAATGGGCGACGAGGTTCAGCTTGTCCGCGCCGGTCTCCCGCAGGATCTCCTCCGCGCGCTCCTTCAGCGCCGCGGCGTTGACCGCCGTGCTGGCCCAGCAGTCCTGCTGCCCGTAAAAGAGCTTTGCTCCGTGCGCGGCGAGCACACGCGGGATGCGCCCCCAGTAGACCGGCCAGCGCAGGTCGCGAAAGCCCGCGCCGTGGATCATCAGCACCGGGTATTTGGTTTGACAGCGTGCGTCCGCCATAGCGTCACCTCAAAAAAGCAGGGCGCAAAACGCGCCCTGCGGTTTCAGCAGCAGAAGACCCGCCCGCCGCAGAGCGGACCGAGGCAGAGGTTGGCCAGACAAAGGGTCGTGCAGAGCCTGTCCATCGGCAGGCCGCTGCGGTACTGCGTGCTGTAATTCGTGTAAAAGTCGCCGCCGGACTGCAGCTGCTGCAGGAGCTGCTGGTATTCGGCATTGTTCGGCTCCATCGAAACGGCCTTTTTCGCATCCTCCAGCGCGGCGATCTTGCTGCCCTGGTACATATGCGCGACCGCCGACAGGTAATACCAGCGCCCGTCGCGCTCCGCGGGATCGACATTGGCGAGCGCGGTCAGCGCCTCGCGGTACATGCCGTTGCGGATGTAGCTGCGCGCGGCGGTGTACTCGCTGCGCTCCTGCGGCTGCTGCTGACGGGCCTGGTTGGCATAGGCGTTCCAGGCCTCCCAGGGATCCCAGTAGTTGTACTGCTGGGAGGAATACTGCTGCTGCCAGGCCGCGCTCTGCTGGCCGGTATAGTCGGCATAGCCGGGCTGCGCCGCGCCGCTCTTGATCTGGTCGTAGGCGGCGTTGATGTCGTTCATTTTCCGGGCGGCTTCTTCGTTGCCCGGGTTGCGGTCCGGGTGGTACTTCTTGGCCAGGTCCCGATATGCTTTTTTGATCTCCTCGTCGCTCGCCTCCGGCGATACGCCGAGCACCTTATAGGGATCCTGAACCATGAGCGGTCCCTTCCTCAGATCCAAATTTTTTATCAAAGGCGGCCCAGAGGCCCGCGCAGAGAATGTTCTGCATCAGGCCCGCGTCCTGCACCAGGGGCAGCGCGTCAAAGGCGCGCACCGCGTCGCCCAGCAGCATCTTCAGGATGTCCCGGAAGGCTGCGGCATTCTTCATGCCGTAGCGGCGGCGCAGGGGATTGTAGCGGCCCAGCAGCGCGTCCTTGTCCAGGTCCATGCAGGCGTCCAGAATATAGATGAAGCGGCCCAGCGCGCCGCCCAGCGAGCGCAGCTGCGGCGCCCAGCGGTCCTCCCGCCGGACGAAAAGCTCCGCCATCAGCGCGCCGAAGCAGGCGGCCGCGGCGTCGGGGTCAGCTTCGCCGTTTTTTTCCAGTTCGCCCAGCGCCCGCAGGCCCTGCTCGATGGCCTCGCACTGGCGCGGCCAAAGCGCCTGCACCTTCCGGTACGAGCGCCTGAGCGCGGCCGTTTCCGCCAGGGCGAGGGGCGACGCGTCGTCGTGCCAGTCGTCCAGGCACTTGTTATAGGCCAGGGCCACGGTCAGATCGGCGGCGTAGTCGCTGTTTTCCGTGCGCTGCCAGGCGCGCGCCGTGCGCGGATGCGCGATGCAGGGCTCCTCGCCCTGCCGCAGCTCCGGCTCGTCGAGCGAATCGAGCAGCAGCACCAGAAAGCACATATCGTAGTTGAGCGTCAGGCGCCCGAGCTGCCCGTGCCGGTCCTTCAGGCTGCGGCAGAGGCCGCAGTAGCAGGCCCGATAGCGCGCGAGCTGCTCAGGCGTGAGCAGCTCGGTCTGCGCGGTCAGATAGCCGAACATCAGCTTTTGCGGGTGAAGGAGCTGCCGCATTTGCGGCAGACGATGCGGATCTTGCCGCGTCCCTTCGGCACGCGCAGCGTGGTGTGGCAGGAGGGGCAGGTGAAGAAGCGGTAGTCCCGGCGCTGATCCCAGCGGGTCTTCTGCTTACGGAACCAGCCCGTCACCTGGTACTGGCGGCGCAGATACTGCGCGTTTTCCGCCCGGCGGCGCGAAAGGTTCTTGGAAAGCATCCGGAACCAGGACAGGATCAGCAGCGCCAGAGCGACTCCGTTGAGGAAGCTGCCGACGCCGCCGCGGAAAATGGCGCCCAGAACCATCAGCACCAGGCACAGCACCAGCAGAAAGACGTTCAGCTGATCCGTGCCGTTGCGCCCGATCATGAATCTTGCCATGCGTTGTCTCATAATCTCACCTGTTAAGAATCTTAATGATTGTATTGTAACAGGTTCCGGCCGGAAAACATCAAATAATTGTTAATATTCTTCAGTGATTCTTTGACCTTTCCGCGATCGACAGCCGGACGATCTGCTCGCACAGCTCTCCGTAGCCGATGCCGGCCTCGGCGGCGGCCTTGGGGATCAGGCTCGCGGGCGTCATGCCGGGCAGGGTGTTGACCTCCAGGCACCAGGCGCGGCCCTCGGAGTCGAGGATAAAATCGCTGCGGGAGTAAACGCACAGGCCCAGCGCGCGGTGCAGCTTCAATGCGGCTTCGCCGAGAAGCTCGCGCTCCGCTTCCGTGATCGGCGCGGGGCAGAGCTCGCGCGCGCCCTCGCTGCCGGACTGGTACTTGGCGACGTAGTCGAAGCTGTTCCCCTCGGGCGGGACGATCTCGATCGGGCAGAGGCAGCGCCCGTCCAGCACCGGCACCGTCAGCTCGCGGCCGGCGATCTTCTCCTCCACCACGGCGTGATCGCCGTAGGGCAGCAGCTCTTCGAGCGCCTGCGCCAGCTCTTCACGGGTATCGGGCAGCGCCACGCCGATCGAGGAGCCGCCGTTGACGATCTTGACCGCGCAGGGCACCGGCAGCGTCTCACTCAGGCGGGGGATCTCCGCCGCGGTAAAGTGCAGATCCTGCCAGCGCGGGGTGCGGATGCCGTTTGCGTCCATGATGCGCTTGGTGACGGATTTGTCCATGGCCATGGCGCTCGAGAGGTGGTCGGAGCCGGTGTAGGGCACGCCCAGCAGATCGAGCGCGGCCTGGATTTTGCCGTCCTCGCCGTCGGCCCCGTGCAGGCCGAGAAACACGCAGTCGGCCATCTGGCAGATCTCCAGCACGCCCTTTCCGATGCGGCTGGGGCTCTTCCAGCGGCGGGAGGCCTTCACTGCCTCCAGATCCGGCGCGCTGTGGCCGATATTCGCCGCCCCGCAGAGCCCGTCGGGCTCGTCAAAGGCTTTTTCCAGCGGGCCTTCGTAGTCCTCCAGCCCGAAATACAGATCAACAAACACTGCCCGGTGCCCGCGCTCGCGCAGCGCCCGGCACACAGAAGTCGCGGTGACCAGGGACACGGCGCGCTCGGTGCTGACGCCGCCGCCCAAAACGACGATCTTCATGGCATACACTTCCTTTCATACCCGATAAAGATAGCACATTTGCCGCGCGTACACAAGAGAAAAGATGCGGAGCTGGTTTTACAGCTTCGCATCTTTTTTGCTAGAAATAATATTCGATCTCGCTGCGGTGGCTCTCGATCAGCCCGTCGATCTTTTCGCTGACGGCACGGCTGACCTCCTCCGGCAGATGGTCGAGGTCTAAGTCCAGCCCGTGCTCCCGGGCATAGTCCCGGGCCGCGGCCTCCCGGAGCCGGTCCAGCGTCAGGGAGCGGAGCGCCTGCTGCTTGACAAGGTCCAGATAGCTGCCCAGACTGCCGCCGAGCGTGTGCAGATATTCCTCCAGCGTGCTCTTGCCGTCCGGCAGCGGAAGCTCGGTCAGCTTTCGGGCCAGCTCGCTTTCGCTGACCGTGACGCCAAGCTCCTTCGCCTCGTCGGCGAGGATGTAGCCCTCCAGGATCCGGTCGACCAGGGTGCGGTCGTCGGCCTCACCCCTTTCGCCCAGCAGCGTCAGCACCGAACGGAGCTGCTCGACCTGCTGCCAGCTCACCTCCTGCTCCCGGTAGCGGGCTGCGACTCCGTCGCGCTCCGGCGCGAGCCAGACCTTGTAGGCCACCAGCCCCGCCAGGATAAGCAGGATCCATAGGATCAGTTTCTTTTTCAAAGGATGCTCCTTCTTCGGACAAAGCGCCGCCCCCGGGCCTGTTGCCGGGGGCGGCGGCCGATTCAGTCGGGATAGGTGCGGCGGATATATTCGTCGATCCAGTAGGCGGCGTTCTTGCCCGCGCCCATGGCCATGATGACCGTGGCGGAGCCGGTGACCGCGTCGCCGCCGGCAAAGACGGCGACCTTCTCGGTGTGCGCCATCTCGTCCGCGTCGATGCCGCCCTTGCGGGTGGTGGTCAGGCCGGGCGTCGTGGAGCGGATCAGCGGATTGGGGCTGGTGCCGATGGCAATGATGACGGTGTCCACGTCCATGACCCACTTGGAGCCCTCCACCGGCTTGGGAGAGCGGCGGCCCTTCTCGTCCGGCTCGCCCAGCTCCTGGCGGATGCACTCGAGGCCGATGACATGGCCGTTTTCGTCGCCGAGGATGGCGGTGGGATTGTTGAGCATGTCGAAGGTGATGCCCTCGGCCTCGGCGTGCTCCACTTCCTCCAGGCGGGCGGGCATTTCGCTGCGGCTGCGGCGGTACACAATGTGCACCTCACTTGCGCCCAGACGCTTGGCCACGCGGGCCGCGTCCATCGCGACGTTGCCGGCGCCGACGACGGCGACCTTGTTGAAGCGCTTGATGGGCGTGTCATAGTCGTCGCGGTAGGCCTTCATGAGGTTGACGCGGGTCAGCAGCTCGTTGGCGGAGTAAACGCCCAGCAGGTTCTCGCCGGGGATATGCAGGAACTGCGGGAGTCCGGCGCCGGAGCCGATGAACACGGCCTGGTAGCCGTCGGCAAACAGCTCGTCGATGGTGATGGACTTGCCGATGATGGCGTTGGTGACGATCTTGACGCCCATGGCCTTGAGGTTCTCGATCTCGGCGGCCACGATCTCCTTCGGCAGACGGAACTGCGGGATGCCGTAGACCAGCACGCCGCCGGGCTTGTGGAAGGCCTCGAAGACGGTCACGTCGTAGCCCATCTTGCGCAGGTCGCCGGCGCAGGTGAGGCCCGCAGGGCCGGAGCCGATGACCGCGATGCGGTGGCCGTTGCTGGCCGGTGCGACGGGAGCGGGCTTGTTCTGCTGGGCCATGTGCCAGTCGGCCACGAAGCGCTCCAGACGGCCGATGCCGACGGCCTCGCCCTTGACGCCGCGCACGCAGCGGGATTCGCACTGCCGCTCCTGCGGGCAGACGCGGCCGCAGACGGCGGGCAGGGCGTTGGTGGAGGTGATGATCTCATAGGCGGCTTCAAAATCGCCCTCGGCGACCTTGGCGATGAACTCGGGGATGCGCACAGACACCGGGCAGCCGTTGCGGCACATGGGGTTTTTGCAGTTGAGGCAGCGGCGCGCCTCGGCGATGGCCAGCTCCGGCGTGTAGCCCAGGGCGACCTCGTCAAAGTTCGTGGCGCGGACCTGGGGATCCTGCTCGGGCATGGTGTGCTTGAGCAGCTTCTGGGAGGCGACGATATTGGCAATGAATTCCTCAAAATTCGGGATCCTGGCCGACAGGTCGCCCAGACCGCCCTTCTCGTCAGCGGAGAGGATGCTGCCCAGCATCTTGGCCTCGTCTTCCTTGTTGGGAACTTCGAGAGTGCTTACCCGGCGTTCGCCGTTCTTGTCGTATTCGACGATGATGACTTTATCAGGCATTTCTCTTTCCTCCCGTGATTCTGCAGATGTGCTTGGCGGCCTCGTCCTGCTCGTCCTTATAGAAGGCGGCGCGCTTGATGAGGGAATCGAAGTCGACCAGGTGGGCGTCGAAGTCAGGGCCGTCCACGCAGGCAAACTTGGTCTCGCCGCCGACGATGACGCGGCAGCAGCCGCACATGCCGGTGCCGTCGACCATGATGGGGTCGAGCGAAATGATGGTCTTGATGCCGTAGGGGCGGGTGACCTCGGCCAGGAACTTCATCATGATGTCCGGGCCGATGGCAATGACCCGGTCAAACTGGGGCTTGTTCCAGGCCACATTCGTCTCGATCTCCCGCTTGAGGTACTCGGTGGTAAAGCCCTTTTCGCCGTAAGAGCCGTCATCGGTGCAGATGATGAGCTTGTCGGAGGCGGCCTTCAGCTCATCCTTCAGGATGACGATGTCCGCGCTGCGGAAGCCGGCGATAAAGGTGACCTCGATGCCCTTTTCGTGCATCTCCTTGGCGATGGGGTAGGCGATCGCGCAGCCGACGCCGCCGCCGACGACGCAGACCTTTTTCAGGCCGTCCATTTCGGTGGCCTTGCCCAGCGGACCGACGATGTCGCTGATGACGTCGCCCTGCTCCACGGTGTGGAGCATCTTCGTGGTGCGGCCGGCGGCCTGCACCATCACGGTGACGGTGCCCTTCTCCCGGTCGTAGCCGGCAACGGAAACGGGCACGCGCTCGCCCTGCTCGTCCAGGCGGAATACGACAAACTGGCCCGCCTGCGCGTGGCGGGCAATCAGAGGCGCTTCGATTTCAAACAGGCAGATCGTTTTCGCCTCGTTCAGGAAACGCTTGGTTACAACTTTGTACATCTTTACACCTCGACCTTGTTTTCTGAATTTGATAATTGCTTGTCAAAGCACTTACTATTTTACATGATAGCATGCATAAAGTCAAATGAAAACGCGGGAAAACCCTCTGTCATGCGCACTTGCGCTTCCTGGGGCAAAATGGAAAAAGCCCGGCGGCCAGATCGGCCGCCGGGCGGGAGAGACGGGGTCAGAGATCGAAGATGCTGTCGTCGTTTTCGATCCAGTCGCTGACGGGGACGGTGCGGTAGAGCTTCTCGTCCACGCGGATCACCACGCGGTCGATGCCGGCGTTGATGATCTGGCGCTTGCACATCGAGCAGCACATCGCGTCGGGCAGCAGCTCGTTCGAGCGCGCGTCACGCCCGACGAGATAGAGCGTCGAGCCGATCATGTCCCGGCGGGAGGCGGAGATGATGGCGTTGGCCTCGGCATGCACGCTGCGGCAGAGCTCATAGCGCTCGCCGGAGGGGATATGCAGCTTTTCTCGGGTGCAGCCGCCCAGGTCGGAGCAGTTGCGGCGGCCGCGCGGCGCGCCGTTGTAGCCGGTGGAGATGATCTCGTCGTTGCGCACGATGATGGCGCCGTATTTGCGCCTGAGGCAGGTGGAGCGCTCGAGCACGGAATCGGCAATGTCCAGATAATAGTTCTGCTTGCTGGTACGGTTGTCCATGGGGCACCTCCGTGACATGATTTATCTTATCATATCCTATTTCAGCGAATATTTCAAGAATGAGTAGCTTTTTTCGGCGCGGCGTGATAAAATAAAAGACATGAACAGGAATTATCAGAAAGAACTGGACCGGATCATCGAAAAACAGGGAGAAAAGCGCCCGCGCGTGCTGCTGCACGCCTGCTGCGGCGTCTGCTCCAGCGCCGTGCTGGAGTATCTGACGCAGTTTTTCGAGCTCACGATCCTCTGGTATAACCCCAACCTCTATCCGCAGGAGGAATTCGAGCGCCGCTACCGCACGCTGCTCGAGCTGCTGGAGAAAATGGGCCTGCGGGAGCGCATCGAAGTCGTGACGGAGCCCTGGCGGCCGGAGGACTACCGCGCCGCTGCCGCCGGACTTGAGGCCGAGCCCGAGGGCGGCGCGCGCTGCACGGAGTGCTTCCGCCTGCGCCTGAAGGAAACAGCGCGCATCGCTGCGGAGCGGGGCTTTGATTATTTCTGCACCACGCTGACACTCTCGCGCCATAAGGACGCCAGGCGCATCAACGCGCTCGGCGAGGAGCTCGGCCGGGAGGCGGGCGTGGCCTGGCTTCCCTCGGACTTTAAAAAGCAGGGGCGCGAGATGCGCTCGACGGAGCTGGCCGAAGCATACGGCCTTTACCGTCAGCTCTACTGCGGCTGTGAGTATTCCCTGCACAAAAGGGAAGAACACGCAGCGGACTGATTTCATCAAAAAGCAGGTTTCCACACCCTGCTTGGGCTGTATGCCGGATCAAAAAATGGAGCCGCGATGTCGTGCGGCTTTCGGGGATCCTCCATGCGGCCGCAGATAAAAAATGGAGGTTTCCCAAAAATGAACAAGCAAAATCACAGCAAACTCCTCAAGCTCGCCGCCTCGGCCGTCATCGCCGCCGTGTATGCGGCGCTGACGATCGCCCTCGCGCCCATCAGCTACGGCCCCGTGCAGTTTCGCGTGAGCGAGGCACTCACCGCGCTGCCCTTTCTGATGCCCGGCACCGTCTGGGGCATTTTCGCCGGCTGCATCCTCGCAAACCTCTACACAGGCAGCGTTCTCGACATCGTGTTCGGGTCGCTGGCCACGCTGCTGGCCGGCCTCTGCACCGCCTGGTTCGGCAAACGGGGCAACACCGTGAAAAACCGCCTGCTCGCCTGCCTGATGCCGGTCGTGTTCAACGCCTTCATCGTCGGCGCGGTGCTCACCTGGGGCTACAAGTTTCAGGAATTTCCCAACAGTGCGCTGGCCTCCTACGGCTTCAACGCGCTGACCGTCGGCCTGGGCGAGGCGGCCGTGCTGCTTCTGATCGGCTACACGCTGCTGTGCCAGCTTCCGAAAATCAACAGTTTCCGCGAGTTTTTTGATAAAGTCAACCATTCGTAAGTCCCCGCATCTCCGGGGCGAAAGGAGCTTTGCATGAAAGTCAGAAAAGCGGTCATCCCGGCAGCCGGCCTCGGCACGCGCCTGCTGCCCAACACCAAGAGCATCCCCAAGGAGATGCTGCCCCTGGTGGACAAGCCCGTCATCCAGTACATCGTCGAGGAGGCGGTCGCCGCCGGCGTGGAGGAGATCCTGATCATCACCAACCGCGGCAAGAGCCCCATCGAGGATTACTTTGACTATGCGCCCGACCTGGAGGAGCGCCTGATTGCCGACGGCAAGGCCGACGAAGCCCGCATCGTGCGCGAGGTGGCCGACATGGCGGACGTGTATTTCGTGCGGCAGAAGGAGACCAAGGGCCTGGGCCACGCGATCTGGCGTGCCCGCAGCTTCGTGGGCAAGGAGCCCTTCGGCGTGCTGCTGGGCGACGACATCATGCTCAGCGAAAAGCCCGTGCTCAAGCAGCTGGTGGAAGCTGCCGAGGCCAACGACTGCAGCGCCATCGCGGTGCGCCAGGTGCCGGACGAGCTGATCGTGAAGTACTCCTCCGTCAAATTCGAGGAGAAGCTCTCGGAGCGGGTCTACCGCATCAGCGACATGAACGAGAAGCCGACCCTGGCCGAGAAGCTCTCGGACTACGCGATCCTCGGCCGCTATGTGTTGACGCCCGGCATCTTCGACATCCTGGAGCACACCGCGCCCGGCCGCAACAACGAGATCCAGCTCACCGACGGCATGAAAACGCTCTGCCATCGCGAGCCCATGTGCGCCGTGGACTTTGAGGGCCGCCGCTACGACACCGGCAACCTCAAGGGCTATCTTGAGGCCATCATCGACTTCGCGCTCAAGAACAAGGAGGCCGGGGACTGGCTGCGCCAGTTCATCATCGACAAGGCAAAATCTTTCGAGGCTTGACAAAAGCGCGCGGAAGGACTACAATCACAATCGCAAAGAGGGGAGCTGGGTACGTCCCGGCTGAGAAGGCGTAATCGAGCGCCTAAACCCATGAACCTGATCCGGGTAATGCCGGCGTAGGAAACCAGATTCGTGCATTTCCGCGGGTTCATGTTTGTGGACCCGCGGTATTTTATTTTCATTTCCGAATCGGAAAAGGAGGAACTCTCATGAAAAACAGCACCAGAAGACTGACCGATACCGCCATCCTGATCGCGCTCGGCACCGTGCTGAGCCTGATCAAGATCGACCTGCCCTTCGGCGGCGGCGTGACGATCTGCAGCATGCTGCCCCTGGTCATCATCAGCTTCCGCTACGGCTGGAAATGGGGCGGCCTGGCCGGCTTCGTCTACAGCGTGATCCAGCTGATGCTCGGCCTGGACAACGTCCAGTACGCCAGCTCCGCCGTGATGGCCGCCGGCATCGTCCTTCTCGACTACATCCTGCCCTACACCGTGATCGGCTTCGCCTCCCTCTTCGGCGGCAAGCCCACGAACACCCGGAAGGCCCTCGTGCTCGGCATCATCGTCTCCTTTGTCCTGCGCCTTGTCTGCCACATCGTGACCGGCGCGTGGATCTGGGGCGAATGGATGCCCGAGGAATTCATGAACATGGCCATGACCAGCCCCTGGATCTACTCGATCCTGTATAACGGCTGGTACATGCTGGCCGAGATCGTGCTGACGGTCATCGTCGCCATGGCGATCTACAATCCGCTCAAGCGCTTCATCCACGGCGAAGACCTGAAAAAGGCCTGAGGAACAAACAAAAACCGCCCATCCGTTTCGGATGGGCGGTTTTGTTATTTCAGCAGCTTCAGATAGGCCTTGAAGGCGGTCGGAACGGCGAAGTCCGCACGGATCTCATCCAGCCTTTTCCACATATATTCCCCACTTTGCCTGGATAAATCGACGAAATATCCGCTCATATGCCACTCAACATGGGTAAAAATATGCTTCGATTCCCCACATGGACGGATTTCGCCGGGTGAAAGCCCCGCCTCTTCCAGCGCGGCACGGACGTCTTCGGCGCTGCGCTTTCCGGGGAGGGAGGGGAATTCCCACATCCCGGCGAGAAGACCGGCTTCCTCCCGGCGCCGCAGGGCATAGCAGCCGCCGCAGCGCAGCAGCAGCACGGTTTTTTCCTCGATGCGCCGCTCCTTTTTCGCCCTGCGGCGGGGAAGCTCCGCGGTCAGGCCCTGTTTCCGTGCCCGGCACAGCTCTCGCAGCGGGCAGCCGTCGCAGCGCGGCTCGCCGTTTGGCAGACAGAGCGTTTCGCCGAGCTCCATCAGCCCCTCGGTCAGCAGCCCCGCCTCCTCTCCGGCGGGATAGACCTCGCGCAGCGCGTCGGCCACGCGGCTTTTGGTCTTCTGGCTCAAAACGTCGTCTTCGCAGGCTGTCACGCGCATGATGACGCGCAGGACATTGCCGTCCACGGCCGGCTCCGGCTCGCCGCAGGCGATGGAAGCGACGGCGCCGGCGGTGTAGTCGCCGATGCCGGGGAGTTTGCGCAGTTCGGCGGCCGTGCGGGGAAGTTCCCCGCCGTATTCGTCCATCACGAGCTGCGCGGCCTTTTTCAGATTGCGGGCGCGGCTGTAATAGCCCAGGCCCTCCCAGAGCTTCAGAAGCCGGTCCTCCGGCACGGCGGCCAGGGCGGCGACGTCGGGCAGCTCCGCCAGAAAGCGGGCATAATAGGGGATCACGGCCTCGATGCGCGTCTGCTGCAGCATGATCTCCGAGATCCAGACCTGGTAGGGCGTCGGACGATCCCGCCAGGGCAGCTCGCGCTGCACTTGCCGGTACCAGGGGACCAGGAGCGAAGCGCAGCGGCGCAGCAGGCTGTGTTCAGCGGAAGCGTCCATCTCAGGCGACGAAGCGCTGGGCCAGCAGCAGGCAGAGATAGGCGGTCGGAATGGCGAAGAGCAGGCTGTCGGCGCGGTCCATCAGGCCGCCGTGCCCGGAGATCAGGTTGGAGAAGTCCTTGACGCCGATCATGCGCTTGACGAGCGACTCGGCCAGATCGCCGATCTGCCCCATGCTGGAGGACAGGAAGGCGGTCGCCACGCAGACCCAGAGCGGGATGTTCCGGTAGACGAGGCCGGGAATCAGCGGCAGCAGGAAATACAGCGCGGCACCGGCGACGATAGAGGCAAGCGCCCCGGAGATGCTGCCCTCCCAGGTCTTGTGCGGGGAGACCAGCGGGGCGAGCTTGTGCTTGCCGAAGCGCATGCCGCCGAAGAGGGCGAAGGCGTCGCAGATCATGGAGGCCGCGGCCGCGAGAATCAGGGTCTCGGCCCAGATGTCGGAGATGCTGATGCGCATCAGCAGCACGAACAGGAAGCCCGGATAGGAGACGCCCGCCTCGGTATAAAAGGAGCCGGGGCCGGACACGCGCGGATGCAGGATGCCGGAGAACATGGCCAGGAAGATGGCCAGCGTCAGCGCGGCGACGCAGTATTCCAGCGGCGCGTGCAGCAGCGTCAGGACGGCCTGCAGCGCCATATGGCTGTACATGACCCAGGCGCAGCAGGCGATGCCCAGCTTTTCCAGGTTTCGGCTGAGCTCGTAGCAGCAGATCACGCCCGCCGCGGCAAAAAACAGCACGCGGCTGATCTCGGAGGCGAGGATGCAGCCGAAGGTGACGACCAGCAGGACGATCGCGGATGTTACTCTCTGTCTCAAGGAAAAACCACTCTTTTCGGACGATAATCGGAATAAAACTATATTATCACAAATTTTCGCCCGGCTCAATATGAAAATCCCGCCGTCAGGGCGTGCACGGCTTTGTGTTGCAATTTGGCAGGGCGCGTGCTAAACTGTATCATAGCAAAATGTAGGGTCGGAGACGGAAAAGATGATCAAAAAGTGGCGAGTGAAGTTTCCCGCGCAAAAGGGCTATGACCGGCGCTGGGCCTACGTCTATCTCCCGACGGAGGCAAGGCGCGATCCGAAGCGCCGCTTCCCCGTGCTCTATATGTTCGACGGGCACAACGTCTTTTTTGACGAGGACGCGACCTACGGCAAGAGCTGGGGGCTGAAGGAGTACCTGGATTACTGCGACGTGCCGCTGATCGTGGCGGCGGTGGAGTGCAACCACGGGCCGGATCACGCCCGCATCCACGAGTACCTGCCCTACGACGTCACATCGGCCCGCTACGGCACCTTTGACGGGCACGGGCGGGAGACCATGGACTGGTTCGTGAACGAATTCAAGCCCATGATCGACGCGCGCTTTCCCACGCTGCCCGACCGGGAGCACAGCTTCATCGCCGGCAGCTCCATGGGCGGGCTGATGAGCCTGTACGCGCTGGCGGAGTATAATCAGGTGTTTTCCCGCGCGGCCGCGCTCTCGCCCTCGATCGAGTTCGGCCCGCAGAAGCTCGACGAGCTGCTGAAAAACGCGGCCTTTGCGCCGGATACGGTGCTGTACATGGACATGGGCGAGACGGAGCTGCGCAGCCGGAACGCGCAGAGCCGATGGCGCAGCGTGTGCCGGATCCTGCTGCAGAAGAACGTGCGGCTGACGGCGCGCGTCGTCCCCGGCGGCGAGCACAACGAGGCCAGCTGGGAAAAGCAGAACCCCTTCTTCATTTCAACTTTGCTGTACGGATTGGAGGATTGAGCGATGGAGATCCGCTATGACAAATGGTACAGTCCTGCCCTGGGGCGGGATATGGAGATCAAGACCTACGGCCGCGGCGGCAAGCCGGTGCTGTACATCCCCTGCCAGGACGGGCGCTTTTATGACTTTGAAAACTTCGGCATGCTCGACGCCTGGCGTCCCTTTTTGGACGCGGGGCAGGTGACGGTTTTTTCGGTGGACACGCTCGACACCGAGACCTGGTCCTACAAAAACGGCAATCCCTACTGGCGGATCCGCCGCCACGAGGACTGGATGCGCTACCTGACGGACGAGGTGGTGCCCTTTATCCGCATGATCTGCCGTGAGTACGGCTGGAGGACCAACCCCGGCGTGATGGCCTTCGGCGCCAGTCTCGGCGCGACCCACGCCGCCAACCTCTATTTCCGCTTCCCCGACATGTTCGACGAGCTGCTGGCCCTCAGCGGCATTTACGACGCGTCCTACGGCTTTGACGGCTATATGGACGACAAGGTCTATCTCAATTCGCCCCTGCACTATCTGCCCAACATGACGCTCGACCACCCCTACATGGAAAAATACCGCCGCAACAAGGCGGTCATCTGCGTGGGGCAGGGCCCCTGGGAAATCCCGGAATCCACCCGCGAGCTCGACCGGATCCTGAAGGAAAAAGGCATCCCCGCGACGGTGGATTACTGGGGCTACGACGTCCAGCACGACTGGTCCTGGTGGTTCAAGCAGGTGGCCTATTTCGTCCCCAGGCTGCTGGAAAACTAATCCCTCCCGAAAGAAGGAATCCCAATGAAAAACGCGATTTTCATGTCCCCGAACTTCCCCGAAAACTACTGGCACTTCTGCCATGAGCTGCACCACAACGGCATCAACGTCCTCGGCATCGGCGACGAGGCCTACGACCGGCTCCTGCCGGAGCTGCGGGACTGCCTGACCGAATACTACCGGGTCGACAGCATGGAAAACTACGATGAGGTCTACCGCGCCGTGGCCTTCTTTGCCTTCAAATACGGCCGCATCGACTTCCTGGAATCCAACAACGAGTACTGGCTGGAGCAGGACGCGGCGCTGCGCACGGACTTCAACATTCCCGGCTTCCACAATGAAGATATGGAGCGCATCAAGTTCAAATCCGGCATGAAGGAGTACTACCGCCGGGCGGGCGTGCCCACGGCGCGCTTCCACATGGCGGACAACCTCGAGGGCTGCCGCGCCTTCATCGACGAGGTCGGCTATCCGGTGATCGCCAAGCCCGACAACGGCGTCGGCGCCAACGGCACCTGGAAGATCAAAAACGACGAGGATCTGCAGCGCTTCCTGCTCGAGTGGGACGGCAGCCCCTATATCATGGAGGAATTCATCCGCGGCGAGATCATCTCCTACGACGCGATCTACGACTCCAAGGGCGAGCCGATCTTTGAGACCGGCAACGTCTCGCCGATCCCGGTCATGGACATCGTCAACAACAACGACAACTGCATCTTCTATATCCTGCGCAGCCTGCCGGAGGACACCCGCGCCGTCGGCCGGGCCACGGCCAGGAGCTTCGGCGTGCGCAGCCGCTTCATCCACTTTGAGTTTTTCCGCCTGCTGGAGGATCAGCATATCGGCAAAAAGGGCCAGATCGTGGCGCTGGAGGTCAACATGCGCCCGAGCGGCGGCTATTCGCCCGATATGATCAACTTCGCCCACAGCACGAACGTCTACAAGATCTGGGCCGATATGGTGGCCTATGACCGTTCGGACATGCCCTCGGGCGACCACAACTACTGCGTCTTCGCCGGCCGGCGCGACGGCAAGAACTTCGCGCTCAGCGATGAGGAGATCGAGGAGAAGTACCGCAACAACCTGTGCATGGTCGAGCGCATGCCGGACGCGCTTTCCGGCGCGATGGGCAACCGGGCCTTCCTGGCCACCGTCCCGACCATGGAGGCGCTCAACCGCTTCTGGAAGGACGTCGTCCGCTGCAAGAAATAATCAAAAGGCGCAACAAGAGCCTGCCGCATGCTGCGGCAGGCTCTTGTTTGTTGGGTTTCGGCTCAGTCGGCCAGCAGCGCGGCGGTTTTGGCCGCGAGGCGGGCGTTGTTGAGCACAAGCTGGATGTTGGACTCCAGGCTCTCGCCGCCGGTCAGCTCGACCACGCGGGCCAGCAGGAAGGGGGTGGTCTCCTTGCCGTGCACGCCCTGCTCGGTCGCCTCGCGCAGCGCCTGCTCGATGGCGGCGTCGATGACGTCCTTGTCCATCGCGTACTCTTCGGGGATGGGATTGGTGACCAGCATGCCGCCCTTGTAGTTCATATCGCGCTGGGCGCGGAACATGGCGGCCAGCTCCTCCGGGGAATCGACGCGGTAGTCCACGCCGAAGCCGCTTTTGCGGGTGTAGAAGGCGGGCAGCTCCTCGGTGCCGTAGCCGATCACGGGCACGCCCTTGGTCTCAAGGTACTCAAGCGTCAGACCCAGGTCGAGGATGGACTTGGCGCCGGCGCAGACGACCATCACCGGGGTCTGGGCCAGCTCTTCGAGGTCGGCGGAGATGTCCATCGTCGTCTCGGCGCCGCGGTGCACGCCGCCGATGCCGCCGGTGGCAAAGATGCGGATGCCGGCCATGTGGGCAATCATCATCGTGGTGGTGACGGTGGTGGCGCCGTCGGCCTTGCGGGCGACCAGCGCGGGCAGGTCGCGGCGGCTGGCCTTGGCGACCTTGCGCCCGGCCTTGCCGAGGTATTCGATCTCTTCGGCGCTCAGGCCCGCCTTCAGGCGGCCGCCGATGACGGCGATCGTGGCGGGCACGGCGCCGTTTTCGCGGATGGTCTGCTCGACCTTCAGCGCGGTCTGCACGTTTTTGGGATAGGGCATGCCGTGGGAAATAATGGTGCTCTCCAGCGCGACGACGGGCTTGCCTGCGGCCAGAGCCGCCTGCACCTCGGGGGATATATCCAGATACTTATTCATAACTTACCTCCAAATTTGTCTTGAAAGCATATTATATGCCAATTTGGCGCTTTGTCAAGTGCGCCGGGCGCGGCGATTGACAGAAGAGAGCGGATCAAGTATAATAACCAGGTATGTAAATTCCCGAGAAAGAGAGACTTTCCATGGAAGAGAACAAAACGCGGCAGGAGCTGCGGGAAGAGCAGCTGCAGTCCCAGGCGCCCCGCCGCAAAAGAAAGAGAAAAAGCGTGGGAGAGCTGATTCTGCAGGATCTGCTGCTCATTGCGCTCATCCTGCTGAGCTTTGCGCTGGTGCATCACGTGATCCCGCGCATGATGAAGGGCAGCTATGAGCCGCCTGCGGCGAGGGACATCCGCCCCACGGCCGCCGTGACCGCCGCGCCGGAAGCAAGCCCTGCGCCCGCAGCGGAAACGCAGCCCGCCGACTCCTCCGAGCCGGAGACCACGCCGGAGCCCACCCCGGAGCCGACGCCCGATCCGATGGACTGGCGCACGAAGTTTGCCGATCACTTCACCGACGAGGTCGTCGTCACCGACCACAGCTACACCAGCCCCAACATCGCCATCGATATCCAGAAATACGTGAGCGACGACATTGCGCCGAGCACCTACTTCGTGGCGGACATCTATGTGGCCTCGCTGGAAAACTTCCAGACCTACTGGGCCGGCGGCAGCTTCCGCAAGTGGATGGAGGAGGACCCGATCCAGTGCGCAAAGAACGCCGGCGCCATCCTCGCCGTCAACGGCGACTATGCCGACAGTCAGGACTTCGGCCTGCTGGTGCGAAACGGCGAGCTGTATATGGAGGAGCAGACCATCTATGACATCTGCGCGCTCTACTACGACGGCACGATGGTGACCTACGGCGCGGACGAGTACAAGGTGGAGGACGTGCTGGCGCGCGAGCCCTACCAGATCTGGAAGTTCGGCCCGGCGCTACTGGACGAGAACGGACAGCCGCGCAGCAGCTTCAACGCCACCGGCCCGATCTCCGATGTGAATCCCCGCACCGGCCTCGGCTATTACGAGCCGGGCCACTACTGCTTCGTCGTCGTGGACGGGCGGCAGGGCGGCTATTCGGCCGGCATGCGCATCGGCCGCTTCGCCCAGCTCTTCGCCGACCTGGGCTGCAAGGCGGCCTATAACCTGGACGGCGGGCGCTCCTCGGTGATGGTCTTCCAGGGCGGCTTCTTCAACAACCCCTATCTGAACGGCCGCAACGCCGGGGACATCCTGCTGATCCGCGAGATCGAGGAAGGGGAGGGCTGAGATGAAAAAACTGGGCGAATTCATTCCGCATCTGTCGATCTGCCTGCTGATCTGCCTGGCGGTCTTCACGGTGCTCGACGGCTATAACCCCTATATGAAGTGGCTCACCAGCACGGTCTCGAAGATCTACATCGTGCTCTGCATCGTCGTCGGCATCACGACGGCGGTCATGCTGATCGTCCGTCAGCGCCGCCGCAAAAAGAAACCCAAACAGGAACAATAAATCAAAGAGGCTTGGAAAAACGCTTTCCAAGCCTCTTTTTTATGCCTCCTTGGGCAGCGGGGGTATTTCCTGCTCCCGGTGCAGGCTGATCTGCCCATCCGCAACGTCGGCAATCAGCGAAACGCTCTCCGGCAGCGCGCCGCCCAGCAGCAGCTCCGCCGCCGGGTCCTCGATCCGCCGCTGCAGCAGCCGCCGCAGCGGGCGCGCGCCGCTCTTTTCATCGCAGCCCTGCCGCGCGATCAGCGCGAGCGCCTCCTCCGTCACCGTGAGCGTCACGCCCAGCGCGCGAAAGCGCTCCTGCAGCTGCGCGACCAGCAGCCGCGCCACGGCGAGCATGTCCTCTTCGTTCAGGCGGCGGAAGATCAGCGTCTCGTCGATGCGGTTGAGAAACTCCGGCCGGAAGGTCCGCTTCAGCTCAGCCAGCACCTGCCGCTTTACTGTGTCCTCCTCGCCTTCGGCGCCGGCAAATCCAAGGGGTGGGCGGCGCTCGTTGACGGCCCGGGCGCCGATATTGGAGGTCATGACGATCAGGGTGTTGCGAAAATCCACCTTTCGCCCGGCCGCGTCCGTCAGATGCCCGTCGTCCATGATCTGCAGCAGGATGCTCCACACGTCCTCGTGCGCCTTTTCGATCTCGTCGAACAGCACCACCGACCAGGGCTTGCGCCGCACGGGCTCGGTCAGCTGTCCGCCCTCGCCGTAGCCCACATAGCCCGGGGGAGAGCCGATCAGACGGCTGACCGCGTGCTTTTCCATGTATTCGGACATGTCCAGGCGCAGCATGGCCTTCTCGTCGCCGTACACCGTCTCGGCCAGCGCGCGGCAGAGCTCCGTCTTGCCGACGCCGCTCGGCCCGAGGAAGAGGAAACAGCCGAGCGGGCGCCGCGCGTCCCGTAGACCCATGCGGCCGCGGCGGACTGCCCGCGCGACGGCGGACACCGCCTCGTCCTGTCCGACGACCCGGCGATGCAGCGCCTGCTCCAGATCCCGCAGCCGCGCCGTCTCGTCCTCGGTCAGCCCGTCCACCGGGATGTCTGTCCAGAGCGAGAGCACCCTGGCCACGGCCTCCGCGTCCACCAGCGGCCGCCCGCCGTCGAGATGCACGGACGCGGCTGCTTCGTCCAGCAGGTCGATGGCCTTGTCCGGCAGACAGCGCTCGCTGAGATAGCGCACGGAGAGATCGTGCGCGGCGCAGAGCGCGTCGTCGCCGATGCGCACGCGGTGGTGCCGCTCGAGCGCCGGGCGCAGACTGCCCAGCATCGCGAGCGTCCCCTCCCGGTCGGGCTCGGACACCCGCACCGGCTGGAAGCGCCGCTCCAGCGCCGGATCCTTTTCGATGTGCCTGCGGTATTCCTCCGGGGTCGTGGCGCCGATGATCTGCACCTCGCCGCGCCCGAGCGCCGGCTTGAGGATGTTCGCCGCGTCGATCGCGCCCTCGGCGCTGCCGGCGCCGATGATGGTGTGCAGCTCGTCCACAAAGAGGATCACGTCGCCGGCGCGGCGCACGTCGCGCAGCACCGATTTCACGCGCTCCTCAAAATCGCCCCGGTACTTGGTGCCGGCCAGCAACGCCGGCAGATCCAGCGACACAAGGCGCTTGTTCTTCAGCTCTCCGCAGTCCTGCCCGCGGCTGATCGCCAGGGCCAGGCCCTCGGCCACCGCGGTTTTGCCCACGCCGGGTTCGCCGATGAGGACGGGGTTATTCTTGCTGCGCCGGGAGAGGATCTGCACGGCGCGGCGGATCTCGCGGCTGCGTCCGACGACCGGGTCGATCTTCCCGGCGGCCGCCAGCTCCGTCAGATCGCGGCTGTACTGGTCGAGCGTGCGGGTGTCGGCCCGGTGCAGGACGCTGCGCGCGGTGCCGGTCTGCGTGCTCTTGTCGCGCGGCGCGCCGCGGCCGAAAATGGCCATGATATCGGTCATCAGCAGATCCGGCTCCTGACCGAGCGCCTTCATCGCGCGGCAGCCGCCGCAGTCGGGCTGCCGCAGGATGCCCAGCAGCAGATGCTCGGTGCCGATGATGCTCTGGCCGAGCGCCTGCGCCTCGCGGGCGGCACCCTCCACGGCCAGCTGCGCGCGGATCGAGAGCCCCTGGCAGGGGCAGCCGGGCGAGCCCGCGCCCAGACTGCCGCAGATCTCTCCGATCAGCGCCTCCTCGAAGAGGCCGCGCCGCCGCAGCACCCGGCTGCCGAGGCTGTCCTCCTCGCGCAGGATGCCCAGCAGCAGATGCTCGGTGCCCACAAAGCTGTGGCCCAGGTCGAACGCTGCCTGCCGCGCCTTTTCGATGGCGTCCTCGCTGCGCCGGGTGAACTTCTCGTTGCTTTTCATTGATGCTTCCCCTCCATGCAGGCTGTATTATCCTCTGCTCCCGCCGCCGAAAGCGGCGAAAGCGCCCGCGGACGGAAAAATTATCGCCAGAAGCACGCGGTTTTAACAAATTGTTTGAATTTGACGATTGATTTTTGCGGGAGATGTGCTACAATGACCTCACAGACAAGAGGTCTGACATATTATCAGGGGGTAAAAGAATATGCCTTACGTTATCAGCGACGAGTGCCTGTCCTGCGGTTCCTGCGCGGCTCAGTGCCCTGCCGAGGCGATCAGCATGGGTGAGCTCCACTACGAGATCGACCCCGACGCCTGCCTGGAGTGCGGCTCCTGCGCGGCTCAGTGCCCTGCCGAAGCGATCACGCTCGAGTGAGTTGAAAAGTGAAAAATCGGGACGGCCTTTTCGGGCCGTCCCGATTTTTATATGGGAGAAACGTATGGACATTCAAGAGCTTTGGCCCGGCGGGCCGCTGTTTCGGCAGTCGGAGCACTTCAAGCTGAGCACGGACAGCGTGCTGCTGGCGGATTTTGCGCAGATCCGCGGGGCAAAGCGGGGGATCGACCTCGGCTGCGGCTCGGGGATCCTCTCGCTGCTGCTGGCCCAAAAGAGCACGGGCCTTCGAATGACCGGGCTGGAGCTGCTGCCGGAGGCGGCGGCCGCGGCCCGGGAAAACGCCGCGAGGAACGGTATGGACAGCCGCATCGAGGTCGTCGATGGCGATATCCGGGAGTGCCGGGCGCTCTTTCGCGCGGGCAGCTTTGATCTCGCCGTCTCGAACCCGCCCTATTTCCCGGCGGACCGGGGAGCGGTCGCGCCGCGGGCTGACCGGGCGGCGGCGCGCGCGGAGGCAAGCTGCAGCCTCTCGGAGCTCTGCGACGCGGCGGCCTTCCTGCTGCGCAGCGGCGGCAGCCTGTTCCTGGTGCACCGGCCGGAGCGGCTGAGCGAGCTCTGCTGCTGCCTCAGCGAACGCGGCCTGGAGCCAAAGCGCCTGCGCCTCGTCTGTCACCGGGCGGAGAGCGCCCCGAGCCTTGTGCTGCTGGAGGCGCGCCGCGGCGGAAGGCCGGGCCTGCTGATCGAGCCGATGCTCGTCCTAACGGCACCTGACGGGTCGGAGAGCGAAGAATTCCGCCGCATCTATCACCGATAACAAAAGAGCCCTTCCTTTCGGAAGGGCTCTTTTGTTGATTCGGAAGCTTTATTCTTTTTCGTCGCAGATCAGGCCGTAGCCGCCCTGATTACGCTTGTAGACGATGGCGATGTTGTCGTTTTCGTCCATGTTGCGGAACACGAAGAACTCGTGATCCAGCAGGTTCATTTGCAGGATCGCCTCCTCCGGGGACATGGGCTTGATGGAGAAGCGCTTGCTGCGGACGATCTTGAACTCATCAGCCGCCTCGTCTTCTTCCGCGGCGGCGGCATAGGCAGGCACGACGTCACGCTCCATAACGCCCTCTCTCAGGCGCTTTGCCAGACGGGTCTTGTTCCGGCGGATCTGGCGCTCGATCGAGGCCACACCGGAATCGACCGATGCGTACATATCCGAGGTCAGTTCGCTGGCCCGGTAAAACAGACCGCCGTTTTTGATGGTGATCTCAGCCCGGAAACGGCCGCGCTCGATGCTGTAGGTGACGAAAGCCTCGGCCTCCGTTTTGAAGAACCGGTCAAGCTTGCCGATCTTCTTTTCGGAATACGCGCGCAGCTCCTCGGACGAGTCCATCTTCTTCTCGGTAAACGTGAACTTCATACTGCCTGCTCCTTTCTTTCGTTCTGCTGCTGCAGATTGATGCTGTCCCATCGGGGACACTGTTATTATACCATAGATTGTGAAGGCTTTGGCGAAAAAATGAGCGAAGAGACTGAAATCGGCATTTCCACAAATCTGGGCGGAAATTTTTGGTCAATTCGCAGAAAATTACGGCAGCTCCCGGTACATGGCCGGGGCGCTGGCCTTGTTGGCGGTCTCGCTGATCTCGGTGACCTCCACCTTCAGTGTGCGCTGCCCGAAGGCGATCTCGATCACGTCGCCGACCTTGACCTGATAGCTGGCCCTGACGGGGCGGCCGTTGACGCTGACGCGCTCGCCGTCGCAGGCGTCGTTGGCGACGGTGCGGCGCTTGATGAGGCGAGAGACTTTTAAGTATTTATCCAGACGCATGACATACTCCTTGCTGATCTTATGATCATACACGCGGGTAGCTTTGCCACGGCAAAAACACCCTGAGGCAAGTGCCGCGAGCTCTCAATGATGAAACTTTGCTTCATCATTGATAAAAAAGCAGCCGCCCTTTCGGACAGCTGCTCATTTTTATATCATTACTTGCTGACGGCGTCCTTGAGGGCCTTGCCGGGCTTGAAGGAAGCGGAGCGGGAAGCGGGGATCTCGATCGTTTCCTTGGTGCGGGGGTTGCGGCCGGTGCGGGCGGGGCGCTCTTTCACTTCAAAAGCACCAAAGCCGACCAGAGCGACTTTATCGCCGGCAACGAGAGCATCGGTAATGGTTTCAAAAACGGCGCTGACGAGCTTTTCGCTGTCCTTCTTGGAAGCGCCGGTCTTTTCTGCAACAGCAGCGACCAGTTCGGTTTTGTTCATAATAATCCTCCTAAGTAATGGCCACTCGGGCCTTGGTTATGATGAGTTTGCCCGAAAAACGGGCAAATTACTCATTTTTTCATGCTGGCGTTACCAGCAAGTCTAATCTATCATATTCATCCGGAAGAATCAAGCCCTATTTAAAAAATTCAAAGGAAATCCGGCATTTTTTCACTTCATATGGAGCAGACGGGCGATTTTTGCGCCGCCCGGGATCAGCGCCATATCCTCCTTCGTCACCGTGCGCAGCAGGATGCTCAGAGCCAGGTAAACGACGACGGCGACCAGGATGGCGGCGCCGGTCCCGATCAGCAGGCCGAGCCTGCCGCCCGCGGCGAAGCGGCCCAGCAGTCCGTACACGGCCCAGGCGGCCGCGCCCATAACCAGCGTGCAGAAGAGCGGCTTGAGGAGGATGATGCGCAGGCGGGGATTCTTGTCCAGCACATAGCACATCATGACGAAGTTGATGACGGCCATCAGCAGGTAACTGGCCAGCGTGCCGATCGGCGCGCCGAGGATGTTGATGCCGCGCTGGGCCACCAGGAAGTAGTTGACGACGACCTTGAGCACGCCGCCGGCGAAAAGCGTGTACATCGGCAGCAGCTCATGGCCCGTGGCCTGCAGGATCGCATTTTCCATCAGCACCATGCACACGAAGACCGAGGCAAGGCCAAGGATCGCCAGCAGATCGGCGCCGACCGGATGTGCCCCGTCGAAGATCAGGTTCATGATCGGCCTGGCCAGCACCGCAAGGCCCACGCCCATCGGCAGGCTCAGCACGGCGGCGATGCGCATCGAGTCCTCGGAGATTCTGGTCGCCTCGTCGTTTTCCTTCTTGACGATGGCGGCGGTGACAGCAGGCACGACGGAGATCGTCAGCGGTGTGATGATGGCGGCGGGCAGATTGAAGATGGTCTGCGCCTTGCCGTAAACGCCGGTGAGCTCCTTGGCCTCCTGATAGCTGAAGCGTGCGGCGTCCTGCAGACGGCCCATGCAGAGGCTGGAGTCGATCAGGTTCAGCAGCGCGAGCACGCTGCTGCCCATGGCGATCGGGATGCCGATGCGCAGAAAGCGCCGGAAGATCTTCCCGTCGGGGTCGGGCTCATCGCTTCCGGACATGTCGTCGCGGTAATGCCGCTGCTTGTGCAGCCACATGTACAGCAGCGCCGCCGCCGAGCCCGCCGTCACGCCGAAGATGGCGCCCGCCGAGCCGAGCGGTTTGCCGTAGTGATTGTGCATCAAAAACCAGGCCAGCGCCAGACCGACGATGACCTTGACCAGCACCTCCAGCACCTGGCCGACGGTGGTGGGGATCATGTCGCCGAAGCCCTGGCAGTAGCCGCGGTAGGCCGAGACCAGGCAGACCAGCAGCACCGAGGGGCTCATCACGCGGATGCTCAGCGCGGCGTCGGGATTGCGCAGGATGCCGCCTGCGATCTGTCGCGGGAAGAGCGCCATGATGAGCGAGCAGAACAGGCCGATCCAGAAGAAGCTGCGCCAGGCGACAGAGAAGGTGCGGCGCAGCTGATTGGGGCGGCCCTGGGCGTTGGCCTCGGACACCATGCGCGCCAGCGCGATGGGCAGGCCCGCCGTGGACAGCGTCAGAAAGACGTTATAGACGTTGTAGGTGGCGAGAAACATGGAGTATCCGTCGTCGCCGAGGATATTTCCGATGGGCATCTTGTACAGGAAGCCCAGGATCTTCATGATGATCACGCCCGCGGTGAGGATCGCCGCACCGTGCAGGTAGTTTTGGCCTTTATGTTCGGACATGTGTGCCTCCGGGAAAAAGGATCAAACCGTATGATACACGCTAAATGTTACAAAATCAAGGGGATTGCGCCCTTGCGCTGCCGGTGGCAGAAAAAGCAGGGGCGCAATCTCCGCAGCGGTCGAAAAAAGCGAGGGAGAGCGAAAGCCCGAAGCTTTTTTCGGGCACCGCAAGGTGGAGAGAGGGATAAAGAGGAGGCGTGATTGCTCTGTGCTCCCATGTCATCCCGACGCGGGAGTCGGAGCAAAACGTTGTGCCCGGGTCACCCCGGGCACAACGTTTTTGATGATGATCTGCCCTCAATTCCGAATTCCGAATTCCGAACTCCGAATTGTCTCAGCAGAGCCTGCTGCCGGCGGGGACGGAGTCGTCGAGCATCAGGAGCTTCAGCTCCTCCTTGCCGTCGACCTCGCGCACGGCACTGAGCAGCATGCCGTTGGACATCTGGCCCATCATCTTGCGCGGCGGCAGATTCAGGATCGCAACGACCGTCTTGCCGACGAGCTCTTCGGGCTTATAGAACTTGGCGATGCCGGAGAGAATCTGGCGCTCCGTGCCGCTGCCGTCGTCCAGCGTGAACTTCAGGAGCTTCTCGCTCTTTTTGACATTTTCGCAGGCGAGCACCTTGCACACGCGCATGTCGCATTTGGCAAAGTCGTCGATCGTCACATCCGGCAGCACCGGCTCGATCTTGACCTGGGGGCATGCGGGCTTGTGCATGGCTTCCAGCTCCTCCAGCGCCTTGGCCATGTCGATGCGCGGGAAGAGCGTCTCGCCCTTGCGGACGCTGATGTTCGCGGGCAGCACGCCGTATTCGCCCGCCTTGTCCCAGCTGCGGGCGGCTGCGTCCGCGCCGATCTGCGCGAAGGCCTTCTCGCAGCTTTCGGGCATGAAGGGCGTCAGCATCGTCAGCGACACGCGCAGCGCCTCGAGGAGATTATACAGCACCGTCGCCAGACGCGGCTTTTTCGCCTCGTCGCGGGCCAGCACCCAGGGGGCGGTCTCGTCGATGTACTTGTTGGCGCGCTGGATGAGCTTGAAGACCTCTTCCAGACCCAGGTGCAGCTGGAACTTGTCCATCTGCTCGGCGTAGCGGTCAGCGGTCTCGCGGATCATGGCGATGAGCTCGTTGTCGATCAGGTCAGACTCGCGCGCCTCCGGCAGCGTGCCGCCGAAGTACTTTTCGGCCATGGCGGTGGTGCGGGAGACGAGGTTGCCGAGATCGTTGGCGAGGTCGGTGTTGATCGTCGAGATCAGCAGCTCATTGGAGAAGTTGCCGTCCGAGCCGAAGGGGAAGGAGCGCAGCAGGAAGAAGCGCAGCGCGTCCACGCCGAACTTCTCGGCCAGCAGGTAGGGATCGACCACATTGCCCTTGGACTTGGACATCTTGCCGCCGTCGATCACCAGCCAGCCGTGGCCGTAGACCTTCTTCGGCAGCGGCAGCTCCATGCTCATCAGCATGGCCGGCCAGATGATCGAGTGGAAGCGGACGATCTCCTTGCCGACGATGTGCACGTCGGCTGGCCAATACTTGTCGTAATCGTGGTATTTGTCGTTGAGGAAGCCGAGCGCGGTGCAGTAGTTGAACAGCGCGTCGACCCAGACGTAGACGACGTGGCCCGGGTCAAAGTCCACCGGGATGCCCCATTTGAAGCTGGTGCGGGAGACGCAGAGGTCCTCCAGGCCGGGCTTGATGAAGTTGTTGACCATCTCGTTGACGCGGCTGGCGGGTTCGAGGAAGTCGCCGCTCTCCAGGAGCTCCTGCACGGGCTTTGCGTACTTGGACAGGCGGAAGAAATAAGCTTCCTCCTCCGCGTCGTGCACCTCGCGGCCGCAGTCGGGGCACTTGCCGTCGACGAGCTGGCTCTCGGTCCAGAAGCTCTCGCAGGGCGTGCAGTACTTGCCCTTGTAGGCGCCCTTGTAGATGTCGCCCTTTTCGTACATCTTCCGGAAGATCTTCTGCACGGACTCCATGTGGTAGTCGTCGGTGGTGCGGATGAAGCGGTCATTGGAGATGTTCATCAGCTTCCACAGATCGAGCACGCCGTGCTCGCCGGTGACGATGTTGTCCACAAACTGCTGGGGCGTGACGCCGGCGGCCTTGGCGCGCTCCTCGATCTTCTGGCCGTGCTCGTCGGTGCCGGTGAGGAACATCACGTCGTAGCCGCGCAGGCGTTTGTAGCGGGCGATCGCGTCGGTGGCCACGGTGCAGTAGCAGTGGCCGATATGCAGCTTGTCGGAGGGGTAGTAGATCGGGGTGGTGATATAAAAGGTCTTTTTGTCCATGTGTTTTTACTCCTGTTATCCTTCGGATCCGTTATCGCCGGGCTCGGGCTCGGGCTCCGGCTGAGGCTCTGGCGTGGGCTCGGGCTGAGGCTCCGGCGTCGGCACGGGCGTGGGCTCCGGCGTCGGCACGGGCGTGGGTTCCGGTGTGGGTACCGGCGTGGGCGCAGGCGTGGGCACCGGGGTCGGCGCGGGCGTGGGTGCGGTCGTCGGCTTCGGCGTCTCGGCCGGCTTCGGGGTCTCGGCCGGCTTTTCGGTCGGCTTCGGGGTCGGCGTCGGCTTCGGCGTCTCCTCGGGCCATTCGATGTCTTCCTCGTGGAAGTAGTAGGTGCTGTAGGCCTCCTCCGTGCGGGAGATGCGGTTGCCGTCCTTGTCATACACGTCGCGGTAGCTCACGGCCTGATAGCCGATCTGCACCTCGGGGTGCTTGGTGTCGTAGTAGGGCCACCAGGCCGAGGCGGGCACGACGTAGGTGCCGTCCACGTTGCTGCCCCAGATCTCAAAGGTGACGCTGGAGCTGTTGTCGCTGTAGGCGCGGATCTTGATGGGGAAGGGACGGTTGTTGGTGAACTTGAAGTCGGGATTGGGCCAGCTGACGGTGGCATCCAGGCCCTTGGGCAGGTAGGTGACCTCAAAGTAATGGCAGGTGCGCTCGTCGACCTGGAGGTTGGCGCTCAGCACGGCGTTATACAGCGTGGAGGACACCTGGCAGATGCCGCCGCCGATCTCATAGACGACCTTGCCGTTGTCGTAGGCGGCGGCCGTTTGGAAACCGGCCTCCTCCGTGCGCTGGCCGACGTAGCCGTTATAGGAGAACTGCTGGCCGGGCAGGAGGATCAGACCGTCGATCTTCTGGGAAGCCAGGGTGATGTTGTTCTTGCGTTCGCGGGTGCTGCCGCCGTAATACGTGGTCTTGGAGCCCAGCAGGTCACGGAAGAGCAGCTCCTCCAGCTGTCCGGCGGTCACCTCGGGGTGCAGGTACTGGATGGGGATGCTCACCTCGTCGGCGATCTCGGCCTTCTCCCACAGGCGGCGGGCCTCCTCCGGATCGAAGGTGAAGCCCTCGACCTCCGGGATGATCGTATCGTTGACCGGATCATAGTAGGCGTCGGCCGGCTCGATGTGCAGCTGGTCGTACAGGGCCTGGAAATCCGGCGTGGTGACAGCTTCGCGGGCGAAGCTGCAGTTGAGCTCGCTGTCGTGGCGCAGCAGTGCGCGCGTCACCTGCTCGATCAGCGCCTCGCGGTCAATGCTCATCTGGCCGCCGCCCTTGAGCAGCTTCATCACGCTCTTCTTCGCATCCAGCTTATACTCGCCAAAGGCGGTGCGCACCTCAAAGCGGGCGGCGCCCTCCTCCGTCTTTTCGCGGATGTAGTCCTCGTTGAGCACCAGTTCCTGGTCGGACACGTCCACCAGGTTCGACATGCCGTCGATATAGGCCAGCAAAGCCTCCATATCGCTGCCCTCATGGCCGTAGGCATAGGCAAATTCCGCCATCTGTTCGGCCGTGAAGCTGACGCCGGCGTCGTAATAATCCAGCTCGAAGTCGATATCGGCCGGCAGCGTCACCGTCAGCGTGCCGCTGTGCTGCTCGTCCCAGCCGTGGTCGAGAAGCGTCTTCGCGACTTCCTCTTTGGTCATATCGCCCACGGCGACATCGCCGATCATGACGTTCGGCAGGGTCTTGTCGCTGTGCTGGATCCGGTGGCCCATCACGACGGCCGCGACGGCCGCGCCGATCACAAGGATCAGCAGCACGGACAGGGTCACCGCAAGGCCGATCCTGGCGGCGCGGCGGCGCTGCTTCTTCGAGCGGCGGCGGGGAGCGGGCGCCTTGGGTGCCTCGGCGGTCTTGGGCGCCTCGACCGTCTCAGGGGACGCGGCGGCTTCGGCTTCGTTGATTGTCTGTTTTTCGTTTTCCACAGTTTATTCCTCGCTGACTGTTTGCTGATATAGTTCGGTGAAAAGCTCCTCTTCGCTTTTCGGCACGTGGATCTTTTCCTCCGCCTCGTAGGCGTCGTGCAGCCAGGGCGTGCCCTCGATGCGGCCGCTGGCCTGCGCTTCCAGCAGGATGCCGATCAGCGTGTTGGAGATCAGAAAGCCCGGCACGGTGAAGTGCCAGCGGCCGTCGCTCTCCAGCTCGGTCCAGCCCTTTTGCCGGAAGGCCTCCAGCGTGCGGGCGATCGGCTTCCAGTTGCTCTGGCAGCGGATATGGTATTCCTGCTCGGAAATGCCGCGCGTGGTGCGCATGCCGAGCATGATGTACTCCACCGCGCGCTCGAGCGGGTCGATGACCTGGTATTCGTCGGTGATGCTCAGCTTGCGCTGCACGCCGCTGATATAACGCCGCAGATCCTTGACGAAGCTGTAGCGCAGGTTGCCCACGCTCGAATGGGCGCCGGGGCCGAAGCCCATGTAATCGTCCAGCCGCCAGTATTTCAGGTTGTGGCGGCTTTCAAAGCCCGGCGCGCAGAAATTGGAGATCTCGTACTGCTTGTAGCCGTAGCGGTCGAGCATCTCAGCGGCGTAGCAGTACATGTCGGCCTGCTCGTCGTCGTCCGGCAGAATGGGGGAGTTGCGGTAGTCCTTGTACATCGGCGTGCCCGGCTCGAGCTTGAGCGCGTAGCAGGAGATGTGCTCGGGGTGCAGCTCCACGGTCCTGGCCAGAGTCTCGGCCCAGTCGCTCTTGGTCTGGCTGGGCAGGCCGTACATCAGATCGATGCTGACGTTGTCAAAGCCGGCCATCCGGGCGTTGTAGACGGCCTTCTGCGCCTGCTGGAAATTATGCCGGCGGCCGATGAGCTTGAGCAGGTTGTTGTCCGAGGCCTGCACGCCGATCGACAGGCGGTTGACGCCCTCGCCGCGCAGCAGGCGCAGCGCGTTGAGGCTGATGCTGTCGGGGTTGACCTCCACGGTCACCTCCGCGTCCAGGCGGACGTTGCCGTTCATCTTGACGGCGTTGAAGAGCTCGCAGATGCGGTCGGCCCCGTAGAAGCTGGGCGTGCCGCCGCCGAAGTAGACCGTGTCCACCTCGTATTTCTTGATGCTCGGCCCGGATTCGTCCAGGTGCTCCAGCAGCGCGTCCTGGTAGGAGGGGATCAGCCCTTCACAGCCGGCCAGCGAATAGAAGTCGCAGTAGCTGCACTTGCTGGCACAGAAGGGGATATGGATATAGATACCAAGGCTTTGTCTCATAGGCGACACTCCATTTAGTGCTTAGTACGGTAGTGCTTAGTGCTTAGTGGAGTATAGGGAGCTCAAAACAGCTCCGCCACCAGCGTGACAAAGGAAGCGGGGTCTTCCACCTCGCAGCCGGCCATCATCTCGGCCAGGGTGTCGAGGATCTTCGCGTACTGCGCGGCCTTTTCCTTGTCGCCGCCGTCGAAGGCGGCCTTCAGCGCCTGCACGGCCTTGTGCTCGGCGTTGAGCTCGAGGACGCGGTTGGCGCGGAGATTGCGCATCTCCTCGCTCGGGCCGCGGCGGAAGTATTTCTCCATCTCCAGCGTGATGCCGCCCTCGGTGGTCAGGCAGCAGGGCATGGCGGCCAGCTTCCGGCTGAGCCGGACGGCCGTGACGGCTCCGCCCAGGGACTCCTTGACGAAGTCCAGCAGGTCCTTGTTTTCAATGTCGCGCTCCTCGGCGGCCTTCTTCTCCTCCTCGGTCTCGAAGCCGAGATCGTCGGTGACCACGTTGCAGAAGCGCTTGCCGTCCTGCTCCATCAGGTTTTCGAGCACCACTTCATCGAGCGGGCCGGTGAGGTACAGCAGCTCATAGCCGCGGGAGCGCACCTGCTCGCACTGAGGCAGGCTGATGGCGTGCTTGAGGGTATCGGAGCTTGCGTAGTAGATGACCTTCTGGCTCTCGGGCATGTTCTCGACGTATTCCTTGAGCGTGATCATCTTGTCCTCGGAGGTGTAGAAGATCAGCAGATCGCGCAGGAAGTCCTTGTAGCGGCCGTATTCGTCGCAGCAGCCGGCCTTGAGGTGGGTGCCGAAGTTGCGGAAGAAGGCCTCGTACTTGGGGCGGTCGTCCTTCATCATCTTCTCCAGCTCGCCCTTGATCTTCTTTTCGAGGTTCCGGCCGATCAGCTGCAGCTGGCGGTCGTGCTGGAGGATCTCGCGGGAGATGTTCAGCGACAGGTCGGGCGAATCGACCACGCCCTTGACGAACTCAAAGTAATCGTGCACCAGCTTGTCGCACTTTTCCATGATCATCACGCCGTTGGAGTAGAGCGTGATGCCGCCCTTGTTGTCGCCGAGGAAGGCGTTCTCGTTCTCCTCACCGGGGATGAAGAGCATGGCCTTGTAGGAGATGTTGCCCTCGGCGCTGACGCGGATCAGCACGCAGGGATCCTTGCGGTCGCGGTTTTTCTCCTTGTACCACTGAATGCAGTCGTCGTCGGTGACCTCGTTCTTGCTGCGCTGCCAGATGGGGACCATGGAGTTGATGATCTCGTTTTCGGTGACGGTGCGGTACTCGTATTTCGGCTTGCCCTCGTCGTCGGTCTCACCGGTCTCGAAACGCTCCTGGCGCTCCATGTCCATGCGGATGGGCCAGCGCACATAGTCGGAGTACTTGCGCACCAGAGCCTTGATCTTCCACTTCTCCAGATAGGAGCCGTAGACCTCTTCTTCGGTGTCGGCCTTGATGTGCATGATCACGTCGGTGCCGACGGTCTCTTTCTCGATCGGCGTGACGGTGTAGCCGTCCGCGCCGGCGCTCTCCCAGCGCACGCCCTCGCTCTCGCCGTACTTGCGGGAGAGCACGGTGACCTTGTCGGACACCATGAACGCGGAGTAGAAGCCCACGCCGAACTGGCCGATGATGGAGATGTCCTCCCCGGCCTGCTCCTTGTCCATTTCGCCCTTGAACTGGTAGGAGCCGCTCTTGGCGATGACGCCGAGGTTGTTTTCGGCCTCGTCCAGGGTCATGCCGATGCCGTTGTCGCGCACGGTGATGGTGCGCGCGTCCTTGTCCACGATGATATCGATACGGAAGTCGTCCCGGTTGAGGCCCACCTGGTCGTCCGTCAGCGACAGGTAGCAGAGCTTGTCGATGGCGTCGGACGCGTTGGAGAGGATCTCGCGCAGGAAGATCTCCTTATTGGTATAGATGGAGTTGATCATCAGATCCAGCAGGCGCTTGGATTCCGCTTTGAATTGCTTTTTGCCCATAGAGTAGTTTATGCCTCCAATTTACATAATTTCATAACTATAGATTATAACACAAAGTTCCAGGATTTCAACCGCTCCGTTCCTTCTTAGGAATTATTTATTTTTCTGTCGATTTCCGGCGCAGAGTCAAAAAAAGAGGGAGCTGTTTTCACAGCTCCCTCTTTGATGCCGTCATTCGACCGCCGACAGCAGCTTGTACAGCAGCTTGTACAGCGTCAGGCTCTCCTCCGGGCTGAGCACGACGTGGCAGGCCATCTGCGCGGGAACGCTCAGCGCCTCTTCCCGCAGCGCCTTGCCGGCCTCGGTCACCTCGACGAGCAGCACGCGCTCGTCCTCCGTGCTGCGGTAGCGCCGGACGTAGCCCTTGGCCTCCAGACTCTTGAGCACCGGCGTCAATGTGCCGGAGTCCAGATAGAGCTTTTCGCCCAGCTCCTTCACGTTCATTTTCTTGTGTTCCCAGAACACCAGCATCGCGATATACTGGGTATAAGTCAGGTTCATCTTCTCCAAAAGGGGACGGTAGAGCTTGACCGTTTCCTTCGCTGCGGCGTACAGCGGAAAGCACAGCTGATTTTCCAGCTTCAGAACATCATATTTCTGTTCGTCCATGTGCCTCTCCCCCCTTCGACTTTTTTCCAAGCGGAAATATATCACAAACTGGAAGAATTTGCAAGTTCTGTTTGCGCGGTTTGCGCTGCGCTCAGGCCTCCGCCTGCTGTTTGCGGTATGCCTCGCGCACGGCCTGCGCCAGCTGGTCGGCGCAGGAGGTGGGACGGCCGCCGCAGGAATTGCCGCGCAGCTTGCTTTCGATCTCATCCACCGTCATGCCGTCCACCAGGATGCCGATGGCCTTGAGGTTGCCGTTGCAGCCGCCGGTAAAGCGCACGTCGTGCACGCGGTCACCCTCGAGGCGGAACTGGATCTGCGTGGAGCAGACGTTTTTGGTTTTATAGGTGTAAGTCATGGAATAGCCTCCGAATTCTCTGGCTGCTGCGTCAGAAAGATTGTTTACAATATTTAATATAACGATTATTTGAAGAAAGTCAAGACAACGAATGGAAAATAATGTAGAAAATGACCGGCACATCCGATGAAACACAGGATCGGGCCGGAAAAGATCCGGCAAACTGGCTGTTGACTAAGAAGCGGAAAAAAGGTAAAATAATTTGATTAAACGCAGAGGAGGCGCGCGGTATGGCAGGGGACGGACAGCGGATCGGCCACGCATATATCTTCTCCGCGCCGTCTGCGGAGGAGAGCGAGCGCATGGCCAGAGCCTTCGCGCAGGGCATCCTGTGCGAACACGGCGGGGAAAAAGCCTGCGGCCGCTGCGCCGCCTGCCGCAAGGTCGAAGCCGGGATCCATCCCGACCTGATCACCGTGCGCCGTCTGGAGGACGACAAGGGCCGGGCGCGCCGGGAGATCGTGATCGACCAGATCCGCGCCGTCAACCAGGACGCCTGGATCCTGCCCAACGAGGCTGCGCGCAAGGTCTATTTGATCGCCGAAGCGGACAAAATGAATCCGGCGGCGCAGAACGCGGCGCTCAAGCTCCTGGAGGAGCCGCCCAACGGCGCGGTATTCCTTCTGTGCGTCACCAATCCCTCCCTGCTGCTTCCCACGGTGCGCTCCCGCTGCGTGGAGCGGCGCGGCGCCGGGGGCGAACAGGAGCCGGAGCAGGAGAGCCTGAAGCTGGCCGGAGAGTATCTGCGCGCCGCCGCCGCGGGCGACCGGGCCAAGCTCGTGCGCTGGTGCTTCGCGCAGGAGAACCTGGATCAGCGGGACACGCAGGCCCTGATCGATGCCCTTTGCCTGACGGTGACGGACATGCTCTGCGCCCGGCAGGCCAATCCCGGCCTGAGCACCCGGCAGCTGACGGAGATCGCCGCGCTGGCCTCGCGCTGCGGGGAGTATCTGCGCGTCAACACAGGAAGCAAACACATATTCGGACTGCTGGCGGTCGACACGCCGCTCGGCAGCGGAAACAGAGGATAAAGCATTGATTGAAGTAGTCAGTATCAAATTCAAAAACCGGGGCAAGGCCTATTCCTTCGATCCCCGGGGACTCAGCGTAAAGACCGGCGACAAGCTGGTGGTCGAGACCGCCAAGGGCCTGGAGCTGGCCGACTGCTGCCACGGCAACCATATGGTGGAGGACACGGCGGTGGTGCTGCCGCTGCGCCCGGTGGTCCGCCTGGCCACGAAGGACGACCTGCGCGTGGCGGAGATCAACGTCAAGCGCGAGGCCGAGGCGGTGGAGATCTGCCGCCAGAAGATCGCCGAGCACGGGCTGGACATGAAGCTTGTGGACGCCGAATGCAGCTTCGAGGGCAACAAGATCACCTTTTTCTTCACCTCCGAGGGGCGCGTGGATTTCCGCGAGCTTGTCAAGGACCTGGCCGCCATCTTCCGCACCCGCATCGAACTGCGGCAGATCGGCGTGCGCGACGAGGCCAAAATGGTCGGCGGCATCGCCATCTGCGGCCGTCCCTTCTGCTGCGGCCAGTTTTTGGAGGATTTCCAGCCGGTCAGCACCAAAATGGCCAAGATCCAGTCCCTGTCGCTCAACCCCACCAAGATCTCCGGCAGCTGCGGGCGGCTGATGTGCTGCCTGCGCTATGAGCAGGAGGCCTATGAGGAGCTCATCAAAAAAGTGCCCAAGCAGGGCGCCTTCGTCGAGACCAAGGACGGCTACGGAACGGCGGTGCAGGTCAATCTCCTGCGCCAGTGCGTGAAGGTGCGCCTGGACGGCGACAACGACGATACGCTGCACCTGTACAAATCCAACGAGCTGGCCGCCGTGCCCGGCGGACGTCCGCGTGACGGCGAGGAGCCGCCGCATGTGCTCCACTATGTGCCGGAGCCGGAGGAACCCGAGGAAAAAGAGGACGAATGGTCGATGCCGGTGCTCTATGCCGACGACGTGGCCGAGCAGAAGCCTCAGACGGAGACCGCCGAGGATGGGACGGAGGGCGAGAAAAAGCGCTCCCATCGCCGCCGCAGCCGCTCCAAGGCCAAGCCCGCCCCCGAGGTCAAGCCCGCGGAGAAGGCCCAGCCGCGCCAGGAGCCGAAGGCAAAGAGCGCCGAAAAGAGCGAGAAGGCGGACAAGCCCCACGGCCTGAAGCCCGCCCAGAAGAAAAACAAGGACGGCAAAGCTGCCGGTCCCGAGGAAAAGAAGCCCGAGAGCGCGGAAAAGGCGGAAGGCGGCAAAGCCCGCTCCGGCGGACGCCGCCACGGCAAGACGACCGTCAAGCCCGTCAAGCTCGAGCCCAAGCCGCAACCGGGCGCCGAGGAGCCCAAGGCCCAGAAGCAGGGCGGCGGCTCCCGCCGTCGCCGCCGCGGCGGACAGCACAAGAGCGGAAGCGCGGAAGAATAAGGGAAACAGACGGAATACCGGGATAAAGAAAGGAAGACGGGGATGAACAAGATGAAGAAGCTGCTGGCGCTGCTGCTGGCGCTGGCCATGGTGTTTGCGCTCGCTGCCTGCGGCGGCAGCGCCGAGACCGCAGACCGGGAAGAGGAGACCGTCGCGAAGCGTCACGCGAGCCGCGACGCGGAGACACCCGCGAAGGAGACGGAAGCGCCGGCCGAGGAAACGCCGGAGCCGACCCCGGAGCCGACGCCGGAACCCACGCCCGAGCCCACCGCCGCCGATCTGCTGATCGGCAGCTGGCGCGGAAAGGCCGATATGACCGAACTGCTGCTGCGCGAAGTGGCCAGCGGCCTGGAGGAGACGGAGCTTGAGCTGGACTTTGCGGACTATATGGAAGAGCCCTTTGCTCTGACGCTCTGCTTTGACTTCCGCGAGGACGGGACCTACCGCGCCTATACGGATGACGAAGAGCTGGCGGGCATGGTTGCGCCGCTCCAGACCGCGATGAAGGGCTTTTTCACCGACGTGCTCTACTATACGCTGATGGAGCAGCTGCCGGACGCGGGCCTTGACGTATCGGGCGTCAGCAGCATGAGCGAACTGGAAGAGCTGCTGGGTATGACCGTGGACGAGATGTTGGCTCTGTCCGGCCAGGCCGAGGGAATGGACAGCTTCATTGAAAGCCTCTTCAACCTGGAAACGGTCAAAGATCTGGCGAAGGACATCAACACCGAGGGCGTCTATACCGTGGACGGCGATACGCTCCGGATGGACGGCGACGACGAGATGACGATCAGCTTCCCGGACGCCGACACGCTCCGGATGGACGGCGACGACGGCGGCGCGGGCCTCCTGCCCCTGACGCTGGAGCGCGTGCAGTAAACCAATCGACAAAAAAAGAGGACGGAACCGATGGGTTCCGTCCTCTTTTTTGCGCCGGTATTTTTCTTCATTCCAGAAAGCATACCAACGCAGCATTGTCTTTGACACCTCATCAGTCAGCCTCGCGGCTGACAGCTTCCCCTCGAGGGGAAGCCTTTGGTTGGTGCGCTCCTCAAGCCTTCCCCTCGAGGGGAAGGTGCCGAGCGGCAGCGAGGCGGATGAGGTGGAGCTGAGAGCAAACATACGATTGGGGGCACCTTCCTTGCGGAGGGTGCCCCCAATCGGCTCCGGTCACTTTTTCTATTTCAGGCTTACTGCCCCTGACCGTCGGACTCGGTGGCGTTGACGATGTCCTCAAACTCGCCGATCTCCACTTCAATGTCGCCGGCTTTCTCCGCCTGCGCGGCGTCGAAGCTCTCGCGCATGGCGCGGATCTCGGCCTCCTTGTCTTTGAGGCGGGCGCGGATCTCCTCCGCCTGGGCGAACAGCCCCGCGTACAGAGCGCCGGGAGCCGCCTCGTTCTGCTCAAAGTACAGCTTGCCGATCTCGGCGTAGACCTTGCGCAGCTCCTCACTGTCGCCGTTGATCTCCAGGCTCAGCTTCGCCGCGCGGGCATAGGACTTCGCGCGCTCGGCGCCGCGGGTGTAGATCTCCTTCACGCCGCCGGCTTCGCTGACTTCCTTCACCTTGTCGCCGAGGCCGCGGAGCGTGCCGTTGAGAATGTCTTTATAACTGGCCATGTTCGGATTCTCCTTCCGTTTTATCTTCTTCGTTTTTCTGCAGATTTCTGTTGACGAACAGCTTCGCCGCATCGTGCGGCCGCCGTCCGAGGATGATGAGCGCGGCCAGCGCCAGCAGGCAGAGCACGATGCTCAGCAGCTGCGATACGCGAAGGCCGGTATTCCCGATATAGAGGCTGTCGGTGCGCAGCCCCTCGATCCAGGCGCGGCCGAGGCCATACCAGAAAAAGTAGATCAGCGCGCACTGTCCGTCGTACTTTCTCTTGCCGCGGTGTACGAAAACGATCAGAAAGATCAGCCCGGCGAGATTCCACAGGCTTTCGTACAGGAAGGTCGGGTGGACGTAGACGGTCTCGCCGCCCGGCGGCGTCAGCCCCATGCGGCAGAAGATCTCCGTCTCCGCGCCGAAGGCCTCGCGGTTCATGAAATTGCCCCAGCGGCCGATGATCTGGCCGATCAGCAGGCCCTGGACCGCCAGATCCATCATCGCCGGAAGCGATATTTTCTTATGGCGGCAGACGAGCCAGATCACCAGTACGCCCGCGATCACGCCGCCGTAGATGGCAAGGCCGCCGTCGCGCACGGCGAGGATCTCCCCGGGATTGGCGAGATAGTAATCCAGGCGAAACAGCACGTAATAGGCCCGCGCGCCGACAATGACGATGGGGATGAGCCAGAGCATCAGGTCAAAAAAGTCGTCCGGCTTGATGCCGAGGCGCGGCGCATGGCGCGAGCAGTAGAGCATCGCCAGCACGAAGCCCAGGGCGATCAGGACGCCGTAAAAGTAAATGCGGAAGCCGAACACCGTGAAAAAGGCCGGCGGGTTGAGCTCAAGTCCGCCCAGCATCGGAAAGCTGATGACGGAATCACGCTGGATGGTTTGGACCAAAAACAGGGGCATGGAAATCAATCCTTCTTCGATTCAGTAATATCGGGCGCGGCGGGCGCCTCTTCTTCGCTCTTGGCCAGATGGTAGATCAGGTCGCAGTCCAGACTCTGCGCGACGGCCGTGACCTCGTCCTTCGTCACATCCTCGCAGAGCTCGGCCAGCTCTGCCGGGCCGAAGTCCAGGCCGCGGAGGATCTGCGAGAGCCAGAAGCCCTCCAGCTCGTCCAGGTCATCCTCCGCCGCGCGAAGGGCGGCGGCCGCCGCCGCACGGGCCTGCTGCAGCGCATCGTCCCCGATCTCGCCCCGGCGCATGGCCTCGAGCTTTTCGAAGATCTCCGCCTGTGCGGCCTCTTTCCCTTCGGGGCCGATCTCGGCGGCAGCCAGCAGCAGACCCTTGTGTGTGTCCATCATCGTGCCGCTGCCGAAGAGCTGCTGGAAGACCGTCAGCGCCGCAAGGTCGGGATCCTCCATGCAGTCGCCCAGGCGAAAGCCGATCACCAGCCGGCCCGCGCCGGACTCCGCCGGCTCCGTGACCTCGCGCGGCTGATCCTCCAGCGCGTTCATGCGGATCTCGGTGCCGAGCTCGTAGTCGATCTCGCCGCGCGGCAGCGTGGCGAGCGTATCGCGCAGGATCGCGGCCAGGCGCTTCCGGTCGGCGCGGCCGCAGTAGATGATCTCGATCGGGCAGCCCGGCAGCAGACTGCGGTAATGCTTGGACAGCTTCTGGTAGCGGATGTTGCGCGTCTCCTCCTCGCTGCCGAAGCGCCCGGCGGCAAAGTCCTCAAAGCAGCACATCTCCTCGAGGCAGCGCATCACGGCATAGCCGGCCGGATCCTCGGCGCAGGCGCGCATCGCTTCCAGCATCGCCTCGCGCTCGCTGTCCACGGTTTGCGGCAGCAGCAGGCCGCCGCGCGTGGCGGGGTTGAGCAGCAGCTCGCCCAGCAGCTCGCAGACGGGACGCAGCCGGTCTTCTTTTTCAGTTTCCGGGATCTCGGCGACAAAGCCGAGGCACTGGATCTCGCCGACCTGGCGCACCGCCGGCTCGATCACCGTGCCGCCGAGTTCTTTCAGGCGCGCGGAAATAGCCTCCGCGTCGCCGTAGCGGGCGCAGCCACGGCGCAGTACAAAGGGGATCAGCGCGTTCATCGAAGCGGTCTCCCGCGTCAGCTGCGTCAGCAGGCTGATGCTCAGGCAGGCGGTCTTGAACTTGTCGGAGCGCAGATGGTTCAGCCATACGCCCGGCAGCAGTTCCGTGCGGTTCATTTCCATAAAAGCACCTCCCGGATTGTTTTATTCTAATATATTATTATATCATATTCTGTCCACTTTTGGTAGGCTTAGTTTTCCCGGAAGCGGAAAAAGCAGCGAACGCGCCGTAGCACATTCGCTGCTTCTCTTTTTACAATTCCGAATTCCGAATTCCGAACTCCGAATTCCGAATTGGTTTTCTACCAGGCCGCGATCTCCTTGACCGTCATATCCCGGCCGGAGACGGGCGTCAGGTTGTGGCTGCCGCAGAAGGGGCAGCGCATGCTGTTCAGGTCGATGCGGAACTCCTCGTCGCAGTCCATGCAGCTGGCGATGCCGGGCACGGTCTCGATGATGAGCTCGGTGTCGGCGTACTCGGTGCCGTCGATGACGGCCTGCCAGCAGTCGGCCATATAGTGCGGCACGACGCCGGACAGCTCGCCGATCTCCAGCGTGATGGATTCCACGTGCTCCAGCTCTTCCTTTTTGGCGATGTCCCGCACCATGCGCAGCAGCGCGTCGGTCAGACCAAGCTCGTGCATGCCTTAACCCTTGACGGCCTTGCCGATGATCTTGACGGTTTTCTTGACCACCTGCTCGGCCACCTTGATGGGCATGGTCTCGAAGGCGCCGGCCTGCCAGTTGCGCACATGCTTGAGGTGGATGGCGTCAAAGGCGCACTTGGTGGTGCACAGGCCGCAGCCGATGCACATGTACTCGTCCACCTTCGTGGCGCCGCAGCCGAGGCAGCGGGCACATTCCTTCTTCACCTGTTCCTCGGTGAAGGTCACGCGGGCATCGGCGAAGGTCTTGGCCTTTTCCTTGTTGTAGCCGGGCGCCTGGCGGTGGCCGCCGTCAAAGCCTTCGACGGGGAGGATGATGTTGTCCTTGTCCAGTGCGCGGTACTCGCGGCGGTCGCGGCCCTTGGTGAGGGTCTGGCCTTCGTGGACATAGCGGTGCAGGGAGATGGCGGCCTCCTTGCCGGCGGCGATGGCGTCGATGGCAAACTTGGGGCCGGTGTACACGTCGCCGCCCACAAAGATGTCGGGCTGCGCGGTCTGGTAGGTCAGGCTGTCGGCGATGGCGAGACCCTTCTTGTCGGTCTTCAGCTCGCCCACGTCCAGCTTGCCCCAGTCCACGGTCTGGCCGATGGCGCCGATGACGGAATCGACCTCGATGCGCTCGAACTTGCCGGTGCCGACGGGCTTGCGGCGGCCCTTCTCGTCGGGCTCGCCCAGCTCCATGATCTCGACCATCAGGGCCTTGACCTTGCCGTTTTCGCCGATGATCTCGGTGGGCGCGTTGAGGAAGCGGAACTGCACGCCCTCGTCCATGGCCTCGGCGGCCTCGTCCTTGTCGGCGGGCATCTCGGCCTGGGTGCGGCGGTAGATGATGTAGGTCTCCTCGGCGCCGAGGCGGACGGCCGTGCGGCAGACGTCCATGGCGACGTTGCCGCCGCCGATGACGGCGCACTTCTTGCCGATGGCGGGCTTATTGCCGAGGTTCACTTCGCGCAGGAAGTCAACGCCCCCGAACACGCCCTCGAGCTCTTCGCCGGGCAGGCGGAGCTTGGCGCTCTTCTGGGCGCCGATGGCGAGATAGAAGCCCTTGTAGCCCTGCTCGCGCAGCTCGGCGATGGTGACGTCCTTGCCGACCTCCACGCCGCACTTGAACTCCACGCCCATCTCCCTGAGGATGTCGATCTCGGCGTTGAGCACGTCCTTTTCGAGGCGGAAGTTGGGGATGCCGAGGGTCAGCATGCCGCCGGGGACCGGGTTGCGGTCGAACACGGTGACGGGGTAGCCCTTTTCGGCCAGGTAGTAGGCGCAGCTGATGCCCGCGGGGCCGGCGCCGATGACGGCGATCTTCTGCGGATAGGGACGGCCGATCTGGTTGAGCAGAGGCGGCACATAGCGGGTCTCCTCGTGCAGGTCATGGTCGGCGATGAAGCGCTTGACCTCGTCGATGGCCACGGCCTCGTCCACACCGCCGCGGGTGCACTCAGCTTCGCAGCGCTTGTTGCAGATGCGGCCGCAGACGGCGGGCAGGGGATTTTCCTTCTTGATGAGCTTGAGCGCCTCGGTGTAGCGGCCCTGGGCGGCCAGCTTCAGATAGCCCTGGACGGCAATGTGCGCGGGGCAGGCGGTCTTGCAGGGGGCGGTGCCGGTCTCGACGACGTCCTCGTGGTTCTCGCGGTAATCGACGTTCCAGGCGTGCTTGCCGATAAAGGTCTCGCTGAGCTTGGTGTAGCTGCTCTCGGGCAGCGGCTTCTGGGTGCAGAGCTTCTGGCCGAGCTTGAGGGCGTTGGCCGGGCAGTTTTCCACGCACTGGCCGCAGGCCACGCACTTGGCCTCGTCGACCTGGGCCACATAGTTGGAGCGGATGACGTCGCGCGCGCCGAACATCAAGCCCACGCGCAGGCCGAAGCAGGCGCAGGAGCAGCAGTTGCAGATGGCGGAGCTCTCGCCGAGCTCCTCGATGTTGGGCATGTCGTGCATCAGGCCGTTGTCCTCGGCGCGCTTGATGATCTCGAGCGCTTCCTCACGGGTGATCCGGCGGGCGCGGCCGGTCTTGATGTAGTGCTCGGCGCCCTTGCCCATCTGCACGCACATTTCCTCATCCAGGTGGCCGCAGCCGTCGCCCAGAGAGGTGCGGGAGGCACGGCAGGAGCAGGGGGAGACGGAGAAGGTGTCGTACTTGTCGAGGTAATAGGACAGGCGGTCGTACTTTTCCACGTCGGGGATGTCCTTGAGGGCGCTTTCCACGGGCACCACGCGCATCAGACCGTAGCCGTTGGGCAGGATCGGGGTCATGTTCTGCATGCGGATGCGGGTGTACTCCTCAAAGGCGCGGCCGACCTCGGGATGGGTCTTCAGCAGCTCCTGGTTGTTGACCAGCATCTCCATGATGCCGGGGGCGAAGATCTGCATGTAGTAGCGGTCCTTGCCGTCGGTGCGGTCGGTCGTGCCGCGGAAGACGCCGATCCAGGCCAGATGCTTGCAGAGCTTTTCCGTTTCTTCTTCGGATTTGCCGACCTTCTTGGCCAGATATTCCACCGTGCGCTCCTTGCGCAGGCCGGCCGCGATGGCGACGTCGGCTTCGTCGTCGGTCAGGATGCTGGCCAGCGAATAGTACTCAGGGGCGTTCTCGTCAATCTTATTGACCATGCCCGTGAGGCCGCCGACCACTTTGCAGAGTTTTACGATTTTCGGTCTCAGTTCAGCCATTGTCTCACTCTCCATATTTCCGTAATGGCGCGGGGATGTTCATCCCGCAATCCTACAATTTACCATTGTAACGGAAAAGGTCGGAAAACGCAAGAGTATCCGTGCGTTTTCCGACCTTTGACAAGAGTTTACAATGCTATCTCGCGCGCCGCGCGCAGATACCAGCCGGCCGAGCCCGTGTACCAGGTCCAGCCCGCCTCGCCCTCGCGGCCGGGCGCGGCGTACACGTCCGCCGGCAGGGCGAAGGGCTCGGCGCCGTAGCGCGTCAGGTCGTGCCCCTCCGGCAGCAGCAGGCGCAGGATCTCCCGCGCCTCGGCGCTGCGGCCGCTGCGGTGCAGAGCCATCGCAAGCCAGACCGCCCCGTGGGTATACTGCCCGCCGTTTTCCCGGAAGCCCTCGCCGTAGCTCGTGATATAGCCGGGGCTCTCCTCGTCCGGACCGTAGGGCGGGTCGAAAAGCCTGACGAGGCCGTGCTCCCGGTCAACGAGGCGTTCGGCCGCCTGTGCGAGCGCGCAGGCGCATTTTTCGGAGCTTCCGAAGCCGGAAAGCACGGCCCAGCTCTGCACGGTCGCGTCGATGCGGTCCTCGCCGCCGAGCGGCTGTCCGTCCGGCCGGTATCCGCGCAGAAAGTGTCCCCCGGCGAAGGCGGCGTCGGATGCGCGGCCGACCTTCGCGGCGAGCTTTTTCCAGCGCTCCGCGCCGGGCTGTCCGAGCGAATCCAGCAGCGCGGCAAAGCGCGCGGCGACATGCGCCAGGAAAAAGCCCAGCCATACGCTCTCGCCGCCGCAGCGGTCGAGGCCGTCGTTCCAGTCGCCGCTGCCCATCCACGGCAGCCCGTGCCGCCCGAAGCCGCGGGAGATGCAGCAGTCCAGCGCAAGTCTCGCGTGCTCGAACAGCGGCGCACGCCGCTCGGACTGCGGCGGCGCCTCATAGCGGTCGCGCTCGCCGTCGGTCAGCGGCGGCGAAGAAAGGAAAGGCTCCTCGCGCAGGCAGAAGTCCGCGTCCCCGGTCGCGTCAAACCACTCGCACAGCGCCCAGGGCAGCCACAGCAGGTCGTCCGAGCAGCGGCTGCGCAGGCCCTTGTCGCCGTCGGGGTGCGGATGCCACCAGTGCATCACGTCGCCCTGCTCATACTGATGGCGGGCGGCGTCGACGAGCCTCTCGCGAAGATATCCGCTGTCGAGCGGCAGGAGATTGGCCGCGTCCTGCAGCTGATCGCGGAAGCCGTAGGCGCCCCCGCTCTGATACAGGCTGCAGCGGCCGAGCAGGCGGCAGGCAATGACCTGATACGCGCACCAGCCGCCCAGAATATGCGCCGCCGCGGGATCTTCCGCCGGAATGGCCGCGCGCCCGCAGAGCTTTGCCCAATCAGAGACCGTACGGCTGAGCGCGGCGAGGGCCGCGGCCGGCCTCAGCAGCTCTGTCAGCTCTTCCTCACCGCAGCAGCCGCAGCCGAGAATCGTCAGATGCGCCGCGTGCAGCCGCAGGCGGAAGGCCGCCGGCGCGAAGTCGCAGTCGATCTGTGCGCGCCGGCTCGCCCCGGCCAGATACACCCGCTCCGGCAGCCAGGCGTCCGGGTTTTCGGCGCGCAGCAGCTGCCCCTCGCGGCGGCAGCGGACGCTGTCGGGCTTGGCCAGGCGCTGCGCCCAGAAGATTTCCAGCTCCTCCGCGCCTTCGATCAGCAGCAGCCGGACGTCCGTGTCGCGGGGGATGAAGGCGCTGGTTTTGATGCGCCGGTCCCCGATGCGCTTGTCCCAGACAGCAAGGCCCGGCGTGAAGCTCACCGTGCAGGCAAAGCCGTCGTTGGCGGCAAAGAGGCTCACCGCGCGGCCCTCCCATTCGATCCACAGCGCCTCGCCCCCGGAGACGTTTTCCGGCAGAGCGGGCGGCAGTGTCAGCGGCATTTCCCGGGCGTTTTCCAGCCACAGGAAGCCGCTGCCGCAGTCTGTGGCAAGAAAGCCCAGCCGCCCGTTCGTCAGCGGCAGCTGCCAGGGCCGCGCGGGCAGATGACCGCCCGCTTCCAGGCGGAAATCCCGCTCGCCCCAGCGGAAGGCGGGCACCGTTCCGGGCACGCGCGGCGCGCTCAGGGACGGGAGCAGCATCTCCGGCGGCAGCGGCCGCTCCTGCCCGAAGCAGAGCGCGGCGCGGCTTTCGACCGTCTCGGCCGCGCGCAGCGGCAGGATGTGCACGCCGCCGCGCGCGTCGAGCAGCGGCTCCAGACCGTGGCGGGAGAGGACGCGCGTCACACCGCGCCGGAAGGGCTGGCGGTACTCGCCGTCCTCGTCGCTGAAATAGACCAGATCGGCCTCCAGCCCGGCCGAGCACAGCAGCAGGAAGCGGCGCAGCAGCGCGTCGCGCTCCCGCGCGTCGGCGCGGCAGGTGAGGATCGGCAGATCGCCGGAGAGGCCGAAGGGCCAAAGCTCGCGCTGCGGCGCGGCCTCATGGAGCCGCGGTCCCGTCAGCGCCGGCAGCAGCTCCATCGCCTTGCCGATCTCGGCTGCGCTGAGACCCAGCAGCGTGGCGGCGCCGCCGATCATGCGTCCTCGCTCCGTCTCACCGCTTTCCAGCAGGCGCTCTGCGCTGCAGAGCGCCGCCTCCGCGCTCGCGCCCAGACACAGAGCAAAGCGCAGCTCCGCCTTTTCTCCGGCGGAGAGGGAAAGCTCCGTCTCAGCGGTGACGTACGGCCGGGAGAGCCAGCCGAGGCCGCCGTTCTCGTCCGCCGAGAGCGTGAGTGGCTCCGACGCGCGTAAACACAGCCAGCAGCCGGGGAGCTCTCCGCGCGGCAGGCGCCGGATCAGCAGCGCGCCGCCGCGCGCCTCGCTCCACAGGCCGAGCCGCCAGAACGAGGGGTGGCTCAGCCAGTCGGCGCTGCGGGCCAGCACCGGCCGGAAATCCAGCCGGATGCGGACGCTGCGTTCACAGGAGGATTTCATCTGCAGCACACGGCATTCGCCCGCGGCCTCGGCGGAGACGAAGGCGCTCGCCGTCAGGCTCAGCGTGGGCTTCCACAGACTCCAGGAGGCGCCGTCCTCGAAAAAGGTCCAGAATTCCGCCGGGCCGGGCAGGATCGCTTCGCCGTCGAGGCTCAGGCGCAGCCCTCCGTCGTAGGGCAGCAGATCTTCGGCCAGGGCACGGCTGCCGCCCCGCTCGTCGAGCAGCAGGTGCCAGGCGCCGTTGGAGAGCAGGCACATGCCCTTTTCTCCGGCCACGCCGCGCCGGAGCCAACGGCCGGCATCGCTGCGCAGCTCCGGCGGCCCGACGGGGACTTCCCTCCGGCGGACCAGCACCGCTCCGTCGCCGGGCTGCTCCTGCAGCAGCAGCTCGTGGCCGCTGATCGAAGGATCGGCGAAAAAGCGGCGGCGGATGCTGTCATCGCACAGAGCGTTGGCCGCCGCCAGCAGGCTCATGCCCGCGTGGTGCACCATCGTGCAGTCCACGATCTCGCCCGATGAGCTGCGGCAGCGGCCCGGCGTGAGGTCGAGCGCGTCCTTGAAGCCCCAGCGGCCCAGCATGCCGCGCCGCTCCAGACGGCGCAGGTTCTGCACCGCCGCCCGGGGCGACACGGCCAGCGCGAGAAAGCTCGCATAGGGCGCGACGACGAGCTCGCGCTCCGAGGCGCGCCGCAGCGCCAGCGCCGAGCAGCCGTGCGCCTTATAGCGGTAGTTTTTGCTGCCGTCGAGCGAGAAATAGGCACTCTCGGAAATGCCCCAGGGCTGCCCGACCGGCACGCCTCTCCGCTGCGCATAGAGGCAGAAGCGGCTGCTTTCATACAGCAGGCTTCCCCGCTCCGCCGGCAAAAACAGCAGCGGCATCAGGTATTCGAACATCGTGCCCGCCCAGCTGGCCAGGCCCCGGTAGCCGTCCTTCTGCAGCTGTCCGCGGCCGAGCCGCCGCCAGTGCCGCAGCGGCACGTCGCCCTTGGCGACGGCAAGGTAGCTTGTCAGCATGGCCTCGCTCGCCATCAGGTCGTAGCAGCCGCCCGCGCCGCAGCCCTTCGCCGTGTCATAAGAAATATAAAATAGCTCGCGCACCGGATCATAAAGCGGCGCAAAATCCATCGGCGCGAGCAGGGCGTCGATGCGCCCGGCCAGCGCCTCGTTGCCCTGCTCCCGGGCGAAGGCCTCCGCCACGCGCAGCCCCGCCCAGCAGTTGCCGCTGTCCACGGTGGACAGAAAGGGCGGGTGCAGCGACTGGAGCGAGCGGGTATCGTACCAGTTGTAAAAGTGGCCGCGGCAGCGGGGCAGGCGCTCCATGCCGCCGATGAGCCGCGCGAGAAAGGCCAGCGCTTCGTCGGCGGAGATGATCCCGATATCGCAGGCCGAGACGGCGGCCGCCGCAGCCAGCCCCATGTTGGTGGGCGACGTGCGGTGCGCCGGCCCCTTCGGCGGCTGGTGCTGGACGTTGTCCGGCGGAAGAAAATGCTCCTCCTCGGTGCAGAATTCAGAAAAATAGCGCCAGGTGTCCGCCGCGCAGGAAGAAAGCCAGTCCCGGTCGGCCCGGCTCAGACTTTCGGCCCGGAAGGCGGGCAGCCCGAGCGCGGCCAGCGCCGCCGGGGAGAGCAGCCACAAAAGCCCCGCCGAGCGGCCGATCACCGAGGGAGAAGCCAGCAGGCAGACAAGCCCCAGTGCGGCGGGCACGGCCATGGCGCGCAGCGTCGCGGCGAGACCGCCTTTGTTCTGCTCGGCCTGGGCGGCGGTCTCCCACTCCAGCATTTTCTGATGGGAGACCAGCATGCGCCAAAGGGCGGTGACGGCGGCGGAGAGACAGACCCAGGCCTCCCAGGGCAGCAGCCACAGGCGCATCAGACTCTGAACGATCGCACCGCCGACGCCGGTGAGCAGCCGCGCGTAGCGCCGCAGGCGCGGCGCGGGGGAGGGGCGCCGGGCGCTTTCAATGAGACTGGATATCAGAGCGCCCAGCAGCGCCAGCAGCGCCGCCCAGGCCGACAGGCGCAGCCCGTAAAAGCGCAGGAAAAAGCCCGCCAGGATCGCCAGCAGCGTCATCGGGGCGAGCAGGCTCCGGCGCAGACTGTCGAACAACCGCCAGCGGTCGATCGGACGCAGCTCCCGTCCCCTGTGAAAGAGCCAGGGGCTGTTCTGCCAGTCGCCGCGCACCCAGCGGTGCAGGCGCTTGTAGTAGGACAGCGGCCGGGAGGGAAAGCCGTCGGAAAAGCAGGCGTCACCCAGAAAGCCGCCGCGTAGGAAGGCGCCCTCCAGCGCGTCGTGCGAGAGGACGGTGTGCGGCGGGATGCGCTCTGCGGTGCAGGTCAGAAGGGCATGAACATCCAGGATGCCCTTGCCGGCAAAGCCGCCGCAGTCGAAGGCGTCCATATAGAGTTCCCCGCAGAGGCCGCCATAGGGATCGCTGCCGCCCGGCCCGGCGAAGATCAGGGCAAAATCCGTGGCGTTGGCGCTGTTGAGCTCGGTTGTCAGCCGGGGATGGATGAGCCCGTAGCCCGCCGTCACCACGCGCTTTTCCGGGTCGATGTGGGCGCGGTTCATCGGGTGGAGCATCGCGCCGATCAGCGAGAGCGCGGCGCCGGGCTGCATGCGCGTGTCGCTGTCGAGCGTGAGGATGTAGCGTGTGCCCGCCAGCGCGTCGCGCTCCCCGGTGACGGAGAGGGCGGAGGCTTCGTCGGTCATCAGCCGCGCCAGCTCCAGCAGCGCGCCGCGCTTGCGCTCTTCGCCGCTCCAGCGCTCGCCGTCAAAGCTGCGCGGCCGGGTAAAGAGATAGAAGCCGCCGCCATAGCGCCGGTTGAGCGCGCTGATATCCTCGCGTGCGGCGCGCAGCAGCCCGGCGTCCGTCTCCGTTTCCTGCGTGTCGGCGGCGGGCAGGTCGGCCAAAATGCCATACTGCAGGTTCTGACCGGCTTTGCGGTGTGCCAGGCGGAATTCCTCCAGCCGCCGGCAGAGCTTTTCGGCGCTCTGCGCGTCCGTCAGCAGCGCCGAGAGGACGCAGAGTGTTTTTCCCTCCGGCGGCACGCCCTCCGTCAGATCCATCCGGGGCAGCCGCCGGGGCGGGATCAGGCGCAGCAGCACCAGATCCACCAGGCCCTTGACAAGCTCCGATACGGGAAGCAGCAGCAGGGGAGCGGCCCAGACGCTGCCCGCGGCAAAGGCCAGCAGCAGGCTCAGAAACAGGCTTGTCAGCACGACGGCGGCAATATAGATCCCGGAGCCCGCGTCCGCCGGCTCGTCAAAAAGGAAAAAGCCGAGGTGCCGGCCCTCCTCCTGCGCCTTGCGGACCAGACGGCGGGCCAGCAGATGCTCCTCCGCACCCTCCGCGCGGGCCAGCGTCTCCAGCCGTTCGAGATAGCTCCGGCGGCTCTCCCGGTCCATGCGGGCGTAGACGTTTCCGGGATCTTCACAAAACGCCGCGTCGCTGAGGTCGACAGAGCGCAGCAGCTCCTCCGTATCCGCGCCGGCGAGCCAGCGCAGCGAGGAAAACAGAGCCTCGAAGGCCTCGCGCTGGGGCGTTGAGTCGGCGGCGAAGGGCAGCGCGGCGCAGACAGCGGCCATCGCTTCCAGGATCGCGGCGCGCATGGCGGCGGGGAAAAGCAGCAGTTCCCGCCGCCGCAGCGGCGTGACCGTCTGAAAGCCCCGCAGAAACGCCGTGCAGCGTCCGGCGTCCAGCCAGCCCTGGCCGGAGGAGAGGAGCGTCCGGCAGACCGAGAGCATCAAAAGCCCCTGCCTGCCGCGGCGCTGCCGCCGGGCCCGGCGCAGGTCGGCATAAGCGGCCGCCGCCTCCCGCTGCGCCAGATACCAGTTGTCCAGCAGCCATTCGCAGGCGGACGGAATGGATTCGGCCTCAGCATAGCGGCTGGCGATCGCGTCGCGGCAGCGCCGGACGGCGTCCAGATGGCGGCGCAGCTCTCCCGCCGCGGCCGTAGCGGAGCCCTCGCCCTCCGCTTCCAGGAGCTTGGCGCTGTTGGCGGCAAAGGCGGCGAGTTTTTCTTCTTCGATGTACAGCCCGGAAAAAAACTGATCCATGAGGCACCTCAAATACAGTAATTCCTTTCCAGTTTCCCCATGCAAAGGGAGAAATATGCGGCGCCTTCTTGACAAGCGGCCGGGACTGTGATAGATTTTTCCGAGGATAAATGTTTGCCGCCGCGCCCCAAGGCGCGGCGGTTTTTGTTCGGTTAGAAAGGATGAGTATGATGCCCTTTGATTATGACGTAATCATCGTCGGCGCTGGTCCCGGCGGCATTTTCTCCGCCTGGGAGCTGAGCAGGCTCGCGCCGGAAAAGAAGATCGCCGTGTTCGAACTCGGCCGCCCGCTCGACCAGCGCAAATGCCCGATCGACGGCAAAAAGATCAAGTCCTGCGTGAAATGCCCGGTGTGCAGCATCATGAGCGGCTTCGGCGGCGCGGGCGCCTTTTCCGACGGGAAATACAACATCACCAACCAGTTCGGCGGCACGCTGTTTGAGTACATCGGCAAGCAGGAGGCCATCGACCTGATGCGCTATGTGGACGAGATCAACGTCAGCCACGGCGGCGCGGGCACGAAGCTCTATTCCACCGCCAACACGAAGATCAAGCGCATGTGCCTGGAAAACGGTCTGCATCTGCTCGACGCGCAGGTGCGCCACCTCGGCACGGACATCAACTATGTGGTGCTCGAAAACATCTACCGCGAGCTCAGAGAGCGTGTGGATTTCTTCTTCAACACCGCCGTCAGCGACGTCAAGCGTATCGGGGGCGGCTATCTGGTGCAGGCGGGCGAGCGCGGCTACAGCTGCGAAAAATGCGTGATCTCCGTCGGCCGCAGCGGCAGCAAGTGGATGGAATCCGTCTGCCGGGAGATGAACATTCCCACCAAGTCCAACCGCGTCGACATCGGCGTGCGCGTGGAGCTGCCGGCGGAGGTCTTTGCCCACCTGACCGACGAGCTCTACGAGAGCAAGATCGTCTACCGCACGCAGAAGTTCGAGGATCTGGTGCGCACCTTCTGCATGAACCCCCACGGCGTGGTGGTCAACGAGAACACCAACGGCATCGTCACCGTCAACGGCCACAGCTATGAGGATCCTGCCAAGCACACCGAGAACACCAACTTCGCCCTGCTCGTGTCCAAGCACTTCTCCGAGCCCTTCAAGGACTCCAACGGCTACGGCGAGAGCATCGCGCGGCTGTCGAATATGCTGGGCGGCGGCGTGATCGTGCAGCGCTTCGGCGACCTGGTGCGCGGGCGGCGCAGCAACGAGGCGCGCATCCGCGGCAGCTTTGTCACCCCGACCCTCGCGGCCACGCCGGGCGATCTGAGCCTTGTGATCCCCAAGCGCATCCTCGACGGCATCATCGAGATGATCTACGCCCTTGACAAGATCGCGCCGGGCACCGCCAACGACGACACGCTGCTCTACGGCGTGGAGGTGAAATTTTACAACATGGAGGTCGAGCTCGATTCCAGCCTGCAGACCTGCAGCGAGGGCCTCTACGTCATCGGCGACGGCTCGGGCGTGACCCACTCGCTCAGCCACGCCTCCGCCAGCGGCGTACACGTCGCGCGCTGCATCGCGGGAAAACAGTAACATACGAAAAAGAATGAGGAGACCGGAGTCTCCTCATTCTTTTTGCTTTTCTCTCAGTTTTCGCCTGCGGCGGCTGATGCTGCGCTCCAGCTCGCCGCTGCGGATGAGCTCTGCCAGCACAAGCTGCTCGTAGACCGGCACGGCGCAGGAATAAAAGCCGAGCTTTTCCTCGTACGGCGGCAGCAGCTCCTCCGGCAGCACCATATAGCCCATGCGCATCGAGGGCGCGAGGGTCTTGGAAAAGCTGTTGAGGTAGATCGTGCGCTCCGGCGCGAGCGAGAAAAGCGTCTCCACCTGGCGCGTGCTCACCGCGAGCTCCGCGCCGTAGTCGTCCTCCACCAGATAGCCGCCGCGCGCTCTGGCCCAGGCGGCGTATTCGTGCCGCCGCGCCGCCGTCGCGCTCACGCCGCTGGGGTAGCTCTGGTAGGGCGTGACGTGCAGCACCGAGGCGCGGCTTTCCCGCAGCGCCTCGCCGTCCACGCCGTCGGCGGCCATCGGCAGACCCTCGCAGGCGGCGCCGTTTGCCTCGTAGACCCGGCGGATCGTCTCGTAGCAGGGCTCCTCGCGCGCGTAAAGCCGCTCGCGCCCAAGCAGCTGGATCACCCGCGCGTAGAGATGCTCCGCGCCCGCGCCGACCACGATCTGCTCCGGCCGCACCAGGATCCCGCGGCTGCGCGCGAGATAGGCGGCCAGCTCCGTGCGCAGCTCGCCGCAGCCATAGTTGGGTGAGCGCGTCAGGATGCGCTCACCGTAGTCCGAGAGTACCCGGCGCATGATCCTGGCCAGCGCGGAGAAGGGGAGATCCTCCGCCGCGTCCGGCAGGCTCATCTCCTCCAGACTGGCCCTCGGCACCGCCGCGGCCGTGCCGCCGAAGGCGGAATACAGCCCGCTGCGCTCGCGCGAGACGGCGTAGCCTTCGTCGATAAGCAGCGAGAGCGCGTGCTCCACGGTGATGAGGCTCAGGCCCAGCTCCGCGGCCAGCTGCCGCTTCGAGGGCAGGCGGCTGCCCCGCGGCAGAACGCCCGAGACGATGTCCTCCCTGAGCTGCCGGTAGAGCTGCAGATAGGCGCTCTCGCCGGACTTCCGGTCGATCTGATATTTCATGGCAGTACTCCAAACTGGTCTTATAAAAATATACAAATCTGGTGCTGTTTATAAGTCCAGAAACAGTGTATAGTGAAACATAGAAATTGTCAAGGAGCTGAGCGACGTGGAAAAAATGCCGATCAAAAAACTGACCGTGACCGCCGTCCTGCTGGGCATGAACATCATCATGAGCAGCAGCATTTTGAGCGTCCCCGTCCCCGGCGGGCACATGTACCTCAACGACGTGATCATCGTCATGGCTTCGCTGATCCTCGATCCCTTTTGCGCCTTTATCGTGGGCGGTGTCGGCGCCTTTCTGGGCGACATGATCTTCTATCCGACGCCGATGTTCGTCTCGCTCGTGACGCACGGGCTGCAGGCGGTACTGATCTCGCTGTTCGTGCGGCATGTGCTGAAAACGAAGCCGCTGCCCTCCGCGATCGTCGCCTCCGTCCTCGGCCTGATCCTCACCGTGACGGGCTACACCCTCGGCCGCGCCTATATTTACAGCACCCCGGCCTACGCCGTGATGAAGTTCCCCTTCCAGATCCTGCAGACGGCCGTGGGCTCCGCGATCGCGCTGGCGCTCTATTTCGGCACGCCGATCCGCAAGGTCGCGCGGCAGGAAATGGAAGAAGCGATCTGACTGACGATAAGAAATATTAAGAAACAGGGAAGCTGTTTTATGGTACATTTTTCTCATGAAGGAGGTGTACCTATGGCTTCCCTGAAACTTTATCTGCGGCTTGGAGGGAAATTCGTCTTTGCCGGCTTGTTCGCCGCCATCGTTCTGTATCTGCTGTTCGTGCTCCGCCCGTGGAAAAAGCGCACGCTGAGCAAAGAATATCGCGCGCGGTGGATGCTGAGTCTGTGGTATATCTGCACGCTGCTGTTCGTGACCTTCGCCGGGCGCTGGGCCAGCCGCCTCGCACCCTTTACCGCGCTGTCGCTGCGGCCTTTGGATGCGCTGCGGGAGGCTCTTGTCAGCCCGGACAGGCACGCGCAGAACCAGATGCTGCTGAACGCGCTGCTCTTCGTACCGCTGGGTCTGCTGCTCGTCTGGCACTCGCAGCGGATTGAAAAGGGTGCGAAGCTCTATTGGCTCGTACTCCTGCTGCCGCTCGGGATCGAACTGATCCAGTTCGCCACCGGTCTCGGCCTCCTTGATCCGGACGATCTGCTGCTCAACAGTTTGGGCGGGGCCTGGGGTCTCTGCCTTGGATTATGCTGTGTTAACCTCAAAAAGCACAAATCCGTCCTGCTCCCAGCGCTCGGCGTGCTGCTGCCGGTTGCTGTGATCGCGGCCGGGCTGCTGTGGCTGTCCGCCCGTCCCTACGGCTTCGTGCCGCAGGATTTCACCGATCCCACCCACGGGAAACCGCAGAGCGTCAGCGTGGATGCGCTGGAAGGACAGCTCCCGGAGAGCGTCACGGTCTATCGGATCGTCAGCCAAACCGAAAGTGAAGCGGAGCAAACGGCGGATCGCCTGTTTGCCGCGCTGGGTCTGACAAGGAACATGAATCTTTCCGACGTATACGACGATCTGGCGGTCTATTGGGCCGAGCACTCCAACGTATATGTCTGGGTGTATTTTAACGGCGATTTTGACCTGCATATCCCCAACGGATTGCCGGTCGAGGGAACGCCGGCTGAAGCGGCGCTCGAACTTTTGAAGCAGGCAGGTTTTACGCTGCCCACGCCCGATGAAGCGGAGGAAGACCGCATGAGCTGGTCCTTCCAGCCGGCGGACGGTCTGCTTTACGACGGAGAGATCCGTGTCGTGACAAAAACGTACAGCGGTACCGTTATCGAAGCCAGTCTGCGCCGCCTGCAGCCGGGCACATCCTGCGCGGCCTATGACGCCGCAGCCCTTCGTGAGGCGCTTCTGGAGGGCCGCTTCAGTGTTTACGGCGGTCCGCAGCGCAGAGATATGACAGATCTCGTGTGCGAGAGCCTGACCATCACCTGGATCATTGACGGCAAAGGCTGTTACCATCCGGTTTATCAAATCGAAGCACGGATCGACGGTGAGCCTGCCACGATTTTTGCCCCGGCTGTTTCGTGAGGCAAGCCCTTCCACCCGGTGTGTTGACATCGGAGTTCGGAATGAAAAGGAAGAGAGCGGGTCATACTGCTTGACAGCATGACCCGCTCCCGGTTATAGTGGAGACAAGAGCTCAAAAAGGAGGAGAGACACATGGCGAACAAATACGCAGGCACCAAAACCGAAAAGAATCTCTGGGAGGCCTTTGCCGGCGAATCCCAGGCGAGAAACAAGTACACTTATTTTGCCTCCGCGGCGAAGAAGGAGGGCTATGAGCAGATCGCGGCCCTGTTCCTGAAGACCGCCGAGAATGAGAAGGAGCACGCCAAGCTCTGGTTCAAGGAGCTGGGCGAGCTGGGCAAGACGGCGGAGAACCTGGAGCACGCCGCCGAGGGCGAGAACTTCGAGTGGACCGACATGTACGAGCGCATGGCCCGCGAGGCCGAGGAAGAGGGCTTCCCGGAGCTGGCCGCCAAGTTCCGCGGCGTCGGCGCGATCGAGAAGATGCACGAGGAGCGCTACCGCGCCCTGCTTCAGAACGTCGAGACCGCGCAGGTCTTCGAAAAGAGCGAGGTCAAGGTCTGGGAGTGCCGCAACTGCGGCCACATCGTGGTCGGCACCAAGGCGCCCGAGGTCTGCCCGGTCTGCAACCACCCGCAGGCCTACTTCGAGGTCCACGAGGCCAATTACTGAGGAAAAAACCGGCGGGGAAGCGTGCATTCCCCGCCGCACTTTTTCCCGGCATAGAGAAAGGGCAGACGCATGACAAAAACGGACATTTATATCGGTTTGAACGATCAGGATACGAAAGAGCAGAAGTTTGCCACGGAAAAATATGTTTCCGTCCTGAAAAACGTCTGCGTCAGCTACCGGGTTTCCTTTTCCTTCAATCTGATCCGGGGCGGCTATATCCATGAATCGGGCGAGTATACGCAGGAAAACACGCTGGTGCTGACCCTGATCGACACGGAGCGGGCGGTGATCGAAGAGATCGCCCGGGACCTCTGCACGTTTTTCCGGCAGGAATCGGTCCTGATCACCTCGTCCGAGGTGGACACCTACAGCGTCCGCAGCGGATTGTAAAGCAGAAAGCAAATCGCCCGGAGGCCTTGCCTCCGGGCGATCGTTCGTTTTCGGTTCAGTTGGCCGCTTTCATCGACAGGAAGGCGTTGATGAAGCCGTCGAGGTCGCCGTCCATGACGGCGAAGATGTTGCCGGTCTCGTACTCGGTGCGCAGGTCCTTGACCAGCTGGTAGGGCATGAACACGTAGGAGCGGATCTGGCTGCCCCATTCGATCTTCATCTGCACGCCCTTGATGTCGCTGATCTTCTCAAGGTGCTCGCGCTCCTTGATCTCGGCCAGGCGCGCGCGGAGCATGTTTTTGCAGTTCTCGAGGTTCTGGAAGTGGCTGCGCTCGACCTGGCTGGAGACCACGATGCCCGTGGGCTTGTGGATCAGGCGCACGGCGGAGGAGGTCTTGTTGACCTTCTGGCCGCCCGCGCCGGAGGAGCGGTAGACCTGCATTTCGATGTCGTCGTCCTTGAGCTCGATCTCGGTGTCGTCGGCGGCTATCTCGGGCATGACCTCGACCGCGGCGAAGGAGGTGTGGCGGCGGCCGGCGGCGTCGAAGGGGCTGACGCGCACCAGACGGTGTACGCCGTGCTCGCTCTTGAGGAAGCCGTAGGCGTTTTCGCCCTCGATCATGATGGTGGCGCTCTTGAGCCCGGCCTCGTCGCCGTCGAGGTAGTCCATCACCTTCACCTTGTAGCCGTGGCGGTCTGCCCACATGTTGTACATGCGGTAGAGCATCGAGGCCCAGTCCTGCGCCTCGGTGCCGCCGGCGCCGGCGTGGAAGGTGAGGATGGCGTTGTTGGCGTCGTATTCGCCGGACAGGAGCGTGCTCAGGCGCATGGCCTCGGCCTTCTCGGTAAAATCGTCAAACTCGCTCTGCAGCTCCTCGAGCATGGAGTCGTCGCCTTCCTCGAGCGCCATGTCGCAGAGCGTGTACATATCGTCCCAGGCGGCGCAGAGCTTCTGATAGCCCTCCACCTTGGCCTTGAGCGTTTTCAGGCGCTTCTGCACGCGCTGGGAGTTGGCCACGTCGTTCCAGAAGCCCTCGCGCTCGCTGGCAGCCTCGAGCTCCTCGATCTCCTTCTGGGCAGGCTCGAGCTTCAGCGCGCCGCGCAGCACCTCCAGCGTGGGCTTGGCGGCGTTGAGTTTGCTTTTATATTCTTCGAATTCAAGCATGATGCAATAGTCTCCTAATTCTTAGTCCGATATATTATATACAAAAAATACCGTCTTGTAAATGCGGAATTTTATCGGCTTTTTCTTTGTCAAAGCCGAATTGAAGGCTTTTCTTTTGGCAGCCTTTATGATATACTAAAATTCCCAAAGTGCGTATTTCAAAATCATATAGATCAGAGGAGAAAACAAGATGATTGCACACGGCAAAGAGATCAAGGTTTTCACCGGCAACGCCAATCCGGAACTGGCAAAAGACATCTGCAGCCAGCTTTACATCAAGCTGGGCGACTCCAACGTTGGCCAGTTTGCCGACGGCGAGTGCTCCGTCTCGGTGTATGAGCCGGTCCGCGGCAAGGACGTCTTCATCGTCAACTCCACCTGCAACCACGTCAACGACAACCTGATGGAACTGCTCATCATGATCGACGCCATGCGCCGCGCCTCCGCCGGCCGCATCACCGCCGTCATCCCGTACTTCGGCTATGCCCGGCAGGACCGCAAGGCCAAGAGCCGCGATCCCATCTCCGCCAAGCTCGTCGCCAACCTGATCACCGCCGCCGGCGCCGACCGCGTGCTGACCATGGATCTCCACGCCGCCCAGATCCAGGGCTTCTTCGATATCCCGGTGGATAATCTGATGGGCGCGCACCTCTTTGCCAAGCATTACATCAAGGTCTTCGGCAAGAACAACGAGGACGTGATGGTCGTCTCTCCCGACGTGGGCAGCACCGCCCGCGCCCGCGCCTTCTCGATGAGCCTCGGCACCAACATGGCCATCGTCGACAAGCGCCGTGAGAAGGCCAACCAGTCCGAGGTCATGAACATCATCGGCAATGTCGAGGGCAAGACCTGCATCCTGCTCGACGACATCGTGGACACGGCCGGCTCCCTCTGCGGCGCGGCCAAGGCCATCAAGGAGATCGGCGGGGCGAAGGAGGTCTACGCCTGCGCGACCCACGGCGTGCTCTCCGGCCCGGCGCTGCAGCGTATCGAGGACAGCTGCATCAAGGAGCTGCTGCTGCTCGACACCATCCCCTATCCCGCCGACAAGCCCAAGGTGGACAAGATCCGCTACCTCTCCACGGCCTCCATCTTTGCCGAGGCGATCCGCCGCATCTCCGAAGAAGTCTCCATCGCCAGCATCTTCGATACCTGATGGCTCTGTTTCAAGCTTCCGGCGGCGTGCGCTGGCTGGTCGTCTGCCTCGGCAATCCCGGGCTGCGCTATGAGGGCACGCGCCACAACGCGGGCTTCATGACGGCCGACGCCCTGGCCAAAAAGCTGGACCTCAGCATCAACCGCGCGCGCTTTCACGCCCTGACCGGCAAGACCGAGATCGGCGGCGAGAGCGTGCTCGTGATGAAGCCGCAGACCTATATGAACCTCTCGGGCGAAGCCGCCGCGGAGGCCGCGAAATTCTACAAGATCCCGCCGGAGAGGGTGATCGTCGTCTCGGACGAGACGGCCCTGCCCATCGGGAAGCTCCGCGTGCGCAGCAAAGGCTCCGCCGGCGGCCACAACGGCCTCAAGAGCGTCATCGCCTGCCTCGGCAGCGATCAGTTCCCGCGCATCCGTCTCGGCGTAGGCGCCCCGCCCCACGAGGACTACGACATGGCCGACTGGGTGCTCTCCTCCTTCAAAAACCAGGACGCGGAGGACATCGCCGCCGCTGCCGAACGGGCGGCCGAGGCCGTGGTCTGCTATATCACCGAGGGACCCGAGCGCACCATGAACAAGTTCAATTGATTTTTTCGAAAAAAACATACAGTAAGGAGTTGTGCCCATGAAGAAAACCTGCATTGCCATGCTGCTGGCAGGCGGACAGGGCTCCCGTCTCTACGCGCTGACACAGCAGGCGGCCAAGCCCAGTGTCCCCTTCGGCGGCAAATACCGCATCATTGACTTTCCTCTCTCGAACTGCGCCAACTCCGGCATCGACACCGTCGGTGTCCTGACGCAGTACCGTCCCCTGCAGCTCAACAGCTATATCGGCAACGGCCAGCCCTGGGATCTGGACGTGGCCGAGGGCGGCGTGTACATCCTGCCGCCTTACCTCGGCGCCAACGAGCAGGGTTCCTGGTTCACCGGCACCGCCAACGCCATCTTCCAGAACATGGCCTTCATCGAGCACTACAACCCCGAAAACGTGCTCATCCTCTCCGGCGACCACATCTACAAGATGAACTATGCCGAGATGCTGCGCGAGCACATCGAGAAGGACGCGGCCTGCACGATCTCCGTGCTGACGGTCTCCATGGAGGAAGCCACCCGCTTCGGCATCATGAACGTCGGCGACAACGGCTATGTCAACGAGTTTGAGGAAAAGCCCAAGCACCCGAAGAGCAATCTGGCCTCCATGGGCGTTTACATCTTCAACTGGCCCAAGCTCCGCCAGTATCTGATCGAGGACGATGCCGACCCGAATTCCAGCAAGGACTTCGGCAAGAACATCATCCCCAAGATGCTCGCCGCTGGCGAAAAGCTCTGGCCCTACCGCTTCCAGGGCTACTGGCGCGACGTCGGCACGATCACCAGCCTCTGGGACGCCAACATGGACATGCTGTCCACCACGCTCATCAACCTCTACGATCCCGACTGGCCCATCGCCAGCCGCAGCCCCATCTGCCCGCCGCACTACACCGGCCCGGACGCCGAGATCGTCCATTCCATCGTCACCGAGGGCTGCGAGATCGACGGCCATGTGGAAAACTCCGTGCTCTCTCCCAACGTCATCGTGGAGAAGGGCGCGCGTGTCCTTTACAGCGTGCTGATGCCCGGCGCCGTCGTCAAGGAGGGCGCCACCGTGAAATACGCCATCATCGGCGAGAACACGGTGATCGGCAACGAGGCCGTCGTCGGCTCCGCGCCTTACGAAGGCGAAGGCTGGGGCGTCGCCACCTGCGGCCCCGATCTGACCATCCGCCCGGGCGCTCAGGTGCCCGCCAACGCCATGATCTATACGAGCGAGGAGGTTTGAGCCATGCTGGATTTCCACGGAATCATTTTTGCCTACCGCGCAGCTCCCGCGCTCGGTGAGCTCGTCAGCCGCCGCACCGCCGCGTCCCTGCCTTTCTGCGGGCGCTACCGCCTGATCAATTTCCCGCTCTCTTCCCTGATGAACGCCGGCATCCGCGATGTTGGCGTGATCATGCAGCGCGACTATCAGTCGCTGCTCGACCATCTCGGCAGCGGCAAGCCCTGGGACATGAGCCGCAAGGACCGCGGCCTGCGCATCCTGCCGCCCTTCGGTCTGCCCGAGTACCACAAGGGCAACTATGCCGGCACGATGGAGGCTCTGATCGCCGTCAGCGCCTATATCCGCGATATCCCGCAGAAGCACGTGGTGCTGATGCTGGGCGACCTGTGCGCCAATATCGACCTGCAGCCCATCCTGGAGCAGCACCTGCGCTCCGGCGCCGAGATCACCGCAATCTGCTCGGACCACACCCCCTGGGGTGCGCGCCACCGCTTCGTCGTGGGCGAGGACGGCTTCGTCAAAGAAGCGCTCTACGACGTGAAGGGCGGCGAGGGCCTGGCCTCTCTCGAGGGCTACGTCATCGAGAAGGAGACCCTGCTGCGCCTGATGGATTACTGCAACGCCCGCAACTTCTATCGCTTCCACCGCGACGGCCTCGGCTATTTCCTGGCTGAGGGCGGCAAGATGGACGTTGCCGTGCATCCCGGCTATGCCGAGATGATCAACAGCGTCGAGAACTATTACCGCGCCAGCCGCGACATGCTTGACAGCGCCAAGCGCCATGAGCTTTTCCCGGCCGAGCGCCCGGTGCGCACCAAGACCAACGAGGGCGTGAGCACCTATTACGGCGAGCACGCCGTCTCCCGCAACAGCCTCGTGGCGGACAACTGCATCATCGAGGGCGAAGTGGAAAACTGCATCGTCTTCTCCGGCGTGCGCATCAAAAAAGGCGCCAAGCTGAAAAACAGCATTATTTTCCGCAGCTGCATCATCGGTGAAAACGCGCAGCTCGACTGCGTGATCGCCGACAAGGACTGCAGCTTTGCCCCGGGCACCGATCTGCGCGGCAGCGAGAGCCTGCCCATCGTCATCGGCAAGGGCAAGCAGATCTGAACCTTTGCTTCTCCCCCGGCGCTGCCGGGGGAGAACAGCCCCTGATTCTATCCCATAAAGGAGTATATTCGTTTCTATGATCGGTCAGATTTCACGCGACGAGGTGCGCAGCGCCATTGAGGACAAGCTGTGCGCCCATTTCGCCGTCACCGGCGCCACGGCCACCGACGACCAGATCTTCCAGGCGACCGCCATTGTGATCCGCGAGATCATGAGCCGCCTGCTGGTAGCGGAGGATCCGAAGCGCAGCAAGAAAGAAGTCCATTACATGTCCATGGAGTTCCTCATGGGCCGCAGCCTCATGAAGAACGCCTTCAATCTGGGCATTTCCGAAGCCGTTACCGGCGCGCTGGCGGACATGGGCCGCAACGCAGTGGATATTTTCGAGGCCGAGCCCGACGCGGGCCTCGGCAACGGCGGCCTCGGCCGTCTGGCCGCCTGCTATATGGACAGCCTGGCCACGCTCGGCATGGAGGCCACGGGCTACTCGCTCTGCTACGAGCTCGGCATCTTCAAGCAGAAGTTTGCCGGCGGCAGGCAGACCGAGGTGGCCGACAACTGGCGCAGCTCGATGGAGAGCTGGCTCAGCTCCCGCTATGAGGACGCGGTGGAGGTGCGCTTCGGCGGCCAGATCACGCCGATCTGGGACAATACCGGCCGCTATCACGCCGAGCACACCGGCTACACCGCCGTCACCGCCGTGCCGCGCGACATGCTGATCGCCGGCTACGACGGCAAGAGCGTCAATACCCTGCGCCTCTGGGAGGCGCACAGCCCCAACTCCCTGGATATGTACCTCTTCTCCGAGGGCGAGTACGTCAAGAGCATGGAGCAGCGCACGATGACCGAGGTCATCACCAAGGTGCTCTATCCCGCCGACGACCATATCGAGGGCAAGACCCTGCGCCTCAAGCAGCAGTATTTCTTCGTCTCCGCCAGCGCCCAGGACATCCTGCGCAAGCACATCGCCAAGTGGGGCGACGTGCGCAGCTTCGCCGAGCACCACGTCATCCAGATCAACGACACCCACCCGACCATGATCATCCCCGAACTGATGCGCCTGCTGATGGACGAGCACGGCCTCGGCTGGGACGAGAGCTGGGAGATCGTGCGCCACAGCGTGGCCTACACCAACCACACCGTCATGAGCGAGGCCCTGGAGAAGTGGCCGCAGGATCTGATCCAGAAGCTGCTGCCGCGCCTGTGGGAGATCATGTGCGAGATCAACAAGCGCTGGGTCAACTTCCTGGTCTACAACTTCGGCCAGGGCGAGCGCGTGGGCCGCAACATGATCATCCGCGACGGTCAGGTGCACATGGCCAACCTCTGCCTCGCCGCCTGCTATAAGGTCAACGGCGTGTCTCGCCTGCACGGCGACATCATCAAGCGCGACCTCTTCGCCGACCTCAACTCCATCCGCCCCGACCGCTTCACCTATGTGACCAACGGCATCGACCACCGCCGCTGGCTCAGCCAGATCAACCCCGGCCTGCACGGCCTGATCTGCGAGCTGCTGGGCGACGACGCCTATCTGCTCGAGCCCGAGCGCCTGAGCGAGCTGAACGCCTTTGCCGACGATGCGCAGGTGCTGCGCCGCGTGGAGGAGATCAAGAACGAGAACAAGCGCCGCTTCGCGGCCTTTGCCAGGCGCAACGACGGCATGACGCTCAACACCGACGCCATCATGGACGTGCAGGTCAAGCGTCTGCACGAGTATAAGCGCCAGCTGCTCAACGCGATGCGCATCACCGCGCTGCAGATGCAGATCCATGACGACCCGAACCGCGACTTCGTGCCCCGCACCTTCATCTTCGGCGCCAAGGCCGCAGCCGGCTACAAGACCGCCAAGCGCATCATCGAGCTGCTGCTGAGCCTGCAGAACGACGTGAACAACGACCCGCTGTGCAAGGATAAGCTCCAGGTCTACTTCGTGGAGAACTACCGCGTCTCCGCCGCCGAGGCCATCGTGCCCGCCGCGCAGGTGTCCGAGCAGATCTCCACCGCCGGCAAGGAAGCCTCCGGCACCGGCTGCATGAAGCTGATGATGAACGGCGCCGTGACGATCGGCACGCTCGACGGCGCGAACGTCGAGATGTACGAGCGTCTGGGCGACGAGAACATGTTCCTCTTCGGCCTGCGCACCGAGGAGATTGAGGACTGGCGCCGCCGCGGCTACCGCCCGCTGGACATCTTCAACAGCGACGGCGAGCTGCAGCGCATCTTCAAGCGCTTCCGCGAGGGCTTTGCTGACGGCAAGAGCTACTCCGACCTGGTCTCCATGCTCAACTACGGCGGCGACCAGTACATGCTCATCGCCGACTACCACTCCTACGCCGACTGCCAGACCCGTCTGTACGAGCGCATCCGCAACCGTGAGGAGCTGGCCCGCCTGGCGCTGGTCAACACGGCGCAGAGCGGCTTCTTCGCCGCCGACCGCGCCATCCGCGAGTACGCGAACAATATATGGATGCTGTGAAACGCAGTCCGTTGATCACCGTGATCGGCGGGGCCAATACCGATATCGGCGGCGGCCCCGCCGAGTCCCTGCGCCTGTATGATTCCAACCCCGGCGTCATCACGCTGCGGCAGGGCGGCGTGGGGCGCAACATCGCCCACAATCTCCGCCTGCTCGGCCTGGACGTGCGGCTGATCGCCGCCGTCGGGGACGACTTGTTCGGCAAGGGGCTGAAGGACGAATGCGAGGCCCTGGGCATGGACGTAAGCCGGATGCTCGTCGTGCCCGGCGCGCGCTCCTCGGCCTATCTGTACGTCACGAACGCGGCGGGGGATATGCACGTCGGCATCGCGGACATGGACATCGTGCGGCACATCACGCCGGACTATCTGCAGCCGCTGATGGAGGAGATCAACGCCTCCGACGCGGTCGTCGTCGACGCAAACCTCAGCGAGGAGACGCTGGACTATCTGGCCGAGGCCTGCACCGCGCCCATGTACGGCGACCCGGTGAGCACCGCCAAGGCCCCGCGCATGAAGAAGCTGCTGCCGCGCCTGACCGCCTTTAAGCCCAACGCCCTGGAGGCGGCGCTGCTGACCGGGGAGAACTATCCCGGCCAGTCGGCCCGGGCGCTGCTCGGCCTCGGGATGAAGCGGGTCTTCGTCAGCCTTGGCGCGGGCGGCATGCTCGCGGCGGAGGGCAACGAGGTGCTCCGCCTGCCCTGCATGACCGGCCGGATCGTCAACACCACCGGCGCGGGCGACGCGGCTGTGGCCGCCATCGTCTGGGCGGGCGTGCAGGGCTTCGACCTGCGAAAAACGACCGAGGCCGCCCTCTCCGCCGGCGCGCAGACCTGCGCCGTCGAGGAGACCAACAACCCGGATCTGAAACTGAGTATATAGCTAAAGAGAGAATCCCTCTGATCTGGCTTCGCCGCTTCCCGGCTTCCCCTTGAGGGGAAGCTGTCGAGCGCAGCGAGACTGATGAGGTGGCTTTTGCGTTTTCCACCTCATCCGCCCCAGTGCTGCGGCACTGGGGCACCTTCCCCTCGAGGGGAAGGCTTTGTCTTGCATAGCCGGGACAGAGGGTTTTTTCTTTTTTTTCCTGAACAGCTGCAAGATCCGCCCTCCGTTTGCGATAGGATGAATGAGGCGGAAAGGAAGTGACGCACTTGGAGGACTCACAGATCATCGACCTGTTCTTTGAGCGCTCGGAACGGGCGATCAGCGAACTGGACAAAAAATACGGCAAGGCCGTGACGAAAACGGCCGACAACATCCTGCGCAGCCGCCGGGATGCGGAGGAGTGCGCCAACGATACCTGGCTTGCGGTCTGGGACAGTATTCCGCCTCACCGCCCCGATCCGCTGGCCGGCTACGTTTGCCGCATCGCCCGCAATCTGGCGGTGTCGAAGCTCCGCAGCGAGACCGCGCAGAAGCGAAACGGCAGTCTCGATCTGGTGCTCGACGAGCTGGAGGATTTTATCCCCTCCGGCGCCGATGTCGAGGCAGACTATGATTACAAGGAAACCGTGGAGGGCATCAACCGCTTTTTGTCCGCGCTGGACTATGACGACCGCTTTCTCTTCGTTCGCCGCTACTGGTACGCAGACTCCGTCAAGGAGATCGCCGCCGCCATGCACGAGCGGGAGAGCCGGATCTCCGTGCGCCTTTTCCGCCTCCGTGAGAAATTGCGGAAGACTTTGCAGAAGGAGGGCCTGCTTGTATGAATCGGGACAGATTATTCCAGGCCTTGAGCGGCCTGGACGACCGCTATATCGCGGAAGCGATCCGCTATGCGCCCGAGGATGCATCCGGCGCCTCGGAAAGGATCGTAAAAATGAAAGCAAAACGCATCATCACCATCGCGCTGGCCGCCGCGCTGATCCTCGCGCTGGGGGTCACAGCCTGGGCCGTCAATGCTGCCGTCGCCACACCAGAGGCGGCGGAGAAGGTCGCGCTTGAACAAATTGAAAAGTGGAAGACTATGGGTCTCATCTCACAGGATGTCGTGTTCGAAGGTCCGGCTGACGACATATTTGAGACTGAGGAACGCGATGGCGGTGCCTACTGGTACGGCCGAATATTCCGCCACTGTTATGATGTGAGATGGTATTTCGGCTGGGAAGGAGAGCCGGAATATGGATGCAGCCTTGACGTCGATACTCTTACAGGGAAAATCATGGCAGCGACACTTTATTCTGTGCCGAATGCAGACGATGAGCCGGTGGATGAGGTTGAGATCGAAGGAGAAAACGGACCCAAAACCTTATATTACTATGATATCTTTGACCATATCATTCCAGCAGATATGACGGTGGACCGCTTCTGTACGCTGTTGGCGGAATATTGGGGCTTTTCCGGCTACCGGATCTCCGACACGGTAGAGGATGAGTACTATCACGAGTACCTGCCTGCTGTAGACGGTTCGACACTGTTGCTCGACTTGGCAGACAGATCGGGCAACCGCTATGTTACTGTCTTCTTTGAGGGAGATCAGGACGGCGTGCCGATGTATATCCAGCTTGACCAATATCCTGGGCATGTGGCCATCAATTTGGGAACAAACCACGGCGTGGGCTGATCGTTTCCTGAAAAGGGATGTGAAAACATACCTATAGAAGGAAAGGGTCATGCTTGCTTGTAGGGGCTGCTGCCCTCGGCAGCCCGCGCAGCAAGGAAAGAAAACTGTAAAAGAAATCTCCGGCGAAAACGGGTCCGAAGCCCGAATTCGCCGGAGATTATTTCTTATTGATTTTTCCCGCCGGGCTGCCGAGGGCGGCAGCCCCTACGTCCTGTTTCGGACTTCTTCAAAGCCTTTGCCTGCTTATTTTTCCCTCTTTTTCAGCTTGTGCTTTTTGCCGTCGGGGGTCTGGATGTAAGTGTTCTCCAGCACGGCGATGGTGCTCTCGCGCCAGGCGGCGATGTATTCCTTGCGAAGCGCATCGCGCTCGGCCAGTTCCTCCGCGGTCAGCGTGCGCTCCTTCGCCAGGTGCGCCAGCTCGCTGATGCGGTCGATTTTACTCTGTTCCATACGTTTTCCTCAATTCCGAATTCCGAACTCCGCATTTATTCGATCGTTCCCAGCTCGTCGAGGTTGAGCTCGAAGGCGGGGATGAAGTGCTCCAGAAAAAAGCCGACCTCGGGCAGCTTCGATGCCTCCAGCACGGCGCGGGTCTGCTTTTCGGCGGAGAGAAACTCGTTGTTGCCGGCCTTGCGCTCCTCGATGCACTTGATGTAGGCCGAGAGCTTGTCGGCGGCCTTGACGAGATCGTGCAGGCGCTCCTGCGTTTCGCCGGTCAGGAGCTGCTCATAGGCCGGGCGCAGCTCGTCCGGAAGCGTGGCCAGGAGCTTGTCGCAGGCGAGCTTTTCCACCTGCTGGTAGGCGCCGCGGATGTCTGCGCTGTGGTATTTGATCGGCGTGGGCAGGTCGCCGGTGAGGATCTCGCTTGCGTCGTGGTAGAGCGCCACGGCGGCGGCCTCGTTCGGGTCGCAGGGAACGCCGAACACGTCGCGCCGGATCACGCCCAGCGCGTGGGCGATCACGGCCACCATGTGGCTGTGCTCCTGAATGTTTTCGGGCAGGGAGTTGCGCATCAGGCTCCAGCGGCCGATATAGCGCATGCGGGAGATATAGGCAAAAAAGTTGTCGCTCATGCTTTGCAGCGCCTTTCTGTGTTTGTGTTTTGCCATTGTAGCATGCCGCGCAAAAAAAAGCAACGACCTCGGGGAAAATGCACAGAAACTGTTGCTTTTTTGGGGACGGAATGATAAAATTCACTGTCACGTAAATGCAGCAAGGAGTTACAACATATGGATAAGCTGAGAAATATCGCCATTATCGCCCACGTCGACCACGGCAAGACCACGCTGGTGGACGAGATGCTCAAGCAGTCCGGCGTCTACCGCGAAAACCAGGAGGTCGTCGACCGCGTGATGGACTCGAACGACCTGGAGCGTGAGCGCGGCATCACGATCATGGCCAAGAACACCGCCGTCTGGTACGGCGACACCAAGATTAATATTGTAGACACCCCGGGCCACGCCGACTTCGGCGGCGAGGTGGAGCGCATCCTGAAGATGGTCAACGGCGTCATCCTGCTGGTGGACGCGGCCGAGGGCCCCATGCCCCAGACCCGCTTCGTGCTCAGCCGCGCGCTGGAGCTCGGACACCGGGTCATCGTCGTCATCAACAAGATCGACCGCCCGGACCAGCGCATCCACGAGGTCGTGGACGAGGTGCTGGAGCTGCTGATGGATCTGGATGCCACCGACGAGCAGCTTGATTCCCCGATGCTGTTCTGCTCCGGCCGCAACGGCACCGCGAGCTATTCGCCCGAGGTCGCCGGCACCGACCTCAAGCCCCTGTTTGAAACGATCCTGGAGTATATCCCCGCCCCGGAGATGGACGAGGACAAGCCCTTCCAGATGCTGGTGAGCAGCATTGATTATAACGAATACGTCGGCCGCATCGCCATCGGCCGCATCGAGCGCGGCGTGATCCGCCAGAACGAGGAGATCGAGGTCTGCAACTACCACAATCCCGACGCGCCCACGCTGAAGGCCAAGGCCGTGAGCCTGTATCAGTTCGAGGGCCTCAACCGCGTGCCCGTCACCGAGGCCTCCGCCGGCAACATCATCGCCATGAGCGGCATCGGCGACATCACCATCGGCGACACGATCTGCGCCCGCGGCGCAGCGGAGCCCCTGGCCTTCGTCAAGATCGGCGCGCCGACGATGGAGATGACCTTCTCCGTCAACGACAGCCCCTTCGCCGGGCAGGAGGGCAAGTTCGTCACCTCCCGCCAGATCCGCGAGCGCCTGATGCGCGAAACGCTCAAGGACGTGTCGCTGCGCGTCAGCGATGTGGAAAACAGCACCGACAGCTTCCGCGTGGCCGGCCGCGGCGAGATGAGCCTCTCGATCCTGATCGAGACGATGCGCCGCGAGGGCTATGAGTTCCAGGTCTCGCCTCCGCGCGTGCTGTACCAGGAGATCGACGGCAAGCTCTGCGAGCCGATGGAGCGCGTGGTCGTGGACGTCCCGGCCGATTCGATGGGCTCCGTGATGGAAAAGCTCGGCCAGCGCAAGGGCGAATTCATCGAGATGACCCCGGTGGGCAGCCGCATCAAGCTGGAGTTCCTGGTCCCGTCCCGCGGTCTCTTCGGCTACCGCAACGAATTTCTGACCGACACCCGCGGCGAGGGCATCCTGGCCTCCGTTTTTGAGCGCTACGAGCCCTTCCGCGGCGACATCGCCCGCCGCACCACCGGCTCGCTGATCGCCTTCGAGACCGGCGAGGCCGTGGCCTACGGCCTGTGGAACGCGCAGGACCGCGGCGCGCTGTTCATCACCCCCGGCACCAAGGTCTATGCCGGCATGATCGTCGGCGTATCGCCCAAGTCGGACGATATCCCGGTCAACGTCTGCCGCACCAAGCACCTGACCAACACCCGCGCCTCCGGCTCGGACGAGGCCCTGCGCCTGATCCCGCCGCGCCAGATGAGCCTGGAGCAGTGCCTGGAGTTCCTGGCCGACGACGAGCTGCTGGAGGTCACACCGAAAAACCTGCGCCTGCGCAAGAGCATCCTCGACCACAGCCTGCGCATGAAGACCCTGATGCGAAACCGCTGAAATAATAATACGAATCGCCCGGATTCATAGAAAGAAAGAGGACAAGTGCCATGAAAAAAGCGATCCTTTGGCTGATCCTGCTGCTGACAGTGGCCGCGCTCTGTGTGATTCTCTTTATGCCCGGCCCTCGTTTCAAAGATGTGATCCCGGATCTTCCGGCTCTCCAGGATCTCCCAGATCTTCCGGGCAACACCGAGCCGCCGCACGCCGAGATCGAACTGATCGGCGACAAGGAGGTCGTCCTGGAATACGGCCAGGACTATACCGATCCGGGCGCCGAGGCCTGGCTGGTCAGCGCGGACGGAAGCCGTCAGCCGCTGGCAATCGAGCCTTCGGCGGTCGATACCCGGAAGCTCGGCACCGCGGAGGTCAGCTACAGCGTTATCATTGACGGCGAAAAGGTCGCCGGCGTCAGCCGGACCGTGACCGTGCAGGATACCGTGCCGCCGGAGCTCACGCTGCTCGGCGAGCCCGGTGACCCGGACTACAGCGCCCTTGACAACGCCGACGGCGACATCACCGACCGGGTGCAGCGGACGGAGGAAGCCGACCGGATCGTCTACACCGTGCGCGATTCCTCCGGCAACGAGGCGAGTGCGGAGCGCGTGAAGGGCCCGATCCTGGAATTCGAGGGCGGCGAGAGCGTCCAGATCCCCGCGGACTACCGCTTCTTCGAGCCGGGCGTGACCGCCGTGGACATGTACGGGCGCGACCTTTCGGACCGCCTCGAAGTCACGGGCGAGATCGTCCCCTGGGAGCCGGGCAGCTATGAGTTCACCTACACCGTGACCGACGATTTCGGACAGACGGTGACCAGGACGCGCACGATCGAGGTCGTGCCGGCCGAGATGCCCGAGACCGTTTTGCAGGAGAAGGTGATCTACCTGACCTTTGACGACGGCCCGGCCGAGACCACGGAAGCGCTGCTGGACATGCTGGCCAAGTATGACGCCAAGGTCACCTTCTTCGTCACCTATTCCGACCCCCGCTATGTCGATATGATCGGCCGCGCCTACCGGGAGGGCCACAGCATCGGTCTGCACGCCTACAAGCACGACGCCAGCGTGATCTACGCCAGCGAGGAAGCTTATTTCGACAACTTCGACAAAATGCAGGAGGTCATCAAGGAGCAAACCGGGGAATACACCCGCATCGTCCGCTTTGTCGGCGGAAGCTCCAACTCCTCCAGCGCCGCCTTCTGCCCCGGCATCATGACCGCGCTGGCCGAGGATCTGACCACCATGGGCTACCGCTATTATGACTGGAACATCCAGCCGGAGCCGGACGACGAGAACGTGGATCTCGACCGCTCGTTTGTCACGCTGCGCTACGGCGCGTACGAGTATTGCGAAGCGGGGGAAGAGCCTCCCATCTCTCTGCAGCATGATACCGCAGGCTGGAACGTATTCGTCGTGGAACGCCTGATCCAGTGGGGCCTGGAAAACGGCTACACCTTCAAGGGCATCGACATGACGACCCCGGAGGTCCACCATCCCATCAGCAACTAAGCTCTGTAAACAACAAACAGCCGCCGGCATTGCCGGCGGCTGTTTCCTTATATCGTATTTTACCAGCCGAAGTATTCGGCCCGCGTGGCGGGGGAGACGTCCCAGATCTCGCAGAAGCGCTCCACGCCGAGGTGCTGCGGGTCCTTGTCCCGGATGAAGCTGCGAAGCTCCTCCATTTTGATGCGCCACTCGGCTTCCGAACCGCTCCAGCGCTGGCGGTCGCGGGAAACCTCCGGCGCGAGGCGCTGCTCGTAGGCGTCCAGCTGCGCGAGAAAGCGTTCGTTGGACAGCGCCGTATCCCAGACGGAGGCATAGCGGGAGAGGATCCGGTCGCGGAAGTCCTCGCTGCGCATGGCGGCGTTCATGATGGTTTTGATCTGACCGGTGTGGTATTTGTTGTCCAGGGTCAGGTTCCGGAAGATGGACTCGCTGTCCTGAAAGCCCCAGTCCAGGTCGTAGAGCGCGAAGGACCAGCGCCCGCCGTCCTCCGTGGAACGAAAGACGCGCAGGTTGCCGCCGATATCAGGGTTGCCGCTGAGCCCCTCGATCAGATACCAGTCGATCAGACTGTCCACGTTCACCAGCTCACAGAAGCGCGCGTACTGCACGGGATCCGCGAGATCGGCGCTGCGGCAGAAAACGAGCACCTCCCGCGCAAAAGAGGAGTCCGGCGCGACCGGGTATTTGAGCACGGTGACGCTGCTTTTGGAGACGCCCTTGAGCGAGGCGTAGTATTGGGCGGAGAATTTTTCCTTCAGGCAGTAGATGCCGTAGTAGCTGCCGTTGATGTACAGGATGCAGTGCTTGCTGTGCTGGGTCACGGCTTCGTCCGACATCTCCAGACACAGGTCCTGGAACAGATCGCTCTGGATGATCGTCGTGGGATTGGCCTCCCCGGCGCGTAGCTGCAGCGAGGCGTAGCTGCTCACGCCGCTGTCGAAGAGATCGCAGTCGAGCGAGCCGTCCCCGTAGCAGCTGCGAAACTGGATGGCCAGGCTCTTTTTCGGCAGAGCCAGGCTGCCGGAGCCGGACAGCTGCATCCCGCAGGGCATGGTGAAGCTGCGCCCGTCTTCATAATAGGAAAGGCAGCCGGGGAGCTCGACGCCGTTGTAGACCCGCAGATAAACGGTGCGGAAAAGGGCCGGATCATCCAGCGCAAGGCTCAGCACCGGCAGGCTGTGGTGTTCATTGATGATATAGCTCAGGTTCACGGCCGGGCTGGGCGCTTTTCCGTCCTCCACGGCAATGGCGCGCAGGACCGTGGTGCCCGTCAGCGAGAGGCTGCCGTCCAGGAGCGCGTCTTCCTCACTCGGGAGCGAGCCGTTGAGGGTATAATGGATCCGGCCCGGCGCGGACAGAGATACATCCAGCGCGTCCACACCGTCGTAGATCCCGTCCGGCGTCAGCGCTTCGGGCGCCGCGCTCACCATGCGCAGGCCCTCCCCGTTCTTTTCTCCGGGCGTCGGGGTGCAGAAGTAAAAGAAGCCGGGCGCATCCTCCGTGCGGCCGCAGCTGCCATCTACGGGCAGATCATGCAGCACGAGCCAGTCGCAGATCGCACTCTCCGTGCCGAGGAACAGGCGCTCATACTCCGCGTCGAGCGAGAAGGGCGCGTCCTCCGCCCCGTCGCCGCCGCAGACGATGAGCGTGAGCTCTCCGGGCGCCAGCGTCCGATCCGGCAGACGGAAGGGCTCGCCGCCGCTGTCCCAGAGCAGGTAATCGTTCAGCGTGATCTCCCGGTCGGAGATGTTTTGGATCTCCACCCAGTCCCTGCGCTCCGCACCGCGCACGGCGGGATAGCTGTACTCGGCCGCGGTGACCTCACTGATGACGAGCGGGCCGGCTGCAGCGCGCGAGGCGGCGAAGGCCTCGTAGCCCGCGTCTGTGTTGGGGAAGCCCGGGGTGGCCCAGAAGGTCCTCACCGCAGCTTCGTCCGGGTCCCGGGCAAGGGCTTCGTCGGCCTGCAGCTCCGGGCAGAACAGCTCGTCAATCAGCGCGCCGGAGGGCGCGAACAGGCACAGCGTTTCGTCTGCCGAGAGCGCAAAAGGCGCCATATCTTCCGAAGAGGCCTGCTCGCCGGCGGCGAAAATCAGGCAGTATTCGCCCGGCGCCAGCGTCCGGGAGGGCAGAGGCCAGGGCCTTTGATCCGGCCCGTCGGAGATGGCCCAGCCGTCCAGGGATACGGACTCGGCGGACAGGTTTTCCAGTTCGATCCAGTCGTGGAAGCCGCCGTCCCCGGCGGCGAGCGTGGCGCGGTTTTTCGGCATGATCTCCGAAAAACACAGCTTTCCCATTTCGGATGACGCGGGCTGCGGCGCGCGGCTCGGCGCGGGAGAGGAAGCTTCGACGACGGACGGCTCGTCTGCGGGTGCCGCCGTTTCCGCCGGAGCGGGCGCCGGAGGGGCACTGCAGGCACTGAGCAGAAAAGCTGCCGCGATCAGCAGCGCGATGGGTCGCTTTTTCATGGGATCGGTCTCCTGACAAAAGAAAACGAGAAAATGAATTGTGTTAAATTATATCACAGGCCGCTGCGCTTTTCAACAGAGAAGGCAGATTTGCGCGCCCGCGCCGGCAGAAAAAACGGGCAGCGGCCGGCAAAATTTTGTTGACATCCGGCCGCTTCCATGCTAATATGCTACGGAACGCCCGCGCACTGCGATCCGGGGTCATGCCGCCGATGCGGCGTCCTTTCCGCCCCGTTTCCCGGCCGCTGGGTATAGATATCATTGAAAGGGGAAACATCACCATGATCACCAAGGAAAAGAAGACCGGCGTTATCGAAGCCAATGCCGTGCACGAGGGCGACACCGGCTCTCCCGAAGTCCAGGTCGCCATCTGGACCGAGCGTATCCGCGAGCTCACCGAGCACCTCAAGCAGCATCCCAACGACGACCACAGCCGTCTGGGCATGTACCAGCTCGTCGGCAAGCGCCGCCGCATGCTGGACTATCTGGCGAAGAAGGACATCGAGCGTTACCGCGCGATCATCGCCAAGCTGAACATCCGCAAGTAATTGCCGGACGTTTGCATCTGAAGCGTATGAAGGTTTGACACAGGGAGACAAGTGAATACTGTCTCCCTGTGTTTTTTACTTTCGCAAGTCATTCAATCACCGGTCGGTCAGTATTTGATAGAGCGCCTGCTGCCGCGGGCTCTGTACCAAGTGCTGAAGGGCCGGGAACAAAAGAAAGGAACAGAACTATGATCATCACCAACAAGCAGTTCCCGAACTACCGCAAGTATGAAATGATGTATGAGGGCCGCCCCCTGTCCATGGAAGTGGGCAAGATGGCCGAGCTCTGCAACGCCGCGGTCCTGGTCAAGTACGGCGAAACCACCGTGCTCGTCACCTGCACCGCCTCCGCCCGCCCGTGGACTTCAACGAGAAGCTCTACGCCGTCGGCCGCATCCCCGGCAGCTTCATGCGCCGTGAGGGCAAGCCCAGCCTGCCCGCCGTGCTGGCCTCCCGCCTGATCGACCGCCCGATGCGCCCGCTCTTCCCGAGCGACCTGCGCAACGACGTCGTCATCGCCTGCGAAGTGCTCTCCGTCGACCGCGACTGCAGCCCGGAGATCACCGCCATGATCGGCGCCTCCGCCGCCGTCAGCATCTCCGACGTGCCCTTCAACGGCCCCATCGCCGGCATCGTGCTCGGCTGGGACGGTGAGAAGTACCTCTTCAACCCCACCCAGGAAGAGCGCAAGCATAACCGCATGATCACCACCGTCGCCGCCACCCACAAGAAGATCGTCATGATCGAGTCCGAGGCCGACCAGGTCCCCGACAAGGTCATGTATCAGGGCATCGTCGAGGCGCACGAGCATCTGCAGCCCGTGCTCGACCTGATCGACACGATGGTGCGCGAGATCGGCAAGCCCAAGTTCGAGTATGAGCACGCCTCCTTCGACGACGAGCTGTTCGAGAAGCTGGTTGCCAACGAGTTCGAGTCCATGGAATACTGCATGGACACCGACGACAAGAACGTCCGCGAAGCCCGCGTCAACGACTGGATCACCATGGTCGAGCAGAAATACGGCGAAGAGCATCCCGACCTCATGAACTACATGGACGAGATCCTCTACAAGCTGCAGAAGAAGGTCGTCAAGAAGTGGCTGCTGGCCGGCAAGCGCGTCGACGGCCGCAAGATGAACGAGATCCGTCCTCTGGCTGCCGAAGTCGGCGTGATCCCCGTGGTTCACGGCTCCGGCCTCTTCACCCGCGGCCAGACCCAGGTGCTCTCCATCGCCACCCTCGCCACCCTCAGCGAATCCCAGAAGCTCGACACCATCTGGGAAGAGGAAGAGAAGCGCTTCATGCACCACTACAACATGCCCGCCTATTCCACCGGCGAGGCCCGCGCCCAGCGCAGCACCGGCCGCCGCGAGTACGGCCACGGCGCCCTGGTCGAGAAGGCGCTGCAGTGCGTGATCCCCGAGGTTGAGGACTTCCCCTACGCCATCCGCGTCGTCTCTGAAGTGCTCTCCTCCAACGGCTCCACCTCCCAGGGCTCCATCTGCGGCACCACGCTCGCTCTGATGGACGCCGGCGTTCCCCATCCAGGGCGTGGAAGACTTCCACGGCGAGATGGACTTCAAGGTGGCCGGCACCAAGCAGGGCATCACCGCCATCCAGATGGACCTCAAGAACGACGGCCTCAAGCACGAGATCATTGAGGAAGCCTTCGCCATCACCAAGGAAGCCCGCTTCCAGATCCTTGACGCGATCCTCCTCAAGGCCATCCCCGAGCCCCGCAAGGAGCTGGCCAAGACTGCCAGATGAAGATCAACCCCGACAAGATCCGCGAGGTCATCGGCTCCGGCGGCAAGGTCATCCAGAAGATCACCGCCGACACCGGCTGCAAGATCGACATCGAGGACGACGGCTCCATCTTCATCGCCTCCAGCGACATCGAGGCCTGCCGCGCCGCGCGCAAGACCATCGAGGACATCGTCTTCGAGCCCGAGATCGGCGCGCTGTACTACGGCAAGGTGTCCAACATCCGCTCCGACTTCGGTGCCTGGGTCGAACTGGCCCCGGGCAAGGACGGCCTTGTGAAGATCAAGGACCTCGAGTTCAAGCGCACCGAGAAGGTCGAGGACGTGCTGAAGGTCGGCGACATGACCTGGGTCAAGGTCATGAACATCGGCCCCCGCGGCATCGACCTCAGCCGCAAGGACGCTCTGCGCGAGCGCGGCGAAGCGTAAATACAGGTTTTATCAGCAAACCGGCTGTGACGGACGTCACAGCCGGTTTTGTCTGTTCCGCACAGATTCTGCGCGGGCAAATTGGATGAAGTGCTAAAAATCGGAAACGGCAGAGGGCCGGTGATTGACAGAAATCGGCTTGACTGTTAAGATAGTCTCGTCTTCATGGTTTGTTCACAAATTACCGTCAAACCCGAATGACCACTATTACTGAGGAGGATGAAACATGAAAAAACTGATTGCTCTGATCCTGGCGCTCTGCATGGTTTTTGCACTCTGCGCCTGCGGCGCGGCCGGCAGCAAGGCTAACGACGGTCCCTTCAAGCCCAACGGCCCCGTCACCATGATCGTTGCCTACAAGGCCGGCAACGGCACCGACATCACCGCCCGTATCCTCGCAAAGTATGCCGAAAAGTACATCGGCCAGACCATCATCATCGACAACCAGGACGGCGGCTCCGGCTCCAAGGGCTGGTCCAAGCTGGCTTCCGCCAAGCCCGACGGCATGACCATCGGCTTTATCAACCTGCCGAACTTCAACAGCTCCATCGTGAAGGGCCTCGGCACCTACACCATCGACAGCTTCGCACCCATCTGCAACCACGTCACGGAGACTTCCATTGTTGTCGTCCGTGCTGACGACGACCGCTTCCCCGACCTGAACGCGCTGGTTGAGTACGGCAAGGCCCACGACGGCGAGCTGATCGCCTCCACCAACGGCGCCCAGGCCTCCAACCACATCGGCGCCCAGGCCTTTGCCAATTCCGCCGGCTTCACCTACAAGGCCGTTCCCAAGGGCAACACCAACGAAGAGCTGACCTCCCTGCTGGGCAAGGAAGCCGACTTCTGCGTGGTCAAGGTTCCCGACATCGGCTCCGTGGCTGACTCCGTGAAGGTCCTGGCCGTGTTCGGCACCGACCGTCTGCCCGAACTGCCCGACGTTCCCACCCTTGCCGAGCTGGGCTTCTATCAGGATTGGCTGGGCTCCTCCCGCTGCGTGGCGGCTCCTGCCGGCGTGAGCGAAGAGGTCATCAAGTTCTATGAAGAGGCCTTCAAGGCAGCCATGGAAGACCCCGAGTATCTGGCTGAGGCTTCCTCCTTTGCCACCGACTACAAGGACGCCGCCGCGACCACCGAGCTGGTCAAGCAGCAGCAGGCCTTCACCGAAGGCCTGGCCACCGGCTTCTGGTACGACTGATCGCATCCACGGCATTCCGAAACCGCGCGTCCGCACCGCGGAACGGGCGATATATGGCGTTTGATCAAAAGGGCAGGCATCTGCCCTTTTGACAAATGATAAAGGAAGAGGGAGGAATCTTCTTTTGAAAATGAAATATACGGATATCGGCATCGTGGCGGTGTTCTACGTGATCTGCGCCCTGTTTTTCGCAGAGACCCAGAAGCTCCCCGTCGAGAGCCAGATGTATCCGAAAGTAATCGTCATCATCCTTTTCGGCCTGACGACCCTGTATCTGATCCAGATGATCGTCAACGCGGTCAAGTTCGGGACCGAAAGCGGAAAGTCCAGCTTCAAGGATTTCCAGCCCAAGCAGTTCTTCGTCTGCTTGGCACTGACCGTGCTGTACGTCGCCGCCGTGCTCACCATCGGCTTCTTCGTGTCCACGGCGGTGTTCCTTGTGGTAACGCTCCTGTTCTTCAAGGTCAAGCCCCTGTACATCGCCATCACCACCGTTGCGCTTCTCCTGCTGATCTACGGCGCATTTACGCTGTTCCTGCACGTACAGCTTCCGAACAATCTGCTGTTTTAAGGGAGGGCTGACGATATGCTTCAAACATTAGCTACCATGGGCCAGGGCTTCCTGCATGCGCTGACTCCCATCAACCTGATCATGATGATCGCCGGCGTGGCGCTGGGCATCGTCATCGGCTGCATGCCCGGCCTCTCCGCCGCGATGGGCGTGGCTCTGATGCTGCCGCTGACCTTCACCATGCAGCAGGACACCGCGCTGATCGTCCTCGGCGCCATCTACTGCGGCGCCATCTTCGGCGGCTCGATCTCCGCCATCCTCATCCACACCCCCGGCACCCCGGCCTCCGCCGCCACCGCGATCGAAGGCTATGAGATGACAAAACGAGGGCAGGCGGGCAAAGCCCTGTTCACCGCCTGCTACGCCTCCTTCTGGGGCGGCCTGCTCAGCTGCATCTCCCTGTACTTCTTCGCGCCGCTGCTGGCGGAGCTGACGCTGAAGTTCCAGTCGGCCGAGTACTTCTGGCTGTCGATCTTCGGCCTGACCATCATCGCGGGCGTGGCCGGCAAAAGCCTGCTCAAGGGCCTGATGTCCGGCGCGCTGGGCCTGCTGCTGAGCACCATCGGCTCCGATCCCGGCTCCGGCATCCCGCGCTTCATGCTCTTCGGCAACAGCTATTTCTATGACGGCATCAACGTCACCTGCGCGCTGATCGGTCTGTTCTCCATGAGCCAGGTCTTCATCCTTGCAGAGAAGAAGATCAAGGAGCGCGCCCAGGCCAGCAAGGTCACCGACAAGATGAGCCTGACCCGCGAGGAGCGCAAGACGATCCGCCCGACGATCCTGCGTTCCTGGATCATCGGCAACCTGATCGGCATCCTGCCCGGCGCCGGCGCCTCCATCGCCTGCTTCCTGGGCTACAACACCTCCAAGCAGTTCTCCAAGCATAAGGAAATGTTCGGCAAGGGCTCCATCGAGGGCGTGGCCGGCTCCGAGGCGGCCAACAACGCCGTCACCGGCGGCTCCCTGATCCCGACCCTGACCCTCGGCATCCCGGGCGAATCCGTCACGGCGATCCTGATGGGCGGCCTGATCATGAAGGGCCTGCAGCCCGGCCGCATGCTCTTCAACGAAGAGAACGCCATCGTGACCTATACCTTCTTCGCCGGCTTTGTGCTGGTCCAGTTCTTCATGCTGGGCATCGGCCTGCTGGGCTGCCGCGGCTTTGCGCAGATCTCCCGTCTGTCCGATGCGATCCTGATCCCCTGCGTCACCGTGCTCTGCGTCGTCGGCTCCTATGCGATCAACCGCCTGCCCGAGGACGTGATCGTCATGCTCGTGTTCGGCGTGCTCGGCTATCTGATGCGAAAGCTGGATCTGAATACGGCCGCGATTGTATTGGCCCTGATCCTGGGCCCGATCGGAGAAAAGAACCTGCAAAACGCGATGATCATTTCCGACGGCAGCCCCAAGATCCTCTTCTCCTCCGTGATCTGCTGGGTGCTGATCGCCCTGTGCGTCGTCGGCATCCTGTCCCCGATCTTCATGGCGAAGATGGAGAAGAAGGCCGAGACCGACGCCGTGGCCGATACCAACGTGGACATTGAAAAGCTCACCGAGGAAGACCTGGTCTGAGTCTGTCAAAAATAATATAGAAAAACAGCCCCGAGATCGGGGCTGTTTTTTTGTTGTTTACAGATGCTCGGGCTCGTTTTCCCGCTGCTTCAGCCAGCTTTTCAGGCGGCGCAGCGGCGTCCAGCGCCGGATAAAGAGCTTGCCGGTCTTTTCCTGGACAAAGCGGCGGAATTCCTCCTCCCGGCCGCCCAGGGCGGCCTTCGGGATCATATAACCGCCGTACTGGTCGCGGAAGATGTAGTAGGCCTTGAAATCCTCGCCGAGCTGGAGCATTTTTCCGTAGGGCAGAGGCTCGCTCTCCTCGCGCTCCGGCAGTGAGACGATGTGCATGGCGACGCCGTCAAAGCTGTATTCCGAGGCGGGGAAGGGGAGACCGGCGGCCTTGAGCTGGTCGGTGATCCGGTGCGCCGTGCGGTTGGAGGAAGCGTAGGTGCTGGTCATCAGATAGCAGCCGTAGGCGATCAGCAGCAGGCTCCACCAGCTGCCGCCGCCGTAGAGCACCGCGATCACGATCACCAGGACGGCCACGGCATTGCGCGCGATGCGGTTGCGGGTGCAGAAGAGATCGTACTGCATATGGGACAGCGCGACCAGACTGTCCTCGTCGTGCTGCATCGTGACGGTGAATTTCGGCTTGGCCATGGCGCGCCTCCTTTGCCGGATGATACCCGTATCTTATCATAGCCCCGCGCAAAACGCAAGGCACGGCAGGGAAGGAGGCGCGCAGCAGGCTTCGTTAAATAATTATTTTCGATAAAAAAGGCAATGCGTTTTTGTGCGCATTGCTAAAAACATGAGGGGCAAACTGTGAAGCGTTGACAAGGGAGGGGAAAGAGGTGTAAATTAAGGACACCGTAATGGATTGTTAACATTTTTCACGCTTTCCGACAGACAGGGCTCCCTGTCTGATTCTTTGTCGGAGGACAGAGAGTCAGGAAACCCTGCGTGCCGGCCGGCGGAAGCTGTTGACACCAAACGAATACAAATAAGGAGAAAGCAAAATGAAAAAGATCATTGCCCTGCTGCTTGCGCTGACCATGGTGTTCGCGCTGGCCGCCTGCGGCGGCGCTCCTGCCGCTGAGAAGCCCGCTGAGGCTCCCGCCGAGGCTCCTGCCGAAGCTCCCGCCGAGGCTCCTGCTGAGGCTCCTGCCGAGCAGCCCGCCGAGGCTCCTGCCGAGACCGCTGAAGACGATGCCGAGGCCGACGCCTACTACATCGAGCTGACCTACTCCAACGTCTTCAACCCCAAAGAGTGGAACTACAAGGCTGCTGAGAAGTTTGCCGAAATGGTTACCGAGCGCACCGAAGGCCACGTGAAGGTCGATTTCCACGGCCTCAATGAGCTGGACTGCTACCGTGACTCCGTCGTCCACGCCGTCAACGGCGACAAGTGGATCGGCCTGGAAGAGCCCTCCCTCTTTGCTGACTGGGTCGGCGACTGCGCCGTCCTCGTCGGACCGATGCTCTACAACAACGACGATGAGTACAACTACGTCATGGATTCCGACCTGGTTGCCGACGTGAAGGCCCGCCTGGCGGAAGAGAACATCCACATCCTTGACACCCACTACTCCTTCGGCTACCGCTCCATCGTCACCAACCTCGACATCACCAAGCCCGAGGACCTCAACGGCGTGAAGCTGCGCTCCACCACCGCCTCCCTGTTCATCAAGACCATCGAGTGCATGGGCGCCACCCCTGTCCCCATGTCCTTCACCGAGTGCCTGAGCTCCATCTCCTCCGGTATCGTTGACGGCTTCGAAGGCTCCACCTCCACCCTCGCCGGTGCCGGCGCTCCCTACGAGCTGGTCAAGAAGGTCGCTCTGACCAACCACTTCATCGCCACCCGTTGGCTGTTCATGGCTGAGGACGTGTATCAGGAGATGCCTCTCAAGTGGAGAAACATCCTTGACGAGTGCGCTCTCGAGTGCGGCGTCTGGGAGCAGACCTCCTGCGCTGAGGACGAGGCTGTTCAGATCCAGAAGATGAAGGACGAAGCCGGCGTGACCTGGAACGAGGTCGACATCGACGCCTTCACCAAAGCCTGCGCCCCTGTCTATGACTGGATCGTCGAAGAGTACGGCGCCAACCCCGAGCTGCATCAGCAGCTGGTCGACCTGATCAACGACTTCCGCGCCAGCAAGTAATCTGCCGGCAGCAGCGAATCCCCATACCTGTCAACAAGGATTGGACTGCCCGCTTTCCGCGGGCAGTCCATGTCCGGTCTATTGAGCAGTTTTCCCCCGGTTCGTTTTCCACACTCTGCTGTTAAGGATTTGCCTATGAAAAAGAAAATTACCGCAAAATCGATCTTTGGAAACCTTGACGCGATCATCTGCGGAGCGACGCTGACGGCCTGTCTGATCCTGGTCAACGTGAACGTGATTTTCCGCTACTTCCTGAACAACCCCATCAACTGGACGGACGAGGTCGTTACCTCTCTGTTCGTCTGGACGGTGTTCATGGGCAGCGCCTATGCCCACCGCAAGCATGCCCACCTGGGCGTTGACATCGTGGTCAACCTGGTGCACGGCCGCTCGCGGAAGGTGATCGAGTTCATCGTCAGTCTCCTGGAAATTGCCATACTGTTCCTGCTGACCTATATCAGCGCCCAGTATGTCCTCAATTTGATTTTTAAGCGCGGCATCATGTTCAAGATCGCCGACGGCGCCTTCACCTGGGGCACCATCAAGCTGACCAAGACCGATACGCTGCGCATCCCCAAGTGGTATACCGGCATCGCCGTGCCTCTCGGCTTCGGCCTGTCCTTTATCTACTCCATTTTCTTCTTCCTGCGTGACAAACTGCATCTCATCAAGTCCAAAGCGCCGGAAGAGCAGGATCAGATCGAGGAAGGAGGCGCTTACTGATGGCATTACCGTTTATCAAGCTCCTCCCCATTATCCTGGTCTTTGTGCTGTACTTCCTGGGCATGCCCATCGTGTACGCCCTGTTCGGCTCGACCTACTTCTTCTTCCTGTTCATTGACGACGGCGTCCAGCCCTGGACGATCCTGCAGAAGGTCATGAACTCCACGCAGAGCTTCTCGATGCTGGCCATCCCGTTCTTCGTCATGTCCGGCTCGGTCATGAACTTCGGCGGCATCGCCGACAAGATGATGGACTTCTGCGAGTGCGTCACCGGCCACATGAAGGGCGGTCTGGCCCAGGTCAACGTGCTGCTGAGCATGCTGATGGGCGGCTGCTCGGGCTCTGCCAACGCCGACTGCGCCATGCAGTCGAAGATGCTGGTGCCCGAGATGGAGAAGCGCGGCTACTCCAAGGCCTTCTCCGCGGCGATCACCGCTGCCTCCTCCGCTGCCACGCCCGTCATCCCTCCCGGAGTCAACCTGATCGTCTACTCCCTGATCGCGCAGGCCTCGCTGGGCCGTATTTTCGCCGCCGGCTATGTGCCCGGCATCCTCATGTCCATCAGCATGATGATCGCCGTGGCCGTCATTGCCAACAAGCGCAATTACCCCACGACCCGCGACAAGTTCCCGCCGCTCAAGGAAGTGCTCAAGCAGGCCTTCATTTCCTTCTGGGGTCTGTTCTTCCCCTTCGGTATCATCCTCGGTATCCGCTTCGGCATGTTCACCCCGGCCGAAGGCGGCGCCGTTGCGGTGCTCTACTGCTTCGTGATCGGCAAGTTTGTCTATAAGAAGCTCAACCTCAAAAAGCATTTCATCCCCATCCTTCTGGATACGATCGCCGGTACCTCCAGCGTCGTGCTGATCATGGTCTCCGCCAACACCTTCGGCTATTACATGAGCTACATCGGCCTGCCGAAGATCGTGGCCTCCTCCATCACCACCCTGACGAGCAACAAGTACATCTTCCTGATGCTGGTCAACGTGGTCCTGCTGATCATGGGCATGTTCCTCGAGGGCGGCGCCGCGCTGATGATCGCCACCCCGCTGCTGCTGCCTGTGGCGCAGAGCCTCGGTGTCGACGTCATCCACTTCGGCCTGGTCTGCATCGTCAACATCATGATCGGCGGCATCACGCCTCCCTTCGGTTCGATGATGTTCACCACCTGCGGCATCACCAGGTGCCGGATCGGAGACTTTATCAAAGAGGTCTGGCCGTTCATCTTGTGTCTGTTCCTTGTGCTGCTGCTGATCACCTTCGTGCCCTTCCTGGTCACCATGGTGCCGGATTGGATCTACGGACCGATCAACAACTCCATCTCCATGTAACAGAGACACCCAAACATAAAAAACTCCATTCTTCGGAATGGAGTTTTTTCTTATATCTGCATCTGCCGCAGCATTTCGCGGCGCAGGCGCTCGATGATGCGCTTTTCGAGGCGGCTGATGTAGCTCTGGGAAATGCCCATTTTGTCAGCGACCTCCTTCTGCGTGTATTCCCGCCCGCCGGGCAGACCGAAGCGCAGCAGGATGATCGTCTTCTCGCGCTCGGAGAGACTGTCGATGGCCGCCATCAGCATCTGCCGGTCGGCGTCGTCCTCCAGCGGGCGCGAGACCTCGTCTTCGTCGGTGCCGAGGATGTCGGACAGCAGCAGCTCGTTGCCGTCCCAGTCGGTGTTGAGCGGCTCGTCGATCGACAGCTCGCTGCGCTGGCTGCTGTTTTTGCGCAGCACCATCAATATCTCGTTTTCGATGCAGCGGGAGGCGTAGGTGGCCAGCTTGATGTTCTTGCCGGACTGGAAGGTGTTGACCGCCTTGATCAGCCCGATCGTGCCGATCGAGATCAGATCCTCGATGTTGATGCCGCTGTTTTCAAAGCGCCGGGCAATATAGACCACCAGCCGGAGATTATGCTCGATCAGCGTGCGCCGGGCGCTCTCGTCGCCGGCTTCCAGCGCGGCGACGGCGGCCTCCTCCGCGGCGCGGTCCAGGGGCGGCGGCAGGGTGGTGCTGCCGCCGATGTAAAAAACCGCGGGCGGCTCCAGGCCGAGGATGCGGAGGATGTGGTCCTTCAGAAAGAGGATTTGCGGTTTGCAGAGCATAGAAGAGTCCTTTCCGATAGAATCTGAGTCATAAACAGTGCCGGGATAAGCGGGTGAAATCGTTTTTGCCGTAGCTTTGCCACGGCAAAAACACCATGAGGCGAGCCATGCGAGCCCCCGCGCCGACCAAACGAAGCACGCTGCAGCGTGCAAGTGCGATCAGCGCGAGAATTTCAATTGTGAAACATGGTTTCACAATTGATGAGTCCCTCGAAGCCGTCGCCCTGCGCGGCGGGCGAGACGGCCACCAGCAGATCCCGCCGCTCCTCGCCGCCGACGGTGAGCCGCTCCGGCCGGAAGACCGGCAGCAGACCGCGCCCGCCGACGGCGCTGTACGGGATCAGGCGGAAGCGCCCCGCGAGGGAGGGGAGCGCGGCCAGAGTCACGGGGTCTGCGCCGAGATCAAGGCCCGGGAAGAGCGGGGCCAGGGCATGCGGACAGGCGAGCATCACCGACGCGCCGGTCGCCGGGTCGCTGAGGGAATTGCCGGTGTCGATGAGCGCCATGAAGCGGCTCTCCCGGCCGCCGAGCGCGAGGCAGATCTCCGCCCGCGGCCGGTCCGGCAGCTTCGCCCTGCCCCGGAACAGCAGCTCCAGCCCGGCATAGCAGAGCGCGAAGGAGAGCAGCAGCACCCGCGCGTCAAAGACGGGGTAGCCGCCGGCGAGCGACAGCGCCCAGAGCGCTCCGCCGAAGGCGGCGGACACACAGAGAAAGACTGCGCCGCAGCGCAGGGCACGGGCTTCGCCCCCGTAAGCGACGGCGGCCATCAGCGCGGCGGCGGCGCACTTTCCGGCTGTGCGCCCGAGAAAGCGGAAGTCCGGCAGCAACACCAGCACGGCGTAGGCAGCGCCGATCATCGCCGCGAGCGCATAGCGCCATCGCCGCAGCACCAGCCCGCAGACCCTGGCCGACAGCAGACAGAGCAGATAGTCGATCAGAAGGTTGAGGAGAAAGTAGCGGTCCACATAGATGATTGGCATGCCTGCATCATACACCGCATGCCGCTGCACAATTTGTCATTTGGGAATTGTCAAAACGGCCATGCTGTGGTAAGATTAAACGGAATATGGATAAGATAGGGAGGGGTTCCTCATGGACAAACCCGTGTATCGGCGCGTTCTCATCAAGATCAGCGGCGAGGCTCTGGCCGGCGAAAAAAAGACCGGCTTTGATTTTGACTTTGTGACCCGGGTCTGCCGCACGGTGAAAAGCTGCGTGGAGCAGGGCGTGCAGGTGGGCATCGTCATCGGCGGCGGCAACTACTGGCGCGGCGTGAAGGACGGCGCCGGGAAGGTCGAGCGCGTCAGCGCCGACCGGATGGGCATGCTGGCCACCGCGATGAACTGCCTGGCCGTGTGCGACGTGTTCAAGCAGATCGGCGCCAAGGCGCGCGTGATGACCGCCGTGGACATCCAGGGCGTGGGCGAGCGCTACGACACCCGCAAGAGCATCGAGTGCCTCGAGGACGGACAGATCGTCCTTTTTGCCTGCGGCACCGGCAGCCCCTTCTTTTCCACCGATACGGCCGCGGTGCTCCGCGCGCTGGAAATCGGGGCGGACGCGATTTTGCTTGCCAAGAACATCGACGGCGTCTATGACGACGACCCGCGCAAGAATCCGGACGCGAAGAAGTTCGACGCGATCAGCTATGACGAGGTCCTGGCCCGGCATCTCGCGGTGATGGATACCACCGCCACGAGCCTTGCCATGGACAACCGCATCCCGGTCGAGGTCTTCGCCCTGGCCGAGCCCGACAACATCCTCCGCGTGCTGCGCGGCGAGAAGATCGGCACCTCAGTTTCCTGAGAACACTTTTTTACCGATAATCATATCAGAGGAGGTTTCTCACATGTCTGACTACAAAGAATTCGAACACAAAATGACCAGGACCTGCGAGTCGCTCAATGCGACCCTGGCCACCATCCGCGCCGGCCGCGCCAATGCCGCCGTGCTCGATCAGATCTTCGTGGACTACTACGGCGTCCCCACGCCCATCCAGCAGATGGCCTCCATTTCCACGCCCGATCCCCGTTCGCTGATCATCGCCCCCTGGGATCACAGCGTGCTCAAGAGCATTGAGAAGGCGATCCTGGCCTCCGACCTGGGCATCAATCCCCAGAACGACGGCCGCGCGATCCGCCTGGTCTTCCCGCCGCTGACCGAGGAGCGCCGCAAGGACCTCGTCAAGCAGACCAAGAAGTACGGCGAGGAGGCCAAGGTCGCCATCCGCAACATCCGCCGCGACGCGATCGAAAAGTTCAAGAAGCAGCAGAAGGCCTCCGAGATGACCGAGGACGACTACAAAATCGCCGAGAAGGACGTCCAGAAGCTGACCGACGACTTCATCAAGGAGATCGACAAGATCACCGACAAGAAAGAAAAAGAGCTGACGGAGATCTGATGGTACAGAGCGATAAGAAAAAAACCGCGGGGGAGGGGGCAGCACCCCTTCCCCGTCATATTGCCATCATCCTGGATGGCAACGGACGCTGGGCCAAAAAGCGCGGCCTGCCGCGCACGGCGGGTCACGCCGTCGGGGCGGAGACCTTCCGCAAGATCGCCACGGCCTGCAAGAACCGCGGCATCGAATACCTGACGGTCTACGCCTTCTCCACCGAGAACTGGCGCCGCCCGGAGGATGAGGTCGGCACGATCATGAAGCTCCTGGGCCGCTATCTGCACGAGGCGATCGACACCATGGAGCGCGACCACATCCGCATGAAGGTCTTCGGCGATATCCATGCCCTCAGCTCCGAGCTGCAGGCGCTGGTGGCGAAGACCGACGAGATTTCTTCGCATTACGAGGGCTTTCAGGCCAATATCTGCCTCAATTACGGCGGCCGGGACGAGATCCTCCGGGCCGCGCGCCGCTATGCCCAGGATTTCCATGCCGGCTGCGCCGGAGAGCTCACCGAAGAGAGCTTCAGCGCTTATCTCGACTCCGCCGGCATCCCCGATCCCGACCTGCTGATCCGCCCGGGCGGGGAGCAGCGGATCTCGAACTTCCTGCTCTGGCAGTGCGCCTACGCGGAGTTTTATTTCACGGACGTGCTGTGGCCGGACTTCGACGAGAAGGAGCTGGACAAGGCGATCGCCGTGTATCAGAGCCGCGACCGCCGCTACGGGAGAGTCAAATGACGATTCGTGAGAGGCTGCTGGCGCTGAGGGATGAGAAAAACGCCGCCTTTCTGGCGCGGCTGATCCCGAATCTCCCGCCGGAGACCGTGCTCGGTGCGCGCACGCCCGAGCTGCGAAGCCTTGCGCGCGAGCTGCGCGGCACGGAGGAGGCCGCGCGTTTTCTCGAGACGCTGCCGCATGGCTATCTGGAGGAAAACCAGCTCCACGCCTTTCTGATCGCCGAGATCCGGGACTATGCGCGCTGTCTGCGGGAGGTCGAGCGCTTTCTGCCTTTCGTCGACAACTGGGCCACCTGCGACGGCCTGCGCCCGAAGGTCTTTCAAAAGCACCGGGCGGAGCTGATCGAGCAAGTCAGGCGCTGGCTCGCTTCCGGCGAGACCTATACCGTCCGCTTCGGCCTCGGCATGCTGATGACGCATTATCTGGACGCTGATTTCCGCCCGGAATACCTCGACTGGGCGGCGTCGGTCCGCTCGGAGGAGTACTATGTGCGCATGATGGTCGCCTGGTACTTCGCCACGGCGCTGGCCAAGCAGTATGAGGCGGCGCTGCCTGTTATCGAGCAGCGGCGGCTGGAGCCCTGGACGCACAACAAGACCATCCAGAAGGCCGCGGAGAGCTTCCGCGTGCCGGAGGAACACAAGACAGTTCTTAGAACGCTACGCGTTTAGTTTTTAGTATATAGAGGGAAACAATATGGTAAACGCCATTTCCGTACTGGGCAGCACCGGCTCCATCGGCCGGCAGACCCTGGCCGCGGCCGAGCACCTCGGCCTGCCCGTTGCCGCGCTGACGGCCGGGCGCAAGATCGACCTGCTGGAAGAGCAGGCGCGGCGCTTCAAGCCCGCGTTCGTCGCCGTCTATGACGAGCAGGCCGCGAAGGACTTCAAGATCGCCGTGGCCGATACGCCGATCCGCGTCGGTGTCGGCATGGAGGGCCTCATCGAGGCCGCCACGCTCGCCGAGAGCGACTGCGTGGTGACGGCGGTGTCCGGCTCCGTCGGGCTCAGGCCCACCCTGGCCGCGATCGACGCGAAAAAGCGCATCGCGCTGGCCAACAAGGAGACCCTCGTCTGCGCGGGAGAGCTCGTCATGCGCCGCGCGGCGGTAACCGGGGCGGAGATCGTGCCGGTCGATTCCGAGCACTCGGCCATTTTCCAGTGCCTGATGGGACGGCAGAAGGGCGAGCTGAAAAAGATCCTGCTCACCGGCTCCGGCGGCCCCTTCCGCGGGAAAAAGCGCGGAGAGCTGGAAGACGTGACCCCCGAGCAGGCGGTGCGCCACCCGAACTGGAGCATGGGCGCCAAGATCTCGGTGGACAGCTCCACGCTGATGAACAAGGGCCTGGAATTCATCGAGGCGATGCACCTGTTCGCGGTGCGCCCGGAGGAGATCCAGGTGGTAATCCACCCGCAGAGCGTCATACATTCTATGGTAGAGCTCGTCGACGGGACGGTGATTGCGCAGCTTGGCGTACCCGATATGGGTCTGCCGATCCAGCTGGCGCTGACCTATCCCGAACGCCGGGCCTCGATGTTCGAGCGCCTGGACTTCTGGAAGCTGCGGGATCTGAGCTTTGAAGAGCCGGATCTTGAAAACATGCCCTGCCTGCGTCTGGCGATGGACTGCGCTAAAACCGGCGGCACCGCGCCCTGCGTGATGAGCGCGGCCAACGAGACGGCGGTGCACCTGTTCCTGCAGCACCGGCTGGGCTATAACCGCATCTACGACGCCGCGGCCGGCGCCGTCGCCGCGCTCGGCGCGGTGCAGCATGCGGATCTGGACACCATTCTGGCCTGCGACGAGGCGGCCAGGGCTTATGTAAGGGAGCACTTTATCGCATGACTGCACTGTACGCCATTCTTGCCATTCTGATTTTCGGCCTGCTGGTCGCCATCCACGAATTCGGCCACTTCTCCGCCGCCAAGCTCTGCGGCGTGCGGGTGGAGGAATTTGCCATCGGTATGGGCCCGGCGCTCTGGAAAAAGCAGAAGGGCGAGACCCTGTATTCCCTGCGCGCCGTGCCCTTTGGGGGCTACTGCGCCATGACCGGCGAGGACGGGGAATCCGACGACCCCCGCGCCTTCGGCAATCAGAAGGCCTGGAAACGGCTGCTGATCCTGGTTGCCGGTTCCTTCAACAACTTCCTGCTGGGCTTTCTGATCGTGCTGATCCTGCAGATGAGCTCCGGCTATGTGCCGAGCCCGACGATCACGGCCTTCATGGACGGCTGTCCCTATGACAGCGCCGAGGCGCTGCAGGTGGGCGACCGCATCGAGCGCATCAACGGTCACCGCATCGTCGTGCAGAGCGACGTGAACCGCTGGCTCACTTACGAGGGCGAGTACGACCTCGAACTGCGGCGCGATGGCGGGACCGTGAAGCTGGAAAACTTCCGGCTGGAAAAATCGGACTTCCCCCAGGGACGCTATTTCGGCTTCCTCTTCGGCAGCTATGAAAAAGCCGGCTTCGGCCAGAACCTGCGCGCCGCCTGGGATACGACGAAGGACTATGTGAGCCTCGTGTGGGAGAGCCTTCGGATGCTCGTGCACGGGCAGGTGGGCGTCAACGATCTGGCCGGCCCCGTCGGCATCGTCGACATGATGGCCACGACCGGCGCTCAGCAGGAGACCACGGCGGATGCGCTGTGGATGATCTTCTCCTTCGGCGCCTTCATCGCGGTGAACCTCGCCGTGATGAACATGCTGCCGATCCCCGCGCTCGACGGCGGGCGCGTGTTCCTGCTGCTGGTGACGGCCGCCGTTGAAGCCGTCACGCGCAAAAAAATCAACCCCAAGTACGAGGGCTACATTCACGCGGCGGGCATGGTGCTGCTGCTGGCGCTGATGGCCTATGTGCTGCTGCACGATATCTTTCGATTGGTGACTGGATGATGAAAAGAGACAAGACAAAACAGATCATGGTCGGCGCGCGCCCCGTGGGCGGCGGCGCTCCGGTGAGCGTTCAGACCATGTGCAATACAAAGACCTGGGACGTGGAGGCCACCGTTGCGCAGATCCGCGCGATGGAGGCGGCAGGCGCCGAGATCGTGCGCCTGGCCATCCCGGACGAAAAGAGCGCCCGCGCGATCGACGCGATCAAGGCGCAGGTTTCCGTGCCGCTTGTGGCGGACATCCACTTTGACTATAAGCTGGCGCTGATCGCCGCCGAGCGGGGCATCGACAAAATCCGCATCAACCCCGGCAACATCGGCGCGCCCGAGAACGTTAAGGCTGTGGCCGAGGCCTGCAAACAGCGCGGCATACCCATCCGCATCGGCGTCAACGCCGGCAGCCTCGAAAAGCCGCTGCTGGAAAAGTACGGCCATCCCTGCGCGGAAGCGCTGGTGGAGAGCGCCGCGGGACACGTTGCGCTCCTCAACCGCTATGATTTCGACGATATCTGCCTGTCGCTCAAGTGCTCGCAGGTGCCGCTGACCGTCGAGGCCTATCGCCTCGCCGCCGAACGCTTCCCGTACCCGCTGCACCTCGGCGTGACCGAGACGGGCACCGCCTGGAACGGCACCATCCAGTCCGCCGTCGGCATCGGGACGCTCTTGAACGAGGGCATCGGCGACACGCTGCGCGTCTCCCTCACGGCAGACCCCGTGCAGGAGGTCAAGACCGGCATCGCCATCTTGAAGGCGGCCGGGCTCCGCCGCGGCGGCGTGAAGTTCGTCTCCTGCCCGACCTGCGGACGCACGGAGATCGACCTGATCGGCCTGGCCGAGGAGGTCGAGCGCCGTCTGCAGGGCGTCGAGCGCGACATCACCGTGGCGGTGATGGGCTGCGTCGTCAACGGTCCGGGCGAGGCGCGCGAGGCCGATTACGGCGTCGCGGGCGGAAAAGGGAAGGGCCTGCTGTTCAAAAAGGGACAGGTCCTCGGCACCTATCCCTATGAAGAGCTCTGCGACCGGCTGATGGAGCTGATAGAACAGAATTAGGAATTGGAAATTCGGAGTTCGGAATTGCGGTGTCCGCATGGCGGACGATTGAAATTTGTCGCGCTCTGTGCGACGCTTTCATTCCGAATTCCGAATTCATAATTCCGAATTGATAAAGGAATGTACCTATGAGCGAACATACCCCGTTTCTGACGGTCTTTCCCGGCTGCGCCGCCCGGCGCGACAGCTGCGGAGGACTGGACAAGGCCTATATCACCGACGTGCAGGTGAACCTTGCCGAGCGCAGGGTCACGGTGAGCGCCTGGTTTCCCGCCATGCCCTCCCCGGTCGAGGAGGAGGCGCTCTGCGCCTGTCTGCGGGACGACTACGCCCTGAACAGCGTGCGTCTGATCCCGGATTACCCGCAGCCGCGCGCCGTGCTGCAGCCCTTCGCCTCCGCCGCGCCGTCTTCCGCGCCGAAGGGCGACGTGCTCTTCGGCCGCGCCATCAAGCAGGCGCCGGTGAAGATGGACACGCTGACCCTCGAATCCGGCCGCGTGACCGTGGAGGGCGACGTGGTGGCCGTGAGCAGCCGCACCACCAAAAAGGGCGGCGCGGTGCTGGCCTTTGATCTCACCGACCGCACGAGCACGATCCGCATCTCCCACTTCCTGCGCCAGGAGGAGGATCGCAGCATCGTCGACAAGATCAACCCCAACGACCATCTGACCGTGCAGGGTGAGATCACCTACAACAAGTTCGAGGACGACATGGTGCTCGACCCGCGCAACATCGTCAAGGGCAAGCGCTATATCCGCCCCGATGAGGCCCCGGAAAAGCGCGTGGAGCTGCATCTGCACACCCGCTTCTCGGCGCTCGATGCGCTGACCGATCCCGAAGCGGCGGTCAAGCGCGCGGCCTATTGGGGCATGCCCGCCATTGCCGTCACCGACCACGGCGTGGCGCAGGCCTTCCCGGACATGTGGAAGGCGGGCAAAAAGCACGGCGTGAAGATCATCTACGGCCTCGAGGCCTATTATCTCAACGACATGGACGGCAACAGCGCCGTGATGGGCAAGTCCAAGCTGCCGCTGGACACGGAGTTTGTGGCCTTCGATATCGAGACCACCGGCCTCAACGCGCAGGATAACCGCATGACCGAGATCGGTGCGGTGATCTTCTCCGGCGGCGAGATCAAGCGAGAGTTCAATACCTTCGTCAATCCGCACCAGCCGATCCCGGCCAACATCACGGAGCTGACCGGCATCAAGGACAGCGACGTGGCCGACGCGCCGGACGAGGACGAAGCGCTGCGCATGTTCCTCGATTTTGCCGGCGACCGGCCGCTCATCGCCCACAACGCGCATTTTGACGTAGGCTTCATGAGCGCCGCGGCCAACCGCCACCATATCAAATTCTCCCCGGTCTTTCTGGACACGCTTGCGCTCAGCCAGGCCCTGCTGCCGGAGCTGAAGCGCTTCAAGCTCGATATCGTCTCCAACCATCTGGAGCTGCCGAAGTTCAACCACCACCGCGCCTCGGACGACGCGATGGTCGTGGCGCGCATCATGGCCAAGTTTCTGCCGATGCTGGCCGCGCAGGGCGCGCACACGCTTGACGACATCGAGACGGTCTACCACTCCCTGCGCCGCACGGACGTGGCCAAGACCCACCACATGATCCTGCTGGTGAAAAACCGCACGGGACTGAAGAACCTCTACGAGATGATCTCCCAGTCCTATCTGAAATACTTCCACCGTACGCCGAACATCCCCAAGAGCCTGCTGCTGCAGCACCGCGAGGGCCTGCTCGTGGGCTCGGCCTGCGGGATGGGCGAGCTCTACGGCGCGGTGATGCGCGGCGAGAGCCCGAAGGTGCTGGAGAAGATCGCTTCCTTCTACGACTATCTGGAGATCCAGCCGATCTGCAACAACGCCTTCCTCGTGGAAAACGGCCGCGTCAAGGACGAGACCGTGCTGCAGGACTATAACCGCACGATCCTGGAGCTCGGGCGCAAGCTGAATAAACCCGTCATCGCCGCCAGCGACGTCCACTTCCTCGACGCCGAGGACGAGCAGTACCGCAAGATCCTGCAGGCGGCCAAGAAGTTCTCCGACGCCGACCGCAGCTGCCCGATCTTCTTCCGCAACACCGAGGAAATGCTGGCGGAATTTGCCTACCTCGGCGAAGAGACGGCCAAAGAGGTCGTCATCACCAACACCCGCGCCATCGCCGACCAGGTGGAGGAGATCGAGCTGCTGCCCAAGGAGCTCTTCCCGCCGAAGATCGAGCACTCGGCCGAGGATCTGCGCGACCTCGTGTACAGCAAGATGCACCGCATCTACGGCGAAAACCCGCCCGCCATCGTGAAAGATCGCGTGGACGTGGAGCTCAACACCATCCTCGACCACAACTACGACGTCATTTACATGTCTGCCCAGAAGCTGGTGCAGAATTCGCTGGAAAACGGCTACCTTGTCGGCAGCCGAGGGAGCGTCGGCTCGTCGATCGTGGCCTACATGTCCGGCATCACCGAGGTCAACTCCCTCCCGCCGCACTATGTCTGCCCCAAGTGCTGCCACTCCGAGTTCATCACCGACGGCAGCTACGGCTGCGGCGCGGACATGCCGCCCAAGGACTGCCCGGAATGCGGCACGCGCATGCGGCAGGACGGCTTCGATATCCCCTTCGAGACCTTCCTGGGCTTCCCCGGCAACGAGAAGACCCCCGATATCGACCTGAACTTCTCCGGCGAATACCAGGCCAAGGCCCACAAGTACACCGAGGTGCTCTTTGGCTCGGACCACGTGTTCCGCGCCGGCACCATCGGCACGCTTGCCGAAAAGACGGCCTACGGCTATGTGAAAAAGTACCTCGAGGAACGCGGCATCACCGCCACCAAGGCGGAGGAGAACCGCCTCGCCCTCGGCCTCGTGGGCATCAAGCGCACCACGGGCCAGCACCCCGGCGGCCTCGTCGTCATCCCGCAGGACAAGGACGTGACCGACTTCTGTCCCGTGCAGCACCCGGCCGACGACCCCAACAGCGACATCATCACCACCCATTTCGAGTACCACTGCATGGAGGCCAACCTCCTCAAGCTCGACGAGCTGGGCCACGATGACCCGACCATGATCCGCATGATGGAGGACATGACCGGCGTGGACGCCAAGCAGATCCTGCTGTCCGACCCCGACACGATGGCTATCTTCACGACTCCCACGGTGCTCGGCCTGCCGGAGGACGACCCGATCATCGGCCAGACCGGCTCCATCGGCATCCCGGAATTCGGCACCGGCTTTACCAAGCAGATGCTGGTCGAGACCAAGCCGAAGCAGTTTGACACCCTGGTGCGCCTGTCCGGCTTCTCCCACGGCACCGACGTCTGGGCCGGCAACATCCGCGACCTGATCGTGGACGGGATCGCCACCGTCAACGAGACCATCGGCTGCCGCGACGACATCATGATCTATCTGATCGCCAAGGGCATGGCCCCGGCGCTGGCCTTCAAGACGATGGAGGCCGTGCGCAAGGGCAAGGTCAAAAAGAGCGGGGAATTTCCCGGCGACGCCGAGCAGCAGATGCGCGACATGGGCGTGCCGGACTGGTGGATCGAGTCGGCGCGCAAGATCGCCTATCTGTTCCCGAAGGCGCACGCCGTGGCCTACGTCATGATGGCCTTCCGCATCGCCTGGTTCAAGGTGCACAAGCCCATCGCCTTCTACAGCGCTTATTTCTACCGGCGCAGCCAGAAGGGCGGCTTCGATGCGGAAATGATGTGCGGCGGCACCGAGTCGGTGCGCCGGAAGATCAACGACATGAAGCGCCGCACGGACCTGTCAGCCAACGAGGAGGACCTGCTGGTGACGCTGGAGGCGGTGTACGAGTTCAATATGCGCGGCTTCCGTTTCGCGCCGATCGACCTCTACGCCTCCGACGCGACGAAGTTCCTGCCCGTGGGCGAGGATCAGCTGCGCCCGCCCTTCGTGTCGATCTCCGGCCTCGGCGAGGCCGCGGCGCTCGACCTGGCCCGCTGCCGCGAGGACGGCCGGGAGTTCATCTCCATGGAGGATCTGAGCGCTGCCTGCCCGAAGGTCTCCCAGAGCCACCTGGACACGCTCAAGCGCCTCGGCGCCCTGGGCGACATGCCCGAGAGCAGCCAGATCACGCTGTTTGAGATGTGACGACTGTTGACGGCCCCCTTTCGCAAAAGGGGGCTGTCAGCGAAGCTGACTGAGGGTTGCTCCGGAAAAGGATCGAGGGAAACCCTCTGGCATCCGGCTCGCGCGAGATGCCGGATGCCGCCTCCCTTCTGCGGAAGGGAGGCTTTTTTATCTTTCTTGTAAGATTTCCCCGTTTCGAGCGTCTAAGAAGCAGAGGAGGTGAGAAGGGTGGACGAAAAAGACTTCGAGCGGGTCTACCGGGACTATTTCGACCCGGTGTACCGCTATGCGCTGGCACTGACGCGGGACGTGCACGCCGCGGAGGAGCTGACGCAGGAGACTTTTTTCAAGGCGATGCAGGGCATCGACGGCTTCCGCGGTGACTGCGGGGTGAAGACCTGGCTCTGCGGCATCGCCAAAAACACTTTTCTCTCCGAAAAGCGCCGAAAGCGCCCCGAAGCCCTGGACGATCTGCCTGAGCAGGCGGACGATTCCGAAGGACCGGAGTCCCTCGCCCTGGACCGGGACGAAAGCCGACGCCTGCACCGCATCCTGCACGAGCTGCCTGAGCCCTACAAGGAGGTCTTCTCTCTGCGCGTCTTCGGTCAGCTCAGCTTCCGGGACATCGGCGAGCTGTTCGGCAAGACCGACAACTGGGCCTGCGTGGTCTATCACAGGGCCCGGAGCAAAATCCAATCGAAAACGGAGGGATCCTTATGAATATGCCCTGCAGCGTGATCCGCGATCTGCTCCCGCTGTACGCGGAAGATCTGACAAGTGAAGAAACGAAGGAACTGATTCATGTGCATCTGGACGGCTGCCCGGACTGCCGGGCGCGGCTGGAAACGCTGAAGGAGCCCGCCGCGCCGGAGCCGGACGCCTCACAGGCCCTGCGCGGCGTGAAGAAGAGCATTCGCCGCCGCCGGCTGCAGACGGCGCTGCTGGCGGCGCTGCTGGTATTCCTGCCGCTGTTCGCGCTGTTGGCACACAGCACGGATAAAATCGCCGTGCCCTATGAGGACGGGCTGATTGCGGTGGAGAGCGTGGAAAACGACGTGATGACTTTTTCCGTCGACGGCCGTGTGAGCGGTGTGGATTCACAGCTCTGTCCCGATCCTGACAACGGCGAGACGACGCTGCTGGTGCAGGCCTGGAGCAACAGCTGGAACGAGTCCCGCGGGCTCGCGCCCGAACGAGGAAGCTATTCGGTCAGCCCCGCGCCCGACCGAGTGATCTACGGCTACGGCACTGCCCGCAGCGACAAGCAGGAACTGCTCTACGGCGAGCCGATGCAGGGCGGCATCATGCTCCTGCCCAGGCTCGTGCTGGGGTATTATCTGCTGTATGACGCGGTGCTGGCCGTGATCTTCGTCCTGCTGTGGAGCGCCAAAAGAAAGGCGAGAGCGGGGGAGATCTTCCGCTGCCTGTTCTTTACGACACTCGCATATCCCATCGGGCATCTGCTGATCAAGGGGCCGCATACGCTCAGCTTTTTTGTGCCGCGCGATCTCGCCTATATCCTGATTGCCGCTGCGGCGGTCTGGGGACTGCTGATGCTCGGCTGGAGCCTGTGGAAGCAAAAACGGCGGGAAACGGTCTGACAGAGAGCAAACGACGGCAGGCCATAGCAGATAGTCAGAGAGCTGTGCTCCAACAAAAACACCCCCGGTTCAGTGTGAACCGGGGGTGCTTCATTTATCTATTATCTATATGATTATTTCGCCAGCGTATAGACCGCCACTTTGGAGCGTTCGGTCTTGCCGTCCGCAAGGTCGGGGAAGAGCTCGCGGGTGAAGGGGAGACCCTTTTCCGCCAGGCAGACCTCAAGACAGCAAAGAAAGATGCCGATGTCGATCCGGTTGAAGTAGGAGGCGGCGGTCTCCGGCATGATGCCGATCCTGCCGGGCTTCCGGGTCCGGTACACGGTCAGCGTGCCGTTTTCATTCTGCGCGAACCAGGGCTGGGAGTTGACGGCGCTCGGCGCATAGCGGACGATTTCCGCGAGACCCAGCGTGTCGCCAGCCCAAATTTCGTCCAGAGGCTTGCGCCTGGCCTTGGACAGATCCTGCCGGAACTGCGATGCGTCGCTGATCTTGCGCACGGCGATCATGATGACGTAGTCCAGCCCGTCATAGCCCGGCTCGTCCGGCTTGCCGATGCCGAACCACAGCGTCCCGATCGAGCGGGACACCAGCCAGAGGTCGAGCTGCTCGCCGAGATAGCCGGCGTTCATCAGCCAGTTTTCCTTTTTCTCGCTGTAGATGAGGATGCAGTACTCGGCGTCGTGCTTGAAGCTCACCTGGCTGGCCGGGACGATCCGGATCGCGGTGCGGATCTCGGGGACCAGCGGCTCGAAGCCCTCAAAGGCCGCCCGGATCCCGTCGAGCTCCTCCGGCGTGAGCGTGCCGGCGCCGGCATTGCGGAACAGATGAAAAGATTTTCGCCTGAGCATGGCCTGATAAAAGTTTGCCTCCACAGGGGATGCCTCCCTCCCGATCGTTATTGCAGACAGTATACCACAGGCCAAAAGGGGAGAAAAGTCTATCCCGACACATTTCACAAAAAACAATAAAATTTTTCTGCACTTTCCACGAAAAAACTCTTGACAAGCAGACGGGCTAACGGTATACTAATCAAGCTCGCGCAAATTGCGCGGCAACTGCTGAGAAGCGGGAGATTGCTCGCAAAAGCGAGGTAACTTCCGTGGAGCATGTCCGGTATCGGAGGTATATCCGGTACGCAATCGGGCGGCTGAAACCGATCCTGTATGCGCGTATATCGCATGGGCGGAAGGCTAAAACCGGTTGAAAAACCGGTTTGTTTTTCGGGCATGGCCTGATACGCACGGTTGTGTGTATAGGAAATCGGCTTCATCCGATCGAACAGAAAGGCGGTCCCAATGCCGCCGAAAAACGATCGAAAAGGAGAAACAAACCCATGGCAAACAGCAAGAACATGATCCGCATCCGTCTGAAAGCCTACGATCACCAGCTCATCGACAAGGCTGCCGAGACCATCGTCGAGGCTGCCAAGCGCACGGACGCCAAGGTCTCCGGCCCCATCCAAGACCGAGATCGTCACCATCCTGCGCGCCGTCCACAAGTACAAGGACAGCCGTGAGCAGTTCGAGCGCCGCACCCACAAGCGCCTCATCGACATCATGACCCCGACCCAGAAGACGGTCGAAGCCCTGATGAACCTTGAAGTGCCCGCCGGCGTCGAGATCGAGATCAAGCTCTAAGAAGGAAAGAAACCCATCAACGACCCATTGTCCGCAGCTTGCGTATGCGGACGGGTTAAGTTGCCAGCCTCTGGACGCCGGAAACGGCGGGTCAAGCGGGGCAACCAATAACCGAAGGAGGAAAAAATATGAAGAAAGCCATCATCGGCAAGAAGGTCGGCATGACGCAGATCTTCGACGAGGCGGGCAAGGTCATTCCTGTCACCGTCATCGAAGCCGGCCCGAACGTGGTCGTGCAGAAGATGACCAAGGAGAAGGAAGGCTATGACGCCGTCCAGTTCGGCTATGAAGAAGTAGCCGGCAAGAAACTCAGCCAGCCGGAGCAGGGCCACCTGAAAGCGGCGGGCGTGGGATTTGTCAAGCATCTCAAGGAGTTCCGCCTTGAGGATTCCAGCAAGCTGGAAGTTGGCGACGTGGTCAAGGCCGACGTCTTCGCAGAAGGCGACAAGGTCGACGTCACCGGCATCAGCAAGGGCAAGGGCTACGCCGGCGTCATCAAGCGCTTCGGCCAGGGCCGTACCCCCACCAGCCACGGCGGCGGCCCCGTGCACCGTCATGCGGGCTCCATGGGCTCCAGCACCGATCCTTCCCGGATCTTCCCGGGCAAGAAGCAGGCCGGCCACATGGGCGTCGAGCAGGTCACCGTGCAGAATCTGGACGTCGTGAAGGTCGACGCGGAGCTGAACCTCATCGCCATCCGCGGCGCCATTCCCGGCCCCAAGGGCGGAATCGTCTACATTAAGAATACCGTGAAGACTCAGCCCGTCAAGAAGGGCGAGGCCGCCGGTATCAGCCTCAACCCGCAGAAGGCCTCCGCGCGTGTCAACCCGCAGAAGGCTTCCGCGAGAACCAAGTAAGGAAAGGAGAGCAGCATAAATGCCTAAAGCTAACGTGTTCAACATGGCTGGCGAGAAGATCGGCGAGATCGAGCTCTCCGAGGCCATCTTCGGCATCGAGCCGAACAAGAGCGTCCTGCATGATTCCGTCAAGAATCACCTGGCCAACTGCCGTCAGGGCACCCAGAGCGCTCTCACCAAGGGTGAGGTTTCCTACACCACCCGCAAGCCCTGGCGCCAGAAGGGCACCGGCCGCGCCCGCGCCGGCTATGCCGGTTCTCCCGTGTGGTATCACGGCGGCGTAGCCTTTGCGCCGAAGCCGCGCGATTACGGCTACACCCTCAACAAGAAGGTCCGCCGTCTGGCTCTCAAGTCCGCGCTGTCCGCCAAGGCCGCTGACAATGAGATCGTCGTGATCGACGGCCTGAAGGTCGATGAAGTCAAGACCAAGCCCTTTGCCGCGTTCCTGAACAAGGTCGGCGTCGAAGGCAAGGCCCTCGTCATCACCGAGACCGTGGACGAGAAGGTCGTCAAGTCCGCCCGCAACATCGCCGGCGTCAGCACCACCTTCGCCACGATCCTCAACCCCTATCAGATTCTCACGAGCGGCAAGCTGGTCGTCGACAAGGCTGCCCTGGCCAAGATTGAGGAGGTGTTCGCCTGATGAAGACCGCATATGACGTGATCATTCGCCCGATCATCACCGAGCAGTCCATGGAAGACCTGGACATCAAGAAGTACGCGTTCGAGGTTGCCAAGGACGCCAACAAGATCGAGATCAAGAAGGCGATCGAAGAGATCTTCGGCGTCAAAGTGATCAAGGTCACCACCACCCACGTCCTGGGCAAGGCCAAGCGCACCGGCGCTTACCCCATGGGCAAGACTGCCTCCTGGAAGAAAGCCGTCGTCAAGCTCAGCGCCGACTCCAAGAACATCGAGCTCTTCGAAGGCATGGTTTAAGGAGGAATAAAGAATGTCTATCAAAACTTACAGACCTACTACTCCTGCCAGACGTCAGATGACCGTCTCCGGCTTCGACGGACTGGAAAAGCACGTCAAGCCTGAGAAGTCCCTCGTCGAGGTCCTCAAGAAGAACGCCGGCCGCAACAGCTACGGCCGCATCACCGTCCGCCACCAGGGCGGCGGCAACCGCCAGAAGTACCGCGTGATCGACTTCAAGCGCGACAAGCGCGACGCCGAGGGCAAGGTCATCCGTCTCGAGTACGACCCCAACCGCAGCGCGTTCATCGCTCTGGTCGAGTACGCTGACGGCGAGCGCCGTTACATCCTGGCTCCGGTCGGCCTGAAGGTCGACGACACCGTCGTCGCTTCTCCCAACGCCGACATCAAGCCGGGCAACGCGCTGCCGATGGCGAACATCCCCGTGGGTACCATTATCCACAACGTTGAGCTCTACCCCGGCAAGGGCGCCCAGCTCGTCCGCAGCGCCGGCGTCGCCGCCCAGCTGATGGCCAAGGAAGGCAACATGGTCACCCTGCGTCTGCCCTCGGACTGCTACGCCACCATCGGCCAGGTCGGCAACATCGACCACGCCAACGTCCACATCGGCAAGGCCGGCCGCAAACGCCACATGGGCATCCGTCCCACGGTGCGCGGCTCCGTCATGAACCCGGTGGACCACCCCCACGGCGGTGGTGAAGGCAAGTCCCCGATCGGCCGTCCCGGCCCTGTCACTCCGTGGGGCAAGCCTGCACTCGGTTACAAGACCCGCAAGACGAAGAACAGAACCGATAAGTTCATCGTCAAGCGCCGCAACGCGAAGTAAGGAGGGAACAATCCATGAGCAGAAGCATTAAGAAAGGCCCCTTCGCCGCTCCCGAGCTGCTGAAGAGAGTCGACGAGATGAATAAGACCGGCAACAAGCAGGTCGTCAAGACCTGGTCCCGGTCCTCCACGATTTTCCCGTCCTTTGTCGGACACACCATCGCGGTCCACGACGGCCGCCGTCATGTGCCCGTGTACGTCACGGAAGATATGGTCGGCCACAAGCTGGGCGAGTTCGCCCCCACCCGCACCTTCCGCGGCCACGCCGGCAGCAAGACCGGTAAGTAAGGAGGAGAAACCATGGACGAAAAGAAAATTGCCCGTGCGGAGCACAAATACGCTCGTATTTCTCCCCGCAAGGTCGAAATCATCTGCAACATGATCCGCGGCAAGAACGCCAACGTAGCCATGGCTCTGATGGAGAACACCCCGAAGGCCGGCTGCGAGCTGATGATCAAGGTGCTCAAGAGCGCCATGGCCAACGCCGAGGGTCCCAAGTACGAGATGGATCCCGAGAAGCTCTACATTGCCGAGACCTACGCCAACGCCGGCCCCATCCTCAAGAGGGGCATGCCCAGAGCGCAGGGCCGCATGTACCGCATCAACAAGCGCACCAGCCACATCGTCATCGGCGTGGCTGAGAGAGACTGAAGGAAGGAGGCAGAATTATGGGACAGAAAGTTAATCCGCACGGCCTGCGTGTCGGCGTTATCAAGGATTGGGATTCCCGCTGGTATGCCCGCGAGGACAAGGTCGGCGACCTGATCGTTGAAGATCACAAGATCCGCGAGTTCCTGAAGAAGACCCTCTATTCCGCTGGTGTTCCCACCATCGAGATCGAGCGCGATTCTGCCAAGGTCCGCATTTATATCCACTGCTCCCGCCCCGGTGTCGTCATCGGCAAGGGCGGCGCTGAGATCGAGCGCCTGCGCCTCGAAGTCGAGAAGCTGATCGGCAAGCCCGTCGCTCTCTCCATCGTCGAGGTCCGCACCCCCGACATCAACGCCCAGCTCGTCGCTGAGAACATCGCCCAGCAGCTGGAGAAGCGCATCGGCTTCCGCCGTGCGATGAAGAACGCCATGGGCCGCGCCATGCGTATGGGCGCCCGCGGCATCAAGGTCAAGTGCTCCGGCCGTCTGGGCGGCGCCGAGATCGCCCGCAGCGAGTGCTACCACGAGGGCACCATCCCCCTGCAGACCATCCGTGCCGACATCGAGTACGGCTTTGCCGAAGCGAACACCACCTACGGCCGCATCGGCGTCAAGGTCTGGATCTACAAGGGCGAAGTCCTCTCCCAGACCCTGCGCACCACCCCGCGCACCATGGACCTGTCGAAGCCCCAGGGCGAGCGCCGTCGCAGAGACGACCGCCGTCAGGGCGGCGACCGTCGTCAGGGCGGCTACAACCGTGACAACCGCGACAATCGTGATTTCCGCGGCCAGAACGGTGAGCGCCGTCAGGGCGGCTATGGCAGCAGACCTGCCGGCCAGGGCAGCTTCAACCGCGGCCCTCGCCCCGCTGCTCCCGCTAAGGAAGGAGGCAACAACTAATGTTAATGCCTAAGAGAGTCAAATACCGCAGAGTTCAGCGCGGCCGCATGAAGGGCAAAGCCACCCGCGGCAACGTTGTCACCTACGGTGAGTTCGGTCTGGCCGCGCAGGAGCCCGGCTGGATCACCTCCAACCAGATCGAAGCAGCCCGTATCGCCATGACGCGCTACACCAAGCGCGGCGGTCAGGTCTGGATCAAGATCTTCCCCGACAAGCCCGTTACCGCCAAGCCCGCCGAGACCCGTATGGGTTCCGGTAAAGGCTCCCCGGAGTACTGGGTTTCCGTCGTCAAGCCCGGCAGAGTGATGTTTGAGATCGCCGGCGTGCCCGAAGAGACCGCCCGCGAGGCTCTCCGCCTGGCCAGCCACAAACTGCCCATCAAGACCAAGATCGTTGCGAAGGGCGCCGAGACTGAGAATGGTGGTGAATAAGATGAAGGCAACTGAAATCCGCTCCCTGTCCGTCGAAGAGCTCGAGAAGAAGCTCGCCGACCTCAAGAAGGACCTGTTCATGCTCCGCATGCAGCATGCCACCAATCATCTTGACAACCCCGTGAAGATCTCTGCGGTCCGCCGCGACATCGCCCGTGTCAAGACCGTGCTTCGTGAGAAGCAGAACTGAGGAGGTAAGAAAGAATGAATACTGAGAGAACTACTTCCCGTAAGGTCCGCGTGGGCAAGGTTGTTTCCGACAAGATGGACAAGACCGTGGTCGTCATCGTTGAGGACCGCGTGGCCCACAAGATCTACAAGAAGATCATCGGCCGCACCTACCGCCTGAAGGCTCACGACGAGAACAACGAGTGCCGTGAAGGCGATATCGTGCGCGTGATGGAGACCCGCCCCCTGTCCAAGGACAAGAGATGGCGCGTGGTCGAAATCGTTGAGAAGGCTAAGTAAGGAGGCGACACCATGATTCAGCAGGAAACTTATCTGAAGGTCGCCGACAATACCGGCGCCAAG